>CAMBVX010000337.1 GCA_945871085.1 Opitutus sp. GAS368 | reverse complement strand
ACGAAGACGTTGATGAGCGACGCATACCCGCGATCGTCGAGGCCGAACTCGGCCTTCAAGGTCGGTTTTAACACCGACACGATTTGGCGGTCCACATAGTTGAGGACCATGGCGGCAAAGACCACGCCGAGAATTACCCAGCGCCGGCGTTCCGGACTCAACCATGGCGTGGCGGCGGGTTTCATGCGGTTGCTGCGGGTGCACTCGTCTCAGGCGAGGGCAACTGGGCGCCCTGCTGCAACAGGCGCTCGCGGATGGCGGCGAAGGGAACCTGGGCCGGATTAACGCCGCGCTGCGCCGCCTCCGCGGCAGTGACGCCGCCCGCTTGACCGATGGCCATCGCGATCGGACTGACCCGAAAAGCTGCCGCCGCCTCGTGCGTGGCGCTGATGCAGCGGCCGACGACCAATAGATTCTCCGGTCGCTCCACCATGAGACTGCGGAGCGGTATTTGGTAACGCGCGGAAGGCTGCAGGCGGGTTGTGGCGGTGGTTTCGGAGGAGGGGGCGTGGATGTCGATCGGATATCCGCCGAGTGCGATCGCGTCGTCGAAGGCCTGCGAGGTCATGATGTCGTCGGCCGTGATCTGGTAGAGGCCGGCGACGTGGCGGGTTTCCCGCACGCCGACCTTCGCGGCGGTATCCATCCGCACTGCCGCGGCGAAGCCGGGCGCGTGTTGGCGCAGAAAGTGGAAAATCTGCGAACACTGTCGGCGGCCGATCATC
The DNA here is from genome assembly GCA_945871085.1 of Opitutus sp. GAS368. Lineage (GTDB taxonomy): Bacteria > Verrucomicrobiota > Verrucomicrobiia > Opitutales > Opitutaceae > GAS368. The sequence continues at coordinate 7,135 of CAMBVX010000337.1, read as the reverse complement.
TCGGCGCGGCTGAGCTGGAACGGATCGGTGGCGTTGAGGCCAACGATCCGCGATGTGTTGACGATGACCACGCCCGACACGGGTGTCTCGAAGAAGAGCACCTGATCGCGGGGCACGTCGATCTCGCCGCGCTCGCGGGCCGCTTTCCAGGCACCGAGGAATCCGGCCAGACTGAGACGCGGGGACGACGCGAGCCGGCGGAGCCCCTCGGCCTGGCCCACCGGCGACCAGAGAAAATCCTCGGGATGGCGGCGGGCGTAGTCGCGCACGGCAGCCGTGTCCACGTTGGCCAGTTTCAGATTCATCGTCATGGGCTGGGCCAGACCATCGGCGGTGCGGCCGTAGGTGAAGGTGACGCCGGCGCGCGCGGCGAGATCGGCGTCGCCGGTCGCATCGATGAAAACCTTGGCGCGGAGCGGCGTGAGTCCGGCCTTGTTACAAATGACGACGGCCGCGAGGCGATGGTCGGCCAGCTCGGTCGCGGCCAGTTGGGTATGGAAGAGAATTTCTCCGCCGGCCTCGGTCAGCATCGTTTCCAACTCGATCTTCAGCTCCTCGCTGTCGAAGGGCGTGACCGTGCTGCAATAGGTGGTTGTGTCAGGGATGTGGCCGAGGCTGGCGCCGCGCGCCTGGAGGCGGCCGATCAATTCGTCGGGGATGCCGCGGACGACCTGTTCGCCACTGGGATTGTGGAAACTCATCATGGGGCCGACGCCCATCGCGGTGAGCGAGCCGCCCAGAAAGCCGTGTTCCTCGACGAGCAACACGCGCGCGCCGGTGCGGGCGGCCGCGATCGCCGCGACGCTCCCTGACACGCCTCCGCCGACGACGAGCACATCGTAGATCCCCGCGGGTGAAGGGACAAGCGGAGCCCTCATGGGTTGGCGCGCCGCGCGGGGTGCGAGCCGAGCAGGGGCGAGACCTTTTCGGCGATCAGCTTCGCGAGAATCGCGTTGCCCGCCGGTGTGGGATGCACGCCGTCGGCGCTGAGCCAGGCCGGCTCGCTGGCGAGCTGCTGAGCGAGGTCGACGACCGGCAGGTCCAGCTCAGTGCCGAGGCGCCGCACCGCGGCCCGGTAGCCCTCCAGGATTTTCGACAACCCTCCCGCCTCGTCGAACACGGCCTTCGCGTGCCGCTGGAAATAAGGTTCGGGATTGATCGGCGGCACGGTGCAGAGCACGACGCGGGCCTGGATGGCCGCGCACCGCGTGATCATCTGCCGAAGGTTTGCGACGTAGTGATCGACCGTCACGTGGACCTTCGGGGCGTCCACCCGGCTGTCGTTGGTGCCGAAAAAAATGACGACCACGCGCGGCGTCAGATCCAGCACATCGCGTTGCATCCGCTTCAAGCCGGCGGTTGTAGTGTTGCCGCCGACGCCTGCGTTGATGGTCGCCACGCCGAGCCGTTTGCCCAGTTCGTCCGGATAGCCGCGCTTCGTGATGCTGTCGCCGAAGCAGACGACCGCCGGCGGCGAGTCGGCTGCGGGTGCACGCCCGCTGGCGAGCACGAGGAGCACGCCGAGGACGCAGCGTTTGGTGGCGAGGGCGAGCGGGTGGTGTTTCATTCGGCGTGAGGTGATGGGCGGTGGCCTGGGATCCGGTCTAGATGGCTGGTGCAGACGGCGAATTGCTCGTGCAGTCCGCGACGACGACGGACCCGTCGGCCTGAATCGTCCGGGGCACGCACGAGCGCAGCGCCATTTCAGCGACTCCGGCGTCAGCGAGATCGAAGAACGAAAACGGATTCTCCCCGTTGAGCGGCGGATCTTGGATGGCCCCGGGCGGGACTTTCACCTTCAGGAAATCGCCGTCGTGGTGGTTGGGCAGCACGTCGCAGGTGTCGCCGTCGAGGTCGACGCGAAGGATTGAGCCTTCGGGAGTGTCGCCGGGCAACGCACTGCGTCGGTCCGGGACCGGTTGGCCGTCGGCGGACCACGTCATGGACGGCGCCAGCATTGCAGCCGTGAACAGACAGGCGAAGGGACGACCGCTCATGGTGAAGCGGGTGCGGCGACCGTCGGGAACCGGTTGTTTTCGCCGTCGTCGCGCAGCACCTTGCCCCGCGTGGTGATGACACAGTCGCGGGCCGTCTTGCCCAGCACGAGGGGCATGGCGGTTTCGTTGCGCAGCTCGATGCCGCGTGCCCCGGTCGAATCTTCGCGGGTGATGGTGGGATCACGAAAGCGCTGCACGTCCGCCCAAAACGAGTCGCCGAAGACGATCGGCCGCGCCTGGGAGGGCTCGCCCGCGGGATCGGGTTTGATCACGATCCGGTGGCCCGTACCGTTGATCTCGGCCAGCCGCGCGGGCGGAAAATCGCCGGAGGTGCCGATCAGGGTGAGATCGATGCGGCAATCGCGGCCATTCTTGTCATGCAACGAGAGCAGCGGCGCATACAGCGCGTCGCCGGTGCAGCGTTCGATGACGCCGCCGGAGGGAACCGAATAACCTTTTTCGCTGGAGCCGATCGCGGTGCTACCCGTCACGCGCACGGCGCCGCGGGCCGCCACGAGGTCGAAGCCGGAGCGCATGTTCTTCACCGTGCAGTCGACCACCGTGATGTTCTCGGTGCGCCGCCCGCCCACCTGACTGCCGTTGGGATAGGCGCGAACGCCGTCCTCGCTCAGGGCGACCATCAGGCCCGGCACGATGCGGCCCGGCGGATAGTCGCTCTGGAAGCCCACGCTGTGCGCGGGGCCCGAAGTCTCCTTGAGCATTTCGTCGGTCGAGCGCATCTCGCCCTCGACGTAGCAGTCCTTGATCAACGTGTTCACGGCGCCCTGCATCACGATGCCGTGGCCGAACGTGCGCGCGATGACCTTCGCGCCGAGAATACGGTTGTCCCGCCCGGTGATCAGCAAGCAGGACTGCTTGTGCAGCGGCACGAGGGCATGGCCGCCCTTGCCGAGCAGATTGCCGTAGCCGTAGGGCGCGGAGCCGCGCGTCCGGAGCGTCACGTTTTCGATCGTGTTCCCGTTGCCGATCACATGCAGCATGCGCAGTCCGCCCTTGTGGGGTGGGGTGTCGCCGAGATCGTTGACGGTAAGGCCGGTGATCGTGGTGCGATGGCCGGAGACCAAGATCTTGTCGAGGGCGCCAACCGCCATTTGGTGCAGCTTCGTGTCGATGGTGATGACGACGCCGATCAGGTCGTAGCTGCTATCGTTGCCCGCGAAGTGCAGCAGGCAGTTGACGCCGTATTTTCCGGCGACTTTGCCCGGCGTCTCGGGATGTTTGATTTCGGCTGAGCGGAGCATCGTGGCGTCGTTCAGCAGGTAGACGCCCGGCTTCATTCTGACCCGTACGTGGCTGCGTCCTGCGTGGTCCGCGAGGGCGGCCAAGCTGTCGATGACGACGGTGGGCGAGGGTTCCGCGGCCGGCATCGGGCGGCAGAGCAGCGCGGCGCCGAAGAGGAGGACGGAGGTATGTGACAATTTCATCAGGCGTGTTTCCGATCAAAATATACCCTTTACGCCGAACGTCCACGTCGTGCCGAAGACCTGATATCCGCTCCATAGCGCGGGCCGGGCATCCGGTTTCTGCAGGCTGATGTAGGGAGCGTTGGTGAGGTTGCGGGCACTGGCGAACAGGCTGTAGCGGTTCGTCAGGCGATAGCCGGCATTGACGTCGAGGGTCGTCCGATGGCGGACGTGGTTCGTGCCCGCCGTGTTGGTGGGAGTGTTGTCGTTCCATTTGCCGTTAACCGAAGCCGTGATCCGCCGCCACGAATAACTGAGGCCGGCGCTCGCCCCGTGCGGGGCCATGGTGGGCGTGCGCACCTCGGCGTAGTTCCGGGTGTAGCTGGCGCGCACCGCGAGTCCCTTCAGCCATCCGGGGAGGAAGGACAGGCTCTGGCTGTATTCGAGTTCCAAGCCGCGAATCTTGACCCGCTCGGCGCTGTTGCCCGTGGTGACGAAGGTGTAGTTGAAAAGGTCGCCTTGGGAGCCGTCGTAGTCGAATTCCGCGGCGGTAAACTCGTTCGATTCGTGCAGATCCTTGACGCTGTTCTGGTAGACGCTGACGGCCAGGAGGCCGACCGGCTCAAAGTAGTAGGCGAGGCGGGCGGAGAGATTGTCGGAGGTTTCCGGCTTGAGGCTCACGTTGGGCACCGTAGCCCGCAGGGTCTGGTCGTTGATCTGCCAGACCCCGGCGATTTGGGAGACTTGGGGCCGCCGGATCGTGCTGCTGTAGCCGGCGTGGAAACTCAGACTGGAGGAGAGATTGTATTTGAACGACGCGCTGGGAAACAGGTTGTCGTAATCGCCGGTGCGATGGACGCGGGGCTTCGTGAAGAACTGGTAGGCGATGCCCGGGATGGTGGTCGCGCGCGAGGTGGCGGGATAGCCCGCCGCGCGGACCTGAGCGTTGGTGAGCGGGTCGAACTCCATGGCATCGGTGCCGGTTTTCTCCCGGCGCAGTCCGGCCCGGAACATCGCCTTGCCGAGGGTCGTCGTGCCCATCAAGAAGGCGGCGTCGATCTGTTCCTCGTAGTGCCGTGTGTTGGTCACGTAGGCGGAGAAGTAGTTGTTCACCGGCAGGAAGAGCTGGAAATACTCGGGATGCTCGAGGTAGGCCCGCCCGATGGCGGTCATGTTCGGCATGAAGATCGGTCGGCCGGAGAGCGTGGTGACACTCCCGTTGTGCGCCCCGACATCGAAGACGAGGGGCGAGGAGAACGGCGCCCAGCCGCCCGTGGCGCCGCCGCCTGGGCCGACGTAGTTGTAACGGATGGCGCCCAGCTCGCTCTTGAAGTCGAAGGTCTCGAGCTTCCGCTTCACGCCCGCTTTCCAAACGATGGGCAGGAAGCGGTTGGTCTTCAGCGTGGCGGTGAGTTCGCCGGTGTAGACGCCCTGGCGCGAACGGCGTCCGTCGTTGATGTTCGCCTCCGGGCTCGTGAAGCTCAGTCCATTCGCCAGGTCCGGGCCGGCGGTTTGCGTGATGCGCCAGTCGGCGCTGTCGGCGGAGGAACGTTCCGCGCGGAATGCGACGGCGTTCGCCGTCGGGCTGACCATGTTGCGGATCGTGCCCCGCTGGTTCAACGGATCATACCAACCGCGGGAGAACGAGTCGGCGTATTTGCCCTCGATCAGCAGGTCGCCGAGTTTGTATTCGAACCGCGGCAAATACGTGAACGTCTGGGCCGCCTTGGAATTGCGCGAGGGCGAGAGGCCCACGTTGCCGGTGCTCGTGGTGCTGAAACGCACGAGCGGATCGTCGCCGACGACGGTGTTCCGTCCGCCCGTGCTGAAAGTCGCCGCCTCCTGGGTCATCCACAGGTTGGACCAGTTGTAGATCAGGCCGAGGGACAGCACCAGGCGCGGCGTGGCCTTGAAATCCGAAGTGAGGGTCGTGGAAAATCGTTCGTTGAACCGGGGCGAGTGCGTCGTGGCGATCGCGGTGATCACCGCCGGACGCGGATCGGCGGCGGTGGGATTGCGGTTGAAGGTCAGCGACGTGGCCAGCACCTCCTGATAGAGGTTGGACTCGCTGACATTCAGGACCACGCCCAAGCGTTTGTTGAAAAAGATATCGGAGTATTCGAGAATTCCACCGGGGCGTAACTTGCGCGTGCGGGTCTCGTCGCCCGGTCCGGGCGTCTTGCGCAGATTGAACTCTTCGGAGTGGCCGACCAAGTTGGCTTGAACCGTCACACGGCGGCCGGCGCGGTCAAAGGCCCGTTTGGTCCGGAGATTGATGGAGCCGGCCGGGGCGTTGGCGTCGACGTCGGCGCTGACCGTTTTGGAGACTTCGATCATCTCTACGCTGCTCAACGAACCCTGCTCGAAAGTAAATGCACGGGCGTCGGCCCCGCCGCCCGTGCCCGGATCCGTGCTGGACAACGGCATCCCGTCCAAGGTCACCGCGGTGTATTCCGCGCCCAGCCCGCGCAGCCGGACGTTGCGGATCTCGCCGAAACTCATCTCGACCTCGACGCCGGGCATGTGCTTGAGGAATTCGCCGACGTTGCCCTCGGCGTTGTCGCCAAAAACGTCGGACGAGACGCTGTTCGTGATGTTCATCGACCGGCGCTGCTCCATGATCGCCTTGGCGTTCCCCTCGCGTTCGGTCGAGACGACGAACGCGCCGAGCTTGACCGGCTCGCCGGCCGCCCCCCCGGCCTGCAGGGAACTGATCAGGTCGAAGTCTCGCGTGACCGTCGCCCCGGCGGTGACGGCCGCGGTCGCGGTCGCCGTCCGATATCCTGTGTAGGTTACGATCAGCGTGGCCTGACCGGCGGCCACCGGCGAAATCCGGAAATCCCCTTCGTTGCCCGAGGTGACCGACTGGCCGGACTCTGCGACGCGAATTTCGGCGTTGCGCAGATATTCGCCCGTGGCGGGATTGAAGATGCGACCCGTAATTACGCCGCTGCCGACGGACTGGGCCGTCAGTGCAACCCCGCTCAACAGGTAGGCGACGGTGATCAAGAAGAGGGCGATACGCGGGCGGGGGGCGGTTCGTGCGGGGGGCATGGGACTTGGTTGGCGGCGGGGGTTCGTGCGGGGTGATCGAGGCTTGGTCCTTGCTGAACGGGTCGTTGACGGGGTTCGGCGGCGGGACGCGATAGATCGTGGGAGTGGAGTGGGCGTGACGATCGAAGACCACTGTGCAGGGTTGCGTGGTTTCCTCAAAAACTTACATGATTTTGTCATGCCCGTTTCCGCACCAACTGCGATCGTTCCCCGCGCATCCTTGGCGGAGTGGGCGAGCCTGCACGCGCATCTCGTCTGGGTTTACGATGGTGCGGTGTCGCCCCAGGGGCGAAGCGGGCGCGTGTCGGCGTTCGATCTCACGGCGTGGCTGATCCGCGAGGGGCGCGTGGTGGTCAAGCTCGGCGAACGCACGTGGCGAGCCGGGCCCCACGAGTGGTTGTTTCCCCCGCCGGGCGAACGCTGGCAGGATTTTTCCGCTGATGCCCGCATTCTCTCCGTGCGTTTCCGCGCGAAATGGCCGACCGGCGAAGATCTGCTGCCGGCCAATGTCGGAGTGAAGATTCCGGCTGCGTGCTGTCCGGAACTGTTGCGGACCGCGACCTCGCTCGCGTGCTTCGTGCGGCAGCAGTTTCCGCGCGCGGAAACCGACTTGATGCAGGCGCCGGCCACGCTCGCGGACTACCTGCGGCTGCAGACCTT
>CAMBVX010000336.1 GCA_945871085.1 Opitutus sp. GAS368 | reverse complement strand
TTCTCGGTCGGGTTCTTCAAGAAAACGATCAAGGATTACATCGTCCGAAACATCAATATCGGCACCGTGGCCTCCGGCCAGGACAACGGCTACAATGGCGACTACGTGAACTTCACGCAGTACACGTCAGCCAACGCCGGCACGGCCTATGTGCAGGGCTGGGAGTTCAGTTATCAGCAGCAGTTCACCTTTCTCCCCGGCCTGCTCAAGGGTTTGAGCGGCTCGCTCAACTACACCATGCTCAACACGCACGGAAATTTTGGCAGCACGACGTATCTCAGCAGCGGCCAGGTGACCGGGTTCATCCCCAAAGCCGCTAACGCGATGCTGTCTTGGCGTTATAAGCGTTTTGGCACGCGCGTGCTCTACAATTGGACCGGCGATTACATCGTGGAATACTCGGCCGCGACCGTCGGCCGCAATCGCTGGCGCCAAGCGATGGACACCGTCAACCTCGGCCTTTCCTACCAAGTGAGTCCGAAGCTGGGCCTGACGTTCGATGTTTCCAACCTCTTCAACGAGCCGCAGGTGGTCTACCGCGGCGTCCGGAGCCAACCGTCGACCATCAACTACAATTTCATCACGATCAACGTCGGCGTGAACGGGCGGTTCTGAGTCGGCGCGGGGGAGTCGGCGCGTTTCCGGCGTGACGGAAACCGCCGGTATTCGCCGCCTCCCGCGAAACGCCACACGTTTCAATCCGTAAAGTTCGATTGGGCCTTCCCTTGCTCCGTTGTTGGGGCGGTGGCTTCGACCCCAACGCGTGTGATCAACTCTCCTCAATCCGGCGCTGCCACTGTCGCCTTTGCCCTACTCCGCCGGAGGGGGCCGCATGCTCCGTTTTGCGTGGTTGCAGTCCTGTTCGTCGTGGCGGCGCTCGGGGTCAGAGCCGCGGGGCCGGCGGCGGAAAAACTTGGCGTCGGTCTCTACGGCTCCAACGGCCACCAAGTCACTGCGGCGAAACTCGCCAACCATCCCCATGCGCGGCTCGTGGCGGTCGCGGGATTGCGGGCGACCACGACGTTGCCCGTAGGCGTGACGCGCCATGCGTCGCTTGAAGCCCTGCTGGCAGACCCGACGGTTGCGCTGGTTTCGCTGTGCTCACCGCGGCGGGCGGATCAGGCGCGCGACGCCATCCGCTGCCTCGAAGCCGGCAAACACGTTTATGCGGAGAAGCCCGCCGCGCTCACCGAAGCGGAGCTCGATCAGATTCTCGCGGCGGCGCGGCGCAGCGGAAAACAGTTTCACGAAATGGCTGGCACGGCCTTCGCGCCCAGCTACGCGATCATGCGGCGGCTCGTGCGCGAGGGCGCGGTCGGCGAGGTGATCCAGGTATTCGTGCAAAAATCCTATCGCTACGGCACCGCGCGGTCGCAGGACGAGGCGATCGATGGCGGGATGTTCTTACAGGTGGGCATCCACGCGGCGCGTCTGGTCGAGCACGTCGGCGGCGTGCGCATCAAGTCAATCGCCGGCTGGGAGACCGCGTTCGGCAAACCCGCGCAGGATGCGGGCGAGGGAAAAATCGCCGGCGCCGCCCAGGCCGAACTCGAAAATGGCGGCATCGCCACGATCATCATCAACTACCTCAACCCACCGGGCACGACGCTCCCGCACGGCAACGAAACCCTGCGGGTATTTGGCACCACGGGCTTCATCGAGTCGGTCGATGGCGGTGCGCGCACGCGCCTCGTCACAGCCGGGCGGATCGTCGAGCCGCTCGCAGCCGTGCCGGCGCTGGATTATTTCGACGCGGTCGCCGCGCAGCTCGTCACCGGCACCGCGATGCCGCTCACGCTCGACGAGGAACTGCACCCGCTCCGCGTGCTGCTCCGGGCGAAGGAAAAAATGCGCGCGACGCCCCGCGAGCTGCGAAAATAGTGCCTCCCTCAGCCGCCGCGTTGGCACGCGCCTTGACGCCCACCTTGCCCTGCAATGTCTCTAACCCTCCCGTCGCCCCGAATTTTCCGAAGCTCATTAATCATCAACTCAGGCCCGCTCCCATGAAATCCCCGCTCTTCTCCGCAACCCTCCTCGTTCTCGCACTCGCGCTCACCTCCGCTCAGGCGGCGACGGATCCCGCCGCCGTCTGGCGTGCGGCCGACGATGCGCGCGTCGCCGCGATGATTTCGGCCGACCCGGCGAAACTCGCCGCGGTCTTTTCCGACGATCTCCTCTACGTCCACTCCAACGGCAAACCCGACACGAAGACCTCGTTTGTCGCCGCGATTTCGGCCGGCCGGTCGGTCTATCGTTCCGTCAGTTATGAGCAGCGCGAATTCCGCGAGGTTTCGCCCGGCCTCGTGTTGATGACCGCGCGCTGCCGCGTGCAGCTCGGCAAGACCGCCCCGTTCAACGAACTCTACCTGAGCGTCCTCGCCGCCTACCGCTTCGAAAAGGGCGCGTGGCGTTTCCTGGCCTGGCAGTCAGCCAAGCTCGACGCCGCGCCGGCCGCGAAAAAGTGATCCCAACGTCTGGTCTGTTTTCGATTTCGGTAGGTCGGGGTCGGTCGGAAGACGGGGTCAGGTTGGAAAACGGGGGCAGGTTGCTACTATCAATCGCCCAAATGATTCAGACTTTGATTTGCCGGGTAGCCGCGAGCGCCAGCGAGTGGTGATCCGTCCACTCGCTGGCGCTCGCAGCTCCCGAAACGTCCAGAGTTCAAGGGACGTTGGTATAATCGTTCACTCGGCGGTCTGATGAGAGCGGCGTGGGCGTCTCTCTCTCTCTCTGTCTCTCTCCGGGTTTTCGTTGGTGGTGGCACGCGGGCGAGCGGCAGCGTGGCGGGGCGTCCCCGCATGGGGCATGGTGAAAGTCCGCAAACATGAGCGACGTGACCAGGCCACGCCGGTTGGCCAATATTCCGGAGATGCGTTCGTCAGGGCTTCGCGCCCACGGCCACGAGCTGGTCGCGCGTGCGGAAAAATAAGGTGCCGCCGGAAATCGCGGGCGTGGAGAGACAGGTCTCGCCGAGCGAGTTGGTGGCGGTGACGGAAAACGTGCTGGTCGCGGGAACGACGAAGACGTTGCCCAATTCGCTCGTGAAAAAGAGGTTTTTTCCGTCTGACACGGGTGAGCCGGTGTAGCCTTCGCTGGATTTCGAGAGGCGCTCGCTGTAGCGGACGTCGCCGGTTTTCGCGTCGAAGCAGGTGACGAGTCCCGTGTCGGCGCAGCCGAAGAGCAGGTCGCCGACGATAATGGGCGTCTGCATATAATTGCCACGGCGGTCGTGGTTCCAGGCGATCGACGAGTGTTTCCAGTCAGTGTTTTCGGGCGTGATGTCGCCGGTGGCGTCCGGGCGGATCGCGCGCATGGGGCGGCTGCGGCCGTGAGCGCTGGTAAAATAGATGAGTCCGTGGGCAGAGAGGGGCGTGGGCACGGGGATGTCGCCGCCGCCGTCGAGTCGCCAAAGTTCCTTACCCGTGGCGAAGTCGTAGCCGCCGGTGTGGTGCCAACCATTGACCGCGATCTGCTTGCGACCGGGGGATTCGACGATGGCGGGAGTGCTCCACGTCGGCACATCGCCGCGAGCGGTGCGCCAGAGTTCGCGGCCGGTTGCGAGGTCGAAGGTGGCGAGAAACGAGTCTTTTTGCACATCGCAGAGCACGACGACTTTTCCTTCGTGAATGATGGGCGAACTGGCGAAGCCCCACTGGGCGGTCTTCACTTGAAAATAACCCGAGTCCATCGGGCCGAGATCTTTGTGCCAGAGGAGTTTTCCGTCGGCGGCGTTGAAACAAAAAAGTCCTTCCGATCCGAAGATCGCGACGATGTAGCGGCCGTCGGTGGCGGGGGTCGAATTGCAGTGGGTGGCCTTCGTGTGGCGGGCGACGCGCGGCACGGCGTCGAGGGCGAGGGTAGTCCAGAGAACTTTCCCGGTGGTGCGGTTGAGGGCGAGGAGACGCCACTGGTTTTTCTCGGTGTTGGGGGCGGCGGCGATATCGCCGTAGAGACCGACCTTGAGGTCGGACTTGCCGCCGGCCGCGACGGCGGTCGCGACGTAAACGCGGTCGCCCCAGACGATGGGTGAGGCGTGGGCTAGGCCGGGAATGGGGGTTTGCCAGCGGATATTTTCCCCGGTGGTGGCGTCCCATTTGGTCGGGAGCGCGGCGGACGAATCGAGGCCGCTGGCGTTAGGCCCGCGATATTGGGGCCAGTGGGCGGCGGACACCGTCGCAGCGGCGAAGCCGGAAAAAAACAGGGCGAACGCGCGGTATCGCAGGGTGATCTTCATCCGGCGAATCGAACGCAACGGAGGGTGGGGTGCAAGCTGTGGGCGGCGAACTTCACGGTTTCGCGGTCGGGGTCTCGCCGATGCGGTAGAGATTTTTCGTGGTGCGCAAAATCACGGCACCCTCGATGGCGGCGGGAGAAGCGAAGGCGGGTTCGCCGAGACGGTTGGTCGCGAGGAGGGTGAAGGTGCGGCCGGCTTGCAGGACGGTGGTGGTGCCGTCTTCGGCGAGGAAATACAGCCGCCCTTCGGCGGCGAAGGGCGCAGCGGTGTGGGGGCCGCCGATTTTTTCCTGCCAGTGGACTTGGCCGGTGCGGGCAGCCCAGCAGGTGGCGAGGCCGGCGTTGTTGACGGCGTAAAGTTCGTCGCCGAGCGGGAGCAAGGCAGGCGCGAGCGGCGCGCCCTTGGCGGCGCGCCAAGCGACATGGGTGTCGGTGACATCGCCGTGGCCGTCGGGCCGGATCGCAAGCAAGTCGGAGCGCAGATAGCCGGCGGAGACGAAAACCAAACCGTGGGCGAACACCGGTCGCGGGGCCAAGGCGCCGTCTCCGCGATAGCGCACAAGCCAGATTTCGCGACCGTCCGCAGGATCGAGGGCGGACACCCCGCGGCTGCCGGGAATGACGATTTGCGAGCGACCGGCGACTTGGATCAGGAGCGGCGAGCCGAATGAGAACTTCATCTTTGAAGGCAGTTCGCGCGGTATTTTCCAGAGGGTTTTCCCCGTGTGTTGGTCGAGGGCCATGACGAACGGAGCGGTGGCGCATTCGGCGACGTAGATGAGCCGGTCGCCGGCAAGGATCGGCGAGCCGCCGTTGCCGGGGACAGGATCGAAGCGGAGTCGGTTATTGCGCCAAATGATTTTACCTGTGCGATCGAGGCACGCGGCGCCGTGGTGTCCGAAGTAAACGTAGAGGCGTTCGCCGTCGATGATGGGCGTGGGGCAGGCGGGGGTGTTGAGTTGGTGGAGCGGCTGCGGCGGCAGGCCGGCGGTGGCGAACACCTCGGTGCGCCACGCGAGGCGGCCGGTCGCGGCTTCAAAACAGAAAAGGTGGAGTCCGGCGGACAACTCATCGCCTGCATTGGTGGCGGACGTCAGAAAAATTTGCCCGCGACTCACGACCGGGGAAGACCAGCCGGCACCGGGCACCGGTTGTTTCCAGAGAATATTTTTCTCAGCGGACCACGTGAGCGGCAGTCCCACGGCGGTGCTCAGACCCTGGGCGGTCGGGCCGCGAAACTCGGGCCAGTCCGCAGGCATCGCTGGCGTGCCGAACGCAGCGACTGACGCCAAACAGACGAATACGAGGGCGAGCCGAATATGCATGGGCCGTTTTTGTAGAGAGGGAATTGTCCGGGCGCACGACTTTCCCGATGCCCAAGGTCGCGCGGTTGCGTGGTCGGCGTAAAGCCCGCCCCACAGCGATTTCGCCGCATTCGGGCGGGCAACGGCGATGCGCGCAAGGCGCGCGGGCCGAGTTCGCGATTGCGCTGCGAGGCTGGGGCCGCTTCACGTCGTGTCATGCGCTTTACCATACTCGCGGTCTGCTGGATCGGTTTCCGGGTGGCAATTTCTGCGGCGGATTTTCCGGAGGGAGTGCGGCGCGTCACCGTGCTGAACTACCCCGATTGCTTCGAGCTCTCTAATGCGGATACCCGGGTCACGCTGGGCCATCACGCGGGCGGACGCGTGCTCGAGTATGCTTGGCAGGGCAAGAACGCGCTGTATCTCGATCCGAATGAGGCGAAGTGGGGCACGCCCGGGGGGCTAAAGTCCGCCCCGAGTGCGGGCCGGTTCGATATCGGGCCCGAACAAATTATTCCGAAACGGGAAAAACTGTGGTCGGGTTTGTGGGCGGCCGAGGCGATCGGACCGCGCGCGGTGCGCCTCACGAGCCAGCCGGATGACGCGACGGGGGTGCAACTGATCCGCGAGTTTCGTTTGGACGCAAAGACGTCGCACCTGAGCTGCGATCAGATCATTCGCAACGTCTCGCGGGAGAGGAAATACTGGTCGCACTGGAGTCGCACCTTTGCGGTGCATGGTGGCATCGGCGTGGTGCCGCTCACGCCGGAGACGAAGCGCTTCCCCACTGGGTTCGTGATGTATGCGCCGGGACCGGAGCCGGCGATCATGTTTCGGCCGACGGACCCGAACGTGCGCGTGCGCGGCCAATTTCTTGAAGTGCTCGGGCCCACGCGCTATCCGAAACTCGGCTTCGACTCGAACGCGGGCTGGTTCGCCTACGTGATGCCGCATGGTCAGGCGTTCGTGAAACGCTACGCTTCGCCACGCGACGCAGTGTATCCGGAAGTCGCGGGGTTGACGCTTTGTTTCTGGTATCCGTTGGCCAGCGCAACTCCGGCCTGCGAACTTGAGCCGCACGGTCCGCGCAACGACATCGCTCCGGGCGGCAGTGCGAGCTACGTGGAGCATTGGTATCTCTTGCCGCACCGCTTTCCGGCGGCGGGTGAGCAACTCGACTTGGAGAAACTCGCGGCCCAGGTGGAGCGCGAAGCGCGATAGGGCTGTGAAACGGCATGTCGGCGAGCGACGGCCCTCCATTCCATTGAATCGTTTGGCTAAGGCCGAATCGACGATTCCGCGAAGGGGTGTTGCGCCGAGGGCGGTGACGAAAAGGCCGCCCGTCGCCGGGCGGCCTTTTCGCTGGTGCGCGACGACGTGCGCGCGCGGTGCGGAAAATTCGGGGCGGGCTTGGTCAGGCGGCTTTGGCGGCGGCGGCGGCCGTCCGCTTCCAGCGGCGATAGCCGAGGAGGGCGAGGGCGGCGCCCATGAACATCGCGCCGTAGGTCGCGGGCTCGGGGGCCGGGGTGATCTCGTGTTTGTTGCCGTTGTTGTAGTCGAGCCAAGCGGTCTGGTTGCTGCTGAAGCCCTGAAAGGTGATTTGATTTTCGTCGCCGACGCCGCGCGTGTTGATGCCGGGGACGGTGGTGCCGGCGAGCCAATTTTGGGCGAAGAAGAAGTCCACATTGTTCACCCAGTTGTTGATCGTGAGGGAAGCGCCGTTGGCGATTTTGATGTTGGTGGCGTTGAGGAGGGTCGCCGTGCTGTTGCCGAAATCGAGGATGGTATTGCCGGTGATGTGGAGCGTGCCGACGGTGAATTTCACGCCGGGGAGGAAGAGGGTGCCGCTCTTCAGTTCGAAGGTGCCGGCGAATTCGATGTTGGAATTAAAGGTCAGTGAGCCGATGCCGGCATCGAGGATGACGCGGCCGGTGCCGACCGAGGATACTTTACTGATCGTCACGCCGGGGATGTCTGGATCCGCAACGAGGGTGCCGGTGGAGTCGGTGAGGGTGCCGCTGAAGGTGCTGACCGAGTTGGCCCCAAAGATATTGAGGAGGCCCGCGCGGGTCTCGATGTTGCCGGTGCCGGCGATGGCGCCGATCGTTTCGGTGAGGCCGTTGAGGTCGAACTTGCCGTCGGAGTTCACGGTGACGGTGGCGGCGTCGGGGATCTGGTTGTTCTGGCTTAACGTGAGTTTAGCGGTGTTGGCGGCGTTGATGTTGTCGCCGACCGTGACGGCCAAACCGGCACCGGTGGCGCTGAAGCCGTCGGTCTTATTGAGGAAGACGGTGCCGTCGCTGACTTGGAAGCCGCCGGTGAAGGT
>CAMBVX010000335.1 GCA_945871085.1 Opitutus sp. GAS368 | reverse complement strand
GTGGGTTCCGCGACGCGGTATCCGTCGATCACAGCGGGGATCGGTGAAGGCACGGACATGTGCTGGAACCGGGCGGGCGTGAACCTGCCGCCAGTGAACAATCCGGCGCGTCTGTTTGAGGCGCTGTTTGTCGAGGCGAGCGCGGGGGCGAAGGCGTCGGAACGCGAGCGTCTGTCGAACCGGGCGAGTGTGCTCGATGCGTTGCGCGAGTCGGCAAAGCAATTGGGCGGCAATCTGGATGCGGCGGACCGCGGCAAGCTTGATCAATATCTGACCTCGGTGCGCGATGTGGAGCGTCGGCTAAAAATGTCCGAGGCGTGGCTGGGGCGGCCGAAGCCAAAGTCGCCCATCGACCCGGTGAACAATGAGGAGCGGATGCAGATCGAGGAAATCCCGCTGTTTATGGATTTGATGACGCTTGCGTTGCAGACGGATTCGACGCGCGTGGCGACCTTTGAAGTCCCGCTGCAATTTCACACGACCGACCTCAATGTCGGCGGCTATCACGGGCTGTCCCACCATAGTAAACAGGAGGGCCTGCTTACCCAACTGCAGATCGTGGAAAAATATCTGATGACGCAGTTCGCGCACTTGTTCGGGAAGCTGAAGGAAGCGGGTCTGCTGGACAGCACGCTCGTGGTGATCGGCAGCGGCATGGGCAACGGCTCCACCCACTCCAACCGCAATCTTCCGGTGATCCTCGCAGGAGGCGGCCTCCAGCATCAGGGCCACGTCGTGTGTCCGGCAGAGGAGCGCAAACGGATCCAGCTGTCCAATCTCTGGCTGTCCTCGCTCCAGTGGTTCGGCGTGGAGCGGGAGCGCTTCGGGCGCAGCACGGGCACGTTTTCGCCGATGAAGATCGGGTGATTCAACCACGAGAACCCACCTATTTTACCGCCCATCTTTTTGCCGGCTTTCATCAGGACGGAGAGTGGCCGGCAAAAAGATGGGCGGTAAAAAATGGGGTCTCTGCACTCATCTATTTGCCGCTAAAACCATTCCCGATGCCCATCACCCGCACCACCGAAACCATCCGCCCGACTCAATCCGAGTTCGGTCAGATCGCCTACGACGTGATGAACTGCGTGTATGAAATCCACCACGAGTTCGGTCGCTTCTTTGATGAAGCCGTCTATAAACGCGAGTTCGCCGGCAGGATGCCAAGCATGGAGCTGGAACTCCCAGTGACCGTCACTCACGGAACTTTCTCGAAGCTCTACAAACTCGACGTCCTAGCCCACAAGCGAGGGATTTTCGAGTTCAAGGCCGCCGAGAGTATTGCCTCCCGTCATCGCGGTCAGACCATCAACTACCTGCTCCTTTTTGATCTCCCGCATGGCAAGCTCATCAACGTCCGTCCCGAGCGAGTAAGCGATGAGTTCGTGAACTGCCACTTGCGGTTGGATGCGTTGCGAAATCCAGCCGTGGACACGTCCAAGTTCGAACCTGCCGTTGCCGGGTCAGCCTTCTTCCATGACCACCTGATGAGCGTGATAAAAGACTGGGGTTCCGGCCTTGAGACGGGGCTTTACGAAGAGGCGTTGACCCACTTCCTGGGTGGCGAGGAGCGGGTTCTGATGCCTGTGCCAGTCATGGGAGCGAAAGGACATCTGCACGATCAAAAGATGCGCCTCCTGGCACCTGATGTCGCTTTCAAGCTCACCGCCTTCCCGGATCGACTTGAAGCGTTTGAGGTACATGCCCGCCGCCTCATTCAACACACCACCCTCAAGGCCATTCATTGGGCCAATATCACTCACCGCCATGTTACCTTCACAACCCTTCGCTGACTTCTTATTCGGCAAAAAAATGTGCGGTAAAAGATGGAGACTTCCTTTCTCAGCATTTTTCACCGCCCATCTTTTTACCGGCCCTTCCCCCCAGTTCCTGAAGACCTCCGGCATCAAATATCGGGCCAATATCACTCACCGCCATGTTACCTGCACAACCATTCGCTGACTTCTTATTCGGCAAAAAAATGTGCGGTAAAAGATGGAGACTTCCTTTCTCAGCATTTTTTACCGCCCATCTTTTTGCCGGCCCTTCCCCCAGTTCCTGAAGACCTCCGGCATCAAATATCGGGCCAATATCACTCACCGCCATGTTACCTGCACAACCATTCGCTGACTTCCTATTCGGCAAAACAATGTGCGGTCAAAGATGGGGACTTCTGTTCTCAGCATTTTTTACCGCCCATCTTTTTGCCGGCCCTTCCCCCGAGTTCCTGAAGACCTACTGCATCAAATGCCATGGCCCCGAGAAACAGAAGGGCGACCGACGGTTCGATTCGCTCACCGCCACAATCAAGACACCGGACGACGCGCTGCTCTGGCAGGAGATTCTTGATCAACTCAACCAGGGCGAGATGCCGCCGCACAAGGAGAAGCAGCCACCGAAACCGGAACTGCTCGCAACCGTGGATGCGATCACGGCCTCCGTCGGTGAGGCGGCGCAGCGTTTCAAAGCCACCGCACCCCATACGGTGCTGCGCCGGCTCAACAGCTACGAATACCGCCAGACCATCGGCGACCTGCTCGGACTCAACGTCGCGGGATGGAATCCCACCGTCAATTTTCCGCCCGAATCGCGCGTCGGTGGCTTCGACAATAATGCCGCCGCCCAGGTGACGTCGGGAATGTTGCTCGATCACTATTTCGTCGCCGCCGAGGAAGCCATCGAGCGCGCGACGGCGTTTGGGCCGAAACCGGAGACGAAGACCTACGCGCAAAAATCGCCGTTCTATTTTGAAAAAAAGAAAATCGCCGATCTGCCTAAACTGTTTCAGACGGACCGTTATCGCTGGGTCTCAGACCAGGGCTACGACGATCTTGTCGGGCGGCAGTATCGCGGCGGGCACATCGGGTTCGCGCCGATGGCGCGCGGCGGCGCGCCGCAGAGCGGGCGCTACACCATTCGCATCCAAGCCGCCGCCATCGACCGCACACACCCCTACGACTTCATCGACGACTACCGGAACGGCGATCCGATCGTGATGGAACTCGCCGCGGTGAATCGCGAGGGCAGCGTCGAGAGCACGGGCAACATCACCACCCAGCGCACGCTCGCTTTGGTGGAACTCACCAGCGAGCAGCCGCAGTGGTTCGAGTGGACCGTCGATCTCGAACGCGGCGAGGAACCAGAGGTGCGCTTCCGCAACGGCCCGATCCGGGCCAAGCGTCAGTCCTTTCTCATGAGCCGGAATGCCGCGAGGTATCCCGAACTGAAGGCACCCGCAGCCATCCAGAATGCCGGCGAGCGCTCGGTTGCCCTGCTTAAAGTCTATCGCGGCCCCAAGCTCCGCATTTGGGAAATGCAGGCCAACGGTCCGCACCTCGATCAATGGCCGACGCGCGGTCACGCTTTGCTCTACGGCCAGCTCAGGCCCGACCAAATCAACCGCGCGAATATTCCTGAACGCCTCCGCGTTTTCGCCGCCGCCGCCTTTCGCCGCCCACTGAGTGCTGGCGAACTCACTCCCATCGAGGCGCTCGTTGCCGCCAAACTCGACGCGGGCATGAAGCCGCTGGCCGCGCTGCAACTCGGCTTTCAATCGATCCTCTGTTCACCGGCCTTCCTCCATCTGCATGACGGCACCGGTAAATTGAACGACCACGCACTCGCTTCGCGTCTGTCGTATTTCCTCTGGTCGTCGATGCCCGATCCGGCGCTGCTCCAGCTCGCCAACGACGGAAAAATTCACGAACCCAAGACCCTGCGCGCGCAAGTGGATCGCCTGCTGGCCGCCCCGAAGTCGCAGCGCTTCGTGGAGAACTTCGTCCGGCTCTGGCTGAACCTCGACAACCTCGGCGAGATGCCGCCTTCGCCCGACTTCATCAGCTTTTACCGCGACAACCTCGAAGCCGCGATGCGCGGCGAGACGGCGGCATTTTTCCGCCACGTGCTCGACCGCAATCTGCCCCCGCGCGAATTCGTCGCCGCCGACTACACGTTTTTGAATCGCGAACTCGCCCAGCACTACGGTCTGCCGCCGGTAGAAGGCGTGCACCTGCGGCAGGTGTCAGTGCCGCCAGGCGTGCGGGGCGGTCTGCTCGGACAAGGCGCGTTCCTGACCGCCTCGGCCAACGGCGTCGATACTTCGCCCGTTGTGCGTGGCGTCTACGTGCAGCAAAAAATCCTCGGCTACACGCCGCCACCTCCGCCGCCCGACGTTCCGGTCATCGAACCCGACGCCAGCGGAGCCAAAACTATCCGCGAGCAGCTCGCCAAACATCGCGAGCAGGCCACGTGCGCCGCGTGTCACCAAAAGATCGATCCCTACGGCTTCGCGTTGGAAAACTTCGATGCCATCGGCGGCTGGCGCGCAAACTACACGAAAGAGCAGAAGATTGATTCGAGCGGCGACCTGCCGACGGGCGAAAAATTCACCGGCGTCGCCGACTTCCGCCACCTGCTCATCGAGCGCCACGAGCAAATCACCCGCTCCCTTGCGCAGAAGCTCCTGACCTACGCCATCGGCCGCGAGCCCGGCTTCACCGACCGCGCTGCCGTCGACACCATCGTCAAGGACCTGCGCACCCCCGGTCGCGGTCTCCGCGACATGATCCACGGGATCGTGGCGAGCACCGCGTTTCAGGAAAACTGACCTTTCATTTAACCCACCGAACCCATGCCACATCCCGACGGCGCTTTCCGCGCCAAACCCCACGCTACTCCGACCTCCCCGACAATTCCGCTCCGTCTGAGCCAATCACGCCCCCTTTGGGTCGCGCTACTGTTCTCCCTTCAGACGGTCGTCTCATCCGGTTTCGCCCAACTTGCGCCGACCACACCCGGCTCCACCTCGCCCGCCGAGGACACCAACCCCGCCGTCAAGGAACAGGTCGTCGAGTTGTCTCCGTTTAACGTCTCGTCGTCCGGCGACCGCGGCTACCAACCACAATCCACGCTGGGCGGCAGTCGCCTGCGGACCGATCTCAAGGATGTGGCCGCGCCCACTACCGGGTTTACCGAACAATTCTTCCAAGATGTCGCCATCACGAGCACCGACGAGCTCGCCCGCTACATGCTCAGCACGGAGTATGATTGGGGCGAGGACAACGGCCCGGGGCAAAACTTCATCAATGGCAGCACGCGGCAGGTGCGCATGCGCGGCCTCGGGGGTGGCACCGTTTCGGTCAACTTCTTCAAATCCGATTTCCCGACGGACACGTTCAACACAGAGCGCATCGATCAGTCTCGCGGACCGAATTCGGTGCTCTTCGGCATCGGTTCCCCCGGCGGACTGATCAACGCGACCACCAAACGCGCGCTCCTCGGCAAACACGCCGTGGCCATCGCCGTGCAGGGCCGCTCGGAAGGCGGGCTGCGCGAGGAAGCGGACGTCAATGTGCCCGTCGGCGGATCGCTCGCCGTCCGCATCGCCGCGGTAAAAGACAATCGCGGCAGCTGGCGCAACTATGAGTTCAACGATTCGGAGCGCGCCTTCATCACCGGAAAATGGCGCATCGATCGGAAGACCGAGTTGACTCTCGACGCAGAGAAGACGGCCATCACCAAGCAGACAAAACGCTCCATCACGGCGTATGATGCCTACACCTCGTGGAAGACGGCCGGCAGCAATATCGGAACCGCCGCCAATGCGGCGCAGAGCATTTCCCTGATCGCGGCCGCCAATACACGCTATCTGGTCCTCGACACCGCCTCCGGTTCCCTGACCGACTGGGTCAACAAAACGACGAGCACCGTGCGCCGGTCCGTCGACGGCGATAATCTCCCGCTGACCGACTTCAGCGTCCTGCCCAGAGAAACCACGGTCTACGGGCCGGGCTATGATCAAAACACGAACTTCACGCGACTGGGTGCCTCCCTGACGCGCGCGTTCACCCCGAATTTCAACGCCGAGCTCTCCGCGCTCCGCACCAGCAGCCACAGCGCTGTCTGGGATCCGCAGACGGCCATCACCCGCTCGCTCTACGTCGACACCAACCCGACGCTGCCCTCCGGCGCCCCCAACCCGAATCTGCGCCGGACCTACCTCGAGGGTTTGCCGCAGGTCAACTTCACCGACCAGCTCAGCGATTCGGTGCGGACCGTTCTATCCTACAAGCGAGACTTCGGCCGCTGGGGCAAACACACGCTAGCGGGCGTCTACCAGTATGATTTCACCCAGGTCGGCATCTCGGCCTTACGCGAACAGGTCCTGTCGGCAAACGCCCCGAATCTCACCAGCGCGATCAACAATGCGAACCGCGTTTTTCGCCGCACCTACGTCGATCTTAACGGGCCGAGCCGCGCCATCGTGATGGCCCCCTACAATCGCCGCCCCCTGGGCACGGTGACCGAGACCGTCAGCGGCAAGACTTACACGACCGACCTCGTGCGCTTCAACGCCGGCGCCCAGCTCAACAGTTTCGACGACAAAACAATGATCGGTATGCTGCAAAGTTCGTTCTGGCACGATCGGATCAAAACCATTTTGGGCACGAGCCGAAACGACCGGAACGATTATGCCTCCACGCAGGTGCTCACGCCCGTGCCCGGATTCACCACCGGCCTGCCGACACCGGTGCGCAGCCATACGCCCAACAATGTTGTCGCGCGAAGCGTCTCGTTCAGCGGCGTTTTCCAAGTCCGCGACTGGCTCGGCCTGACCTACAGCAAGGCCGCTAACAGCGGGCTCCCGTCCTTTTCAGGGCGACTCAACAACACGAGCTCCGATCTGAAGAGCTTCGCGCGCACGCCTATCCCGCACGGCCGGAGTCAGGACATCGGACTCAAACTGGACCTCCTCAACCACCGCGTGTTCGTGACCGCGCTGTATTACCAGACCCAAGCCGAGAACGATTTTAATTTCGGCAACATCAACTCCTCGATCAACCCGCTCTGGGACGCGCTCGCCTTGGCCGGAAAAGTGCCCAGCGGCACCTCCACCAATGCCACCGGACAAACGTTCGATTCCCGCACCCAAGGCTACGAAGTGGAACTGACCGCCAACCTGACCCAGCACTGGCGCGCGTTCCTCAACTACAGCCAGGGGACGACCTCACGCACGAACATCGGCCGCGATGACCTCGCCTACATCGCCACCTGGCGCCCGCTGTGGGAGGCGAACCGCGCCCTGCCCCTGGCGAACGGCACGGGCACCGTCGCCACCCAACTGGCCGCGCTGGATTCCACGACGTTCAACAACTTCACGCTCGCGGATGGCCGGCTCCCGCTGGGCCAGATGCGCCGCAAATTGAACCTCGTGACCAATTACGATTTTTCCGAAGGCGCATTGAAGGGCTTTACCATCGGCGGCGGCCTGCGCTACAGCGGCCGGCCGGTCATCGGCTACACCGCCAAAGGCACACCGACCGCCATCGTCCGCTCGGTGTTCTACGGTTCCGAGCAAGTCTTCGTCGACATCAACGCCGCCTATCGCCGGAAGATCCAGCTCGCGGGAAAATCGATCAGGTGGTCGCTGCAGACAAACGTTAACAACGCGCTGAACAACGACGCTTTCGTCCGCCTCCAACTCGCGACCGACGGCACGCTCGTCAACTACCGGTTCAATCCCCCGCTCGAATGGGTGATCACGAGCCGCTTCAGTTATTGATTGCGGGCGACGGCAGCGGCCGGGGTGCGCGGAGCAACGTGCCAGCTTGGCGCGAGACTTTCGCCTCGCCCGCATCCGCACTTGAACTCCGCGGTTCGCAACCGCATTCGTCTCGCCGTGGATTCGCCCCGTCCCGATCACGCCGCTTGGTTTACCTCCGAAGTGCTCCCGCACGAGCCGGCGCTGCGGTCCTGGCTGCAGGCGCGGTTTGCCTCGGTGCGCGATATCGACGATGTCCTCCAGGAAGCCTACTTGCGCGTCTTTCGCGCCCGCGCCGCAGGAAAAATCGACCATCCGAAGGCGTATCTGTTCAACACGGCGCGTAATGC
>CAMBVX010000334.1 GCA_945871085.1 Opitutus sp. GAS368 | reverse complement strand
GGGGGGCGTTTTCGATGCTCGGCCGCGGGTCTCGGCCGAAAATCAAGCGGGTGGCAGTTCACTGTAAGAAGTTGTATTTCGCGATCGCCCAGAGCGCGCGGAAACCGTCCCGCCAGCCGATCTTTTTTCCCTCGGCGTAAGTGCGGCCGTAGTAACTGATGCCGACTTCGTAGATGACGGAGCCGGAACGTGCGACCTTGGCGGTGATCTCGGGCTCGAAGCCGAAGCGGTTCTCCTCGATCTTGATTTTCTGGATCACCTCGCGTCGGAAAACTTTGTAGCAGGTCTCCATGTCGGTAAGGTTGAGATTGGTCGCCATGTTGGAGAGCAGCGTGAGGACCTTGTTGCCCACCATGTGCCAGAAATAGACGACGCGGTGGGCGTCGCCGCCGGAGAAGCGGGAGCCGAACACAACATCCGCTTTGCCCTCAATGATCGGGCGCAGGAGTTTCGGATATTCATTAGGGTCATATTCGAGGTCGGCGTCCTGGATGATCACGGCGTCGCCCGTGGCGGCGGCGATGCCGGTGCGGAGGGCGGCACCTTTGCCCTGGTTGACCTCGTGGTAGATGATTTTGGCCACGAGGGGGGCGATTTCGCCCCGGAGAATTTCGCGGGTGCCGTCCGTCGAGCAGTCATCGACGATGATGATTTCCTTTTCCGCGATGGGCGCGGCGCGCACGCGGTCGACGATCGCGCGGATGGTTTTCGTCTCGTTATAGCAGGGGATGACGATGGAAAGTTTCATGCAGCGGGTCCGGAGACGCTAGGGTGGGGCACGGCGGGGGGAAGCCTATTTGCGGGTGGCGGTGACGAAGTCCCGGCGAGTTCTTGACGGTGGCGCGCGGGGGCGGGCAGGCTCGGCGTCATGTCGTCGTCCGCCGAACCTGTGGAAAAAAAGAAACTGCCGTTGGCCAAATTGGCGGTCGCGGTCGGAATCGTGGCGCTGATCGGCCTCGTGGTGTTGTATCTGGTGGGCTGGCGCACCGCATTGGACGAGGCGCTGCGAATAAAGACCGCGGTCGTGGCGCGGATGTCAGCGGCCGGGCCGGTCGTGTTTTTCAGTGCGATGGCCTTGTTGCCGTCGTTCGGCGTGCCGAACAGCCCGTTTGCGCTGGCGGCGGGTCCGGTGTTCGGCGAGCGGCTGGGTTTGCCCGTCGTCACGCTGCTGGGTTTCGCCGCGATCACCTTCAATTTGACGCTGACGTATTGGTTGGCGCGCCGGTGGCTGCGGCCGTTGTGTGCGCGGCTATTGGAGCGGTTTGGTTACAGACTGCCCTTGGTGGAGAGCGGCGACGTCACGGACTTGATCGTGTTAATCCGGGTAACCCCGGTGCTGCCGTTTTTCGTGCAGAACTATATGCTCGGTCTCGCGGACGTGCCGTTCGTGCGCTATCTTCTTATCTCAGCTGCGATTCAGGGCTCGATCAGCGTCGCCTTTATTTTGTTTGGGGACGCGCTGAATCACGGTCAGGGCAAAATGGCGCTCACGGCGGCGCTTCTGATCGCGATGTTGGCGGTCGGCACGCATCTGCTGCGGAAGCATTACGGAGAGAAGAAAGCGGTGGGCGTGGATGCGGATGGCGGGCGTAAAGCCCGCCCCACAGCCGGCGTGAAATGAAGACGAGGGAAGAGTCCTTGTTTGCGGGTGACGCGGGCGCGGAGATCGAGTCGGTGAGCGCGTTTACGCGCCGCGTAAAGACCGTCCTGGAAAGCGGAATCGCACCTGGCTGGGTGCGGGGTGAAGTGACGAATCTGCGGGCGCAGGCGAGTGGGCACGTGTATTTCGGATTAAAGGACGTGGGGGCGCACGTGAGCGCGGTGATGTTTCGTGGTGATGCGATGCGGCAAACGGTGAAGCTGCGCGAAGGCACGCAGGTCGTCGTGTATGGCGAAGTGAGCGTTTACGAGGCACGCGGCCAATATCAGCTGATCGTGCGCGTCGTGATTGAAGACGGCGTCGGGAAATTGCAGCGGGAGTTCGAGGCCCTGAAGGCGCGGCTGGCGGCGGAGGGATTGTTTGCGGCGGAAAAGAAACGGGCGATTTCCGCGATGCCGGCATGCGTGGGTTTTGTGACTTCGCCGACCGGTGCGGCAGTGCAGGATTTTCTGCGGATTTTGCTGCGGCGCGGCTGGCGTGGGCGCGTGGTGGTGTTGCCGGCGAAGGTGCAGGGCGACGGTGCGGCCGCGGAGATGGCCGCGATGCTCGCGCAAGCGCAGGAGCTGGGAATTTTCGATGTGATCGTGATCGGGCGCGGCGGCGGGAGTTTGGAGGATCTGTGGGCGTTTAACGAGGAGGTGCTCGTGCGGGCGGTGGCGGCGTGTGCGGTGCCGGTGATTTCGGCGGTGGGTCACGAGATTGATTTTACACTGTGCGATTTTGCAGCGGACCGGCGGGCGGAGACGCCAAGCGCGGCGGCGGAGCTGATCTCGAGCGAGTTTGTGGCGTGTGCGGAGCGGGCGGCGCAGGCGGACGAAGCGATGACGACGCTGCTCGACGGCGCGGTGGCGCGGGCGGGCGAGCGCCTCGACCACGCGCGGTCGCGGTTGCGGTTGCTCTCGCCGGAGGCGCAAATCGAACAGGGCTTTTTGCGGCTCGATGATTTTTCGAACCGGCTCAGCGCGGCGTTGCGCACGGCGGTGCAGAGCCGGCGGCAGCAACTGGCTGAGGGGCGGGGGGCGCTGGCGCGGGTGTCGCCGGAATTTCGCGTGCAGACGGAATCGCATCGGCTGTTGTCGTTGTGGAAACGGCTGCAGTCGGCGAGTCCGGCTTCGGTCTTGCACCGGGGTTTTGTGATCATGCGCGACGAGGCGGGGCAACCGGTTGGCCGACGCGCGGACGTGGGCGTGGGACAGGTGCTGCAGGCGGAGTTTGCTGACGGCGTGGTGAAGGTGCGCGCAGAGTAGAGCGCGTCTCCGCTGGCGGCAGGTTGGGGGCGGCGGAAGATTTCGCTTGGCACAAGGGAGACGTTAATAATTATGAAAAATAATCCACTGCGCGGTTCAATCCGGTCCGCAGACCCCGCCCCTCCTCTCATGACCAAAACCTCCCCGCCCCTCCGGGTCGCTGCTTCGGCACGATCTATTTCCGCCCGCCTTGGCTGTGCGGTGCTCGCGTGCGCCGCGGTCGCGTTGCACGCCCAAACTCCGCCCTCTGCCGCCGCCGAGGAAACGATTGTGTTGTCGACGTTCCAGGTCACGACCTCGGCTGACAAGGGCTACCGCGCGGGTAATTCCGTGTCGGCCACCCGCATCGACACGCCGATCAAGGATCTCCCGTTTTCCATCAGCGCGTTTACGCAGCAATTCATCACCGATGTGGGCGCGCGCGACCTGTTCGACGTGGTGCAGTATGCGCCGAGTGTCACGAGCGCGGGCCGCGAGTTTAACGCCGGCAACGCAATCTACACGATCCGGGGCTTTGATCAGGCGCCGCAGCACAATGGCTTTGTGGGCGAAGGCTACATCGACACGGTCAGCGTCGAGCGCGTCGAGGTGGTGAAGGGGCCTTCGTCCGTGCTGTATGGCCAGGTGGCGCCGGGCGGCACGGTGAACTACATCACGAAGCGTCCTGGCACCAAAGCGTCCACGACGGTGAGTGCCCAGGTTGGCACGCAGAGTTTTTGGCGCACGACGCTCGATGTGAACCAACCGCTCGTGGATAAGAAATTGTTGTTTCGGTTCAACGGCGCGTTTGAGAACGGTTTTGAATTCATCAAACCGGGTAAACAGGGCACGACGGTTTTGGCCCCAGTGGTGACGTGGCGGATTTCGGACCGGGTCGCTCTGACGGTGGATTACCAGTGGTTCTCGCGCCGGGAGACGCCGCCGCAGGCCCACATCAAACCGAACACCGAAGTGGTCGCGCTGCCGCCCGCGAGCGGAATTCTGAGCGCCACCGGCGTCTTGATCAACCCGCTCGACAACAGCGATCCGGGGTTTCTGAGCTATTACCCGCTGCCCCGGTCGTTCAACTATACCTCGAACAACGACCATCGGTTCACGGATTACGAGTCGATCAACGCCGAGCTGACGGCGAAGATTACGGACACGTGGACGGCCCGCACGAATTTTAATTGGAGCAAGAATCGCGTGGCGCAGAAGCTCACCGGCCTTGGGGCCGTGAGCATCACGGTGCCGCCCAGTTACTATCCCGCCGGAGCGACCCTGCCGATCTCGTCGGCCAATTATTTGGTCGCGGCCCGGGCCTACGCGGCGGATTTGCTTAACAATATCAATCTCGCGCTTAACGCGCCGGCCGCGCAACTCGGCCGCCGCAAGCGGCTCCAAGAATCCTTTGGCCAGAGCAAGTCTTCGCAGTTGGAATTTGCCGGAAACTTCACGCTCAACGGCATCAAAGTGAAACCGCTGTTCGGTGCGCTCTACAACGAAGCGCGTGGCTTTGGCCGCTTGCGGCAATCGGCCACGGCGCAGTTTTTCCCCGTGTGGGACATGAAAAATTCCGCGACGTGGGATTACACGACCGACTATGATCCCGTCACATTGCCCTTCTCGACCAACAATCTCTCGGTGACGCGCAACACGGCGGCCTACGGCGTGCTCAACCTGAGTATGATGGAGGACCGCCTGAGCGCCGTGCTCGGGGCACGCCGCAGCACCGCCAGTGGTTCGACGGACAATTATTTGGCCCCGGCTGCGAGCTTGGCGAAAGTGGAAAACAAGAAGACCACCCCACAGCTCGGGCTCGGCTGGAAGGCGACGCGGGACGTGATGTTCTACGGGTCCTACAGCGAATCGTTTGTGCTCAACGCGGCGGCCTTGACCAAGGAGAACGTCCCGACTGGCGCGGCGGCTCCGACGACGTCCAAGGGCTACGAGTTTGGCGTGAAGACGGATTTGTTCAACGGGCGGGTGTCCACCACGATCGCGGTTTTCCAAATTGACCAGAAGGACCGTATCCTGCGTTTCAATTCGTTTAACGCGACGGGCGTGACGGTGACGAACAGCCAGCAAGGCACGCTGGATCGCAGCAACGGCGTCGAGGCCGAGATCACGTGGTCACCGATGGACAACTGGCAGATCTATGCCAGTGGCGCGATGAATGACATCCGGGTGAAGCAGGTGCCAAAGGGGGTGGAGGTTTTCCTCGGCGCTCATCCAGAGGCGACGGTCAAGGCGCTCTTCAATTTGTGGACGCGCTATTCATTTAAGAACGAGGCGCTGAAGGGCGTCTGGGTCGGGGCGGGCTTCAACCACACGGGCAAAAAGGCTCAGCGCACCAACAACCCCAAGCTCTACCTGCCGTCCGAAACGCTGTGGAATTCGGCGGTGGGCTATGACTGGAAGTGGCAGGGCCGACCGATGAACGCGGCGTTGAACTGGCAGAACATGGGCGACATCGAATATTTCCCGGCGAATCAGCAGCGCGGGATGCCCGGTCGGGCCGTGCTCTCGCTGACGGCGAAGTATTAAGCGGCCGCGCACCACGGGTGGCGTGGGCCATTGGCCATACCTTCGAGCCCGCCCGTGTGGCGGGCTTTTTTGTGCCCGCGCACGAAAATGATTCACCGACTGGGCTGGAATATTTGCGCCGATTGGTTGCTCATAACGGGACCATGAATTCACGTCTCGTCTTCTCGCTCTTCGTGCTGGCCGTGGTGGCTGGTGTCGCGGCCGAAATGAATATGAACAAGTCCACTCCTCCTCCCGCCAAGCCCGATTCAGGCGCAAGTGCCGCCGCCAAGGATGCGCTCGAATGCGCGCCCGGGGAAAAATCGGCCTGCGGGCTGCCCTCCAATGTCGTGATCGATATGAGCAAGGCCGCCGTGCGGCGCACGGATGCCGAATGGCGCGCACGACTCACCCCGACACAATTTCGGGTGGCACGACAGCAGGGCACGGAGCCGCCGTTTCAGAATCAATATTGGGATCACCACGAGGACGGCGTGTATTTTTCCGTGTGCAGCGACACGCCGTTGTTCGACTCACGGGACAAATTTGAGAGCGGGACGGGCTGGCCGAGTTTCACTAAGCCGATCGAGCAGGCGTTTGTAGGCGAAACGGTTGATACGAGCCACGGGATGCGTCGAGTGGAGTCGCACTGCAACGTGGACGGCGCGCACCTCGGGCACGTTTTTCCTGACGGGCCGCGGGCGAAGGGCGGTCTGCGTTATTGCATCAATAGTGCGTCGCTAAAGTTTATGCCGCGGAAAGAGTATGAGGCGTGGGTCGGGAAGACTGCGGGCGGGGTGGCGAAGTAGGGCGGGGTAGGGGTGGAGCGGGGAGTGAGCGGAGGCTTGGGGTAGGGCAGGGTCTTTGACCCGCCCTTTCAGACGTGGCGTCGACGAAAAAGGACGGGTCGGAGACCCTGCCCTACTGCGTGGGCGTGGGCGCGGGCTGCGAAGGGCGGGTGGGGTGGAGTGATGGATCGCCGCGTCGCTGCGCTCCTCGCGATGACAAACGAGGAGTGGACGGTGGAGGGTGGACGATAGAAGAGGGGCGGGGCGCTGGCGCGCGTGGAGTGGAGTGATGGATCGCCACGTCGCTGCGCTCCTCGCGATGACAAGGCAGGGTTTGTCATTGCGAAGGAGCCGAAGCGACTGCGGCAATCCACCTCGCGCGGCGCACGCCCTGATGGATTGCCGCAGTCGGCAAGCCTGCAATGACAAGTCAGAGTGCTGGCGGGTCGAACCAACCTTCGCTGAGGTCCCGCCACTCGGAATTTTCTTTTTCGATCAGCGCGATCTTTTTCGCGCGCGAGCCGGCTTTGAGTTGTTTCTCACGGGCGATGGCGTTGGTGACGTCGCCGAAGTCTTCGAAGTAGACGAGGCGGTCGACTCCGTAGCGTTGGGTGAAACTCGAGGATGATGGGACGCTTTTTGGGTGTTTGTGCTGCCACGTGCGGCGCTCGACGCTGTTGGTCACGCCGATGTAAAGAGTGCCGTTTTTCTGGCTCGCGAGGATGTAGACCCAGTAGGTTTTGGTTGTCATTGCGAGGAGGCCCGCTGCGGGGCGACGCGGCAATCCATCTGAATTCGATCCGCGTTTAGCTGGATCGCCACGTCGCTGCGGTCCTCGCGATGACAAACGAGGGGGTGGACGGTGGAGGGTGGACGATAGAAGAGGGGCGGGGCGCTGGCGCGCGTGGAGTGGAGTGATGGATCGCCGCGTCGCTGCGCTCCTCGCGATGACAAACGGGAGAAGGGAGAAGCTGGCGCGCGTGGAGTGGAGTGATGGATCGCCACGTCGCTGCGCTCCTCGCGAGGACAAGCGGGGAGCGCGCGATGGGATGGGGGCTACAGCGACGGGAACTTCACCCACTTGGCGCCGAGCTTGCCGCTCTTCACGGCGGTCTCGATGAACGCCATGCCGGCCAAACCATCGGTGATGGTCGGGAAATCGTAGCCCTCTTTCGGGGCTTTGCGCCCGGCGATGGAATCGGCGATGGCGACGGCTGCGCTGCGGTAGACGTTCGCGAAGGCTTCGATGAAACCCTCGGGATGGGCGAACGGCGTGCGCGTGGCGCCTTGCGCGGCGGCGCTGACGTAGTTGTTGCCGCGGCGATAAACTTGCTGCGGGGCGTCGGCTTTTTTCCAGATGAGCTCGTTGGGGTTTTCCTGGAACCACTGGAGCGAGCCCTGCGTGCCAAATACGCGGATGTTGAGGTTGTTTTCCTCACCGCTCGAAACCTGCGAGGCGAACAGGATGCCTTTCACGCCGCCGCTGAAGCGGACGAGGCAGTTGCCGTCGTCGTCGAGGAGGCGGCCGGGGATGAAGGTCGAGAGCTCGGCGCAGATTTCTTCGACCTCGAGGCCGGTGATGTAGCGGGCGAGGTTGTGGGCGTGGGTGCCGATGTCGCCCATGCAGTTGGAGACGCCGGAGACGTTCGGGTCCATGCGCCAGTTGGCGATTTTGCTGACGGTCTTCGCTTCGAGCGCGGTGATCGCGTAGCCCTGCGGATACTCGACGACGA
>CAMBVX010000333.1 GCA_945871085.1 Opitutus sp. GAS368 | reverse complement strand
CACGCCACGGTGTAAATGTTCTGGCGGGTGGGCGTGTTGATCTGCACGTGCTCGAGATTGAGGCGCAGGGAATTTTCGCGATTGATCCGCCAGTCAAACGTCGTCGAGGCGAGCTGGCGTTCGGTGGTCTGAAGAACGTTCTGCTCAGTAGAGGTCGTCTGCACGCCGCGGAAGAGGTCCCACGTCGGGGAATCGTAATCCATGTCGTAGACGCGGGTGAGCTGGCTCAGGTTGACCGTAAACGCGAAGTTCTGGTTCACCGGATGCGAATAGTTGATGTCGAGGCCGGGCTGGATCGCGCGGGCCTTCGAGTGTGAATCGCTGCCGACCCGATCGCCCAGGCCGGGCGGCTGCAGGCGGTTGTCGGAATTGTAGGCACCGTAGGTATTGATTTTGAGGACACGGCGCTTGGCGCTGAAACCGCTCTTGCCGATCACATTCACGGTGCCACCCACGGCATTGGCCGGACGATCGGGCGTGGGGACCTTGGTGATTTCGATTCGGTCGACGCTGCCGGAGGAACTCGCCGCGAGGTCGAACGAGCGGTCGGCCGAAGGCGAGGAGACTTCCGCACCGTCGATCATAAAGACGATACCGCTGCCGGGCAGGCCACGGATCGAGGCTGTCCCCGCCGTCTGAGGTCCGCTCACGATGGAGAGGCCGGGCGTGTATTTCAGGTATTCGCCGATGTTGCCGTCGCCGAGGTCGCCGATCTCGTCGAGCACGATCACGTTTTTGATATTCGGCGACATCTTCTGCTCGTTCACCGCGGCGGCCGCTGCGCTGAGGGCCGTCGACTCGACCACAAAACTTTCCAGTTTCACCGTGCTCTTGTCATCCAGCGTGGTCTGGTCGCGCGGAATCGAGAGTTCGAAATCTTGGCGAGCAGTAGTCGCGGCCGCGACGTTCATTCGTGCGGTCTTCGTCTCCATCCCCGCATAGGTCACGCGCAACTGCACCGGACCGGCCGGGACATTGGTGAACCGGTAGAGACCGTTGGCATCCGTGAGCACCTCAATCCGCGTGCCCTCGATGATCACGCGCGCATTGTTGAGAAACGCACCGTTGCCCGTGCCGAGCACGCTACCCTCGATCGTGCCGGTGGCGGGCTGGGCTTGGGCCTGAACGCAGGCCATAAAAACGACGGCCACGGCGAGAGCGAAAACGAAACGAATCCCGGCCGCCGAGGAACGCGAAAATACATCGCGGCAAAGCGAAACAACACTGCGGACCGACATGGAATTTTTGCTGAGGCGTGGGCACATGGTTGGCGAAAAAGGGCAGCACGAAATCACATTTTGTGCTAGGCGAATGCTGGGGTGCCCTCGGAGTCTACCGAGGCGATTTGACAGGTAATTTTTGGTGACCACACCACCGCCGCCCCCGAAAGCCCGCTTGCACCGAGATCGCCATGATCGGTGTCCTTCAGATGACACCAGCAAGATGTTTTGCCGCCCAATCCAGCTTCTTCTCGCGGTTACCGCGCCAACTGATCTCACGAATCGACTGGTACGGGTCCCAGAAGCGACCGCAATTTCCCGCCTCAGGCATCGGGCGGCGACACCTGGGCCCGGGCGGCCAAACGGGGGCAGCCAGTAAACGGGCTGACCGGTTTCTCCGCTCGGCAAGCTCCTCCCCAACGCCCGCCATATCCGGCGGCCCGGATTCGGCGGCACCCGGTCCCGCCATCGCGATCCTCGGGCCCAAACGGGTCACGGTTTGAAAGGCTGTGGCGGCTTCGCCTCGAAATGATCGCGCCACACGGGGAACGCATCGAGATAGGGCCAGCGAAAGTTAGCTGCCTTCCGGTAGGCCTGGTCGCGATTGGACAACTGATTCCTCACGTAGGCCTCAAGGTTGTCCGCATCAAGAAAGGGATCGCGCATCTCCTTCTGCTGGGCAACCAGAGCGGCGATTAGGCGGCCCTTCACGGCCGCATGCGCCGAGTCATCGGCGACGTCGTGCCATTCATACGGATCGGCCTTGAGATCATAGAGCTCATACCGGGGCGGCGACCGCCAGCGATCCCACGCTGCCCGCACGTGCGGAGCGAGATCGGCGCAATCGGCGGCTTTGGCCCCGGAAATCACGAAGGTCGGGTGCGATTCGTCGAGATAGGACCGCGCAATGAGATTGTCGGTGTGCGGCCGGGGGCTCGAGATCAGCTTGAAGCGTTCGTCGCGAACTGAGTGCTGAACGAAACAGTTTCCCGGAAACGAACCGGTCGTGAAACCAAAGTTGTAACGACGCCACGGCACATGGCCGTCCCCACCGAGCAGTGGTCGTAAATCACGGCCTGAAAGGGACACGGCCAAGCCGGGGCCGCTGGCCGCCAGCCAGGTAGGCAACAAGTCGAGCGTGGAGACGAGCTCCTCGCGCACGGTGCCCGCTTTGGCCACGCCGGGCCAGCGGACGATCATGGGCACGCGCAGGGCCGCCTCATAGACGGTGCCCTTGCCACGCGGAAACTGCGCACCGTGATCACCGATGTAACAGACGATCGTGTGCTCCTCCTGCCCCGACTTTTTCAACTCCGCGAGCAACAAGGCGACGCTATAGTCCAGCCGTTCGAGGCAGTTGTAGTAGTTCGCCACCTGCTCGCGAATCCGCGGCGTGTCCGCCCCGATCCACGGCATGGGTTTCACGTCGTCGGCCGTGAGTGGCTTGGCGGGAACGCCGTGGGCCTGCGCGATGAACGGCAGGTGCGCATCCGGAAAATTAACCGAGAGAAACCACGGCGCCCCACCGGACTCACGAATGAACTTCGCCGCCGCCGCCGCGTAATCGGCTGGTGACTCCTTGCGCTGAAAGTTCGACGAGGGGATGGCCGTGGAGTCGAAAGGGAACGCCGACTCGGGATTCACGTGCAGTTTGCCGACCAGCCCGGTGCGATAGTTTTTCGCCTTTAACAACGTAACCACATTGCGCACGTCGGGCCGGTAGAGGGCAAACTTGTGCGTCGCCAAACCGATCTGGCCGTTTTCCTGAGGATGAAGTCCGGTCAGAAAGCAGGCCCGCGAAGGCGAGCAGACGGAAAACGGCACAATCGCGTTTGCGAACCGAACGCCTTCCTCAGCAAACCGGTCGAGATGAGGCGTGCGAGCAAAGCGATCGCCGTAGCAGCCGAGTTCGGGACCGTTGTCTTCCGAGACGATGAGCAGGATGTTGGGCCCGGCCGCAGCAGCGGAGACTGCAACGATGAAGGGCCACAGAAGCAGAGCGACCAAACGCCGCGCGAGCGGAAACAGAACGCTTTTTTTCATGGGGAAGACTTCAGGGTTTGGCTGCGAGCGGCAGCGACGCGAATCGAGAGGTTCCCCAAAGTGGGGGGCACAAAAGTGGACTTTGTGCCGCACAAATGCAGGAAGGCCCTTGGGCCCATCCGAGGCGATTTAACAGGTAATATGTGGTGACCAAGTCGCAGTAGCCACCGGTGAAATCACTTGAGCGCACTCAGCGGCAATTTCCGCATCCGCAGGCGGGCCAGCCGATTCTTGTCCTGTTCGCCGCCTGCGCAGTAGGCAAGCAGCACCGCATCCTTGGTGAAGTGGATCGCCGTGTAGCAATAGCCCTCGTCCGCCTCGGTCATCCCATCGAGGAGAGTTGCCCGGCTCCAGGCTCCGGCCGGAAGAACACCTGTGGCCAAGACCAGCGGCGTGCGATCACCGCCAATCGGCTTCATCGACCGCGTCTCGTAGCTCGGCCCCGGATTCCAGATCGCGAGCAAACGATCCGAGCCCGGCAGGTGCTTCATCGACAACGGAGAATTGGGAGATGTAAACCGCGATGGCGCCGGCACGCTCCACGTCTCGCCGCCGTCGTGGGAGAAGCACTCGTATTGGCGTCCAAGATCGGTGCGCGCCCAGGCCCAGAGCACGCCGTTGCGCAACTCGACCACCCCGGGCTCTTGCAAACCGCTGCGCGTGTGCGCCCCGGGCAAAGTGCCGTAGCCTTTGGCCTTCCTCCACGTGCGACCGTCGTCATCCGAAAGGAAAAACTCGGCCACACCGCGCCAGTCGACTGCGGACGAAGCGTTGCGATCCGCCAGACTCGGATGCACCGCCGCCGGTATCACGAGTCGCCCGGAGGCGAGGCGCACGACGCGGTCGTTGTTCACCACGTAGTATCCCGCAGCCGGCATACACTGGATCGCCGCGCCCCACGTGCTCCCCTCGTCGGTGGAGCGTCGGCACCACATCCGCATATCATGCCAACTCCGTCGCAGCAGATAGAACAAGCCGACGTCTCCATTGCCGAAGCGCAGCAGCGAGACGCTCATGACGTTCATCACATCATTCTCCTCAGGCGTTTCGATGAGGGTGTCCTTTGACCAGGTTTCACCGCCATCGGCCGAGTGCCGGCCCGCGAGCCGGGCCTTGGCTTCGTCGGAAAAGGAGGTTCCCACGAAACGGCTGTAGACAAAGAGAATGCTCCCATTCTTCAGCTCCAGAAATGCTCCCTCGCTGTTGCGGGGGTTGCCGGGCCCGGGCGCCAAATCCACTACGATGGGCGCCACCAGGCTGGATGGGGCCTTGGGTGCGGTTGCCGCACCGCGCACGACACCACCGAGCGTGACGGCCAACACGATCGTAAACAGGCGAAAACAGGAGGGAATTTTCATGGGATGGAAGTGAGAATTTGCCGCACAAGCGGCTCGACCACGGCGACGATACGATTCGCGAGAACCGCGTGACCCTCGATATTGGGATGACAACCGTCCGTAGTCCACGATTGGAGTTTCTGCCCGCGTTGCTGTAACTCGGTCCACTGGCCGAAGTGATCGACCAAGGGCACGGTGAGTTCCTGCGCCACCACACGAACCCGCCCCATATAGCGCGCGAGGCGAATATTCGGGTCCTCGCCCAGGCCGTTGCGTTGATTTTCCTCTCCGAACCGCGGCTCGGTCATGAGCACTACGCGAGTTTTCGCCGCGCGCAGACGCGACACGATCAAGCGCAAATTTCCCTCAAATTGTTGCTCGGAAAGCCGCGATTCCATCTTCCCTTTGTCGACCCAACTGTCGTTGGTCCCATACATCACCGTCACGATATCCGGCCGCTGCGAAATGACGTCGCGTTCCAGTCGCTCGAGAGCCAGATCGGTCCGCTCGCCTCCGATGCCGACATTGTGCACCTGCGTCCGAACCCCGCGTTCCCTCAGCGCGCCCTGCACGAGCGCCGGGAAAATCTGCGTGGGAGTCACCTTGGGCCGAGCTCCCCGCGTGATCGAATCGCCCAGCGCTACGATTCGCACCGCGCGGCCATCGAGCGGTTGCGTCACGGGCGCGAGAAAATCCTTCTCAGCGAGTTCGACTCGTAACGCTCCCTGCATCGTCGAAATCCATAGGCGCCCCGGCGCCACCTCGAACACGTAGGGATACGAGACCCACGACGCCGACTCCCGCTTGCCGGGCTCGGGACGATTAAACGCAATCACCTGCGGCACCGTCCACGTCACGCCATCGTTTTCCGAAAACGCGATCGACAACTCCTCGCGGCGTCCAAGTTTTTTCACCGGCTCACGATACCGGTTCCACACGAGCACTACCCGCCCGCTCGCGAGGCGCACCATCATTCCCGGCGAGTCGCTCGCCTCGATCGGCGAGGGCATGCCGCCCGTCCATTTGCTGCCGTCCTGCGACGTCATCTCGTAGAAGTAGCCGTGTGGCACCCGCAGCAGCAGCTTCAGATCGCCGTTTCTCTTTTCGAGCACCGTGCCCTCGATCCCTCCGCCATGAGTCGTCGCCGTCAGCCCCGCTACAGCACCGCCGTAGTTCCCCTGCGCCCCTAGATCGATGGTGTCGCTGACACGCCAACTCTGGCCGAGGTCATCGGAAAAATAGTTCTTCGTCACATGCCGCCCGGGATTCGCCGCGGCCTGCTGACACACGAGCAGCACCCGTCCCGTGCGCAATTGGAGCATCTGCCGCACCGCCCCGCACCAGCCGTCCTGCAGCAACACGGGCACCGCCCACGTCTTCCCGTCATCGGTGCTCTTTGAAAGGTAAACCGGAATGCGGCAGCCTGCCTGCGGCCCGCCTTTCTTGTCGTCCCATTGGAAGACCTTCTCTTTCAAATTGAGAAACGCATAGAGCATCACGCCTTCTTTCGTGCGGAGCAGCGCCCGCTCGCCGCTCGCCTCGAATTTCGCCCCATCGAAAATTATTTTCGCGTCCCACGTCCGCCCCTCGTCGCGCGATACCAGCGCGCCCTTCGCATCGACGCCCCAGATCGCCCCATCGCCCGCCCGGACAAACGGTCCCTGGGGTGCGCCGGCTAGGGTCCGCACTTTTTCTTGCACCCCGATTTCGGCGCGCGCGAATGAGACGAGCGAGAGCACGACGACAATCAGGAGACGAGAAAACATAGGTGGTGGGGTCGATCGCAGGCGAACGAAGCGCAGGAGCGACGACAACCAACGACGAGCAGGAAGGTGTGGTAACAAAATTTGACCATTTTCGCGGAGTGGCGTTCACCGGAGAGGAAACCCCTCCTCTATTACTTCTTCATCGTGCCCCACGCTACACCCCTATGAAATCTCTCACCGCCTCCCCATCCCGCCGCACTCTCCTCCTCCACCTCTCCGCTTTGGTCGCCGTTGCCATGGCAGCACTGTCGCTGGACGCCACGGATTCTCCTAAAATTATCACCGGCTTTATCGCGCCCGCGGACGCATCCCATCCGCGCCAGTCCGAAGGCGACATCGTCGTGCTGCGCGACGGCACGCTCTTCGCCGCGTGGTCCGATTTTTACGAGAAGGCCAACGATCACGCCCCTGCCCGCATCTCCGCCGCGCGCTCCACCGACGGTGGTCGCACGTGGGGCCCGCGCTTCACGCTCCAAGAAAACACGGGCCACTCCAACGTGATGTCCGCCAGCCTCGTGCGCTCACGCACCGGCGACATCTTGTTTTTCTACCTCCAGAAAAATTCCACGACCGACCTCAAAGCCTACGTCCGCCGCTCCACCGACGACGCCCAGACGTGGGGCCCGCCCGTGCTCATGATGCCCGAACCCGGCTACCACGTGATGAACAACGCCCGCGTCGTCCAGCTCAAGACCGGCCGCCTGCTCGCTCCCGTTGCCACCTCTCCACAAGTCGGCACGAAGAACGACAATTTCAAAACTGTCGTCTACCGCTCCGACGACGACGGCCGCACCTGGCAGCGCGGCACAACATTTCTCAGCGCTCCGAAACGCGGTGCGATGGAGCCGGGCCTGATCGAACTCAAAGACGGTCGCGTGCTCCAAATCATCCGCACGCAAACTGGCAAGATTTGGCATTCCTCCTCGCAGGACAGTGGCGACACGTGGAGCGAAGCGGCGCCGTGGACCATCGAAGCGCCCGAAGCTCCGTCCACGCTCTCACGCAATCCCGCCAACGGCGATTGGCTCCTCGTCTGGAATCCCACCGTCGTCTGGTCGAACCCCGAGAAAACCGTCCTCGGCACCAATCACGGCGGCCCACGCACTCCCCTCGCCGCCATGATCTCCCACGACGAAGGCCGCACGTGGAGCCGCCCCAAGAATCTCGAGCCGGACGCGACCGCCACCTACGCCTACACGAGCATCACGTTTCACGGCGGCCGTGCGCTCCTCAGTTATTACCACTCGCCCGCGCCCGGAAAACTCCTCTCGCTCAAATTCCAGAGCGTGCCGCTGGAGTGGTTCGAACGTTGAGCGCCGCGCCCCCACCGAATCGCGTGCATCCCCGTCAGCCTTTTATCTCCGCCCGCAGCCTCACGAAATACAACAGCACCCCGGACACCACGGCACTCGCGGCGCCGAAATGAAACACATTGCTCACGTCGATCTTTGCGTCACGCAGCGCACCGCCCGCGTAAATTGTGATGCCGCCGACCACACACGCGCAGAGATTGAGCACACCATAGCCGGTCGCGCGGTAACGTTTGTCCGAGACCAGCGTAAGGATC
Organism: Opitutus sp. GAS368; assembly: GCA_945871085.1. Taxonomy (GTDB): domain Bacteria; phylum Verrucomicrobiota; class Verrucomicrobiia; order Opitutales; family Opitutaceae; genus GAS368. The sequence continues at coordinate 27 of CAMBVX010000333.1, read as the reverse complement.
GGCATCATGTTCGCATCGGCAAACGAC
>CAMBVX010000332.1 GCA_945871085.1 Opitutus sp. GAS368 | reverse complement strand
GTCTTTTCTGCCCCGCAGTTCATCGCCGCGCTACTCGATCAGATGCCGCCGAAAGGTGTGCCGCAGGTCCGCTACTACGGCTGGTACAGCAACAAGAGCCGTGGCCTGCGCCAACGGACCGCCGGCGCCGCGGCGGGCACGATTCACGCCCCACCGGCCCGCCCCCGGCGCCGCCGCACGGCCTGGCGGGAATTGATCCAGCAAGTTTGGGGTGCGGACCCGCTCAAATGCCCGCTCTGCTCGGGTCTCTTGCAGCCGATCGCTGTCGTCGAGGCCAGGGCCGAGATCGCGGCAATCCTCGCGCCGCTCGGCCTGGCCCGGCCCCACGAGCGACCCTTTGCCCTCGGTCCGCCCCGGCCCGAGGTCAACGTCCTGATCGACGCCGCCACCGGGGACTGCCACGTGCTTGACCCGCCGGACTTTCCGCCCGGTCTGCCGTATCCACAGCCTCGTGACGAACCGATCCGGTTCCGGGCCGAGGTGATGGAGCCGGGCGAGGACTTCGACCAGACCGGCTTCGAGTTGCCCCCGCCGCCGCAAGTCGTGCCGGCGGATGCCGGGCAGGGAGAACTGTTCGGCGACGACTACGCCCAGCCCGATTCCGCCGACGGCGAGCCGGTGTTCTGGAGCGCGAGCGGCGGGCAGGCCTTCACCACCGACGATGGCGTGCAGCCCGACCTGTCTGCGTGCGACGCACAGGCAGACGCGCCAGATTGCGCCGAATGAAAACTCGCCGCTTGACTGCGAGCAGCCGGAGATCTGTCTCTTCGCATCGTGACTGCCACGACTGACCTCCGAACATTCGCCGGCGCGGCGCCGGAATCGGACGAGTTGCTGAGTTTCTGTCGGGATATCTTCGTTAACCGGCGCTTCGCGCCACTGGCCGGTCAGCCGGACTTGAGCGTTGGGGGACTACAGGGGTCCGACTCCGTTTCCACCCAGCACCCTCCCCTTAAACCCCTCCCGGATCCGATCCCCCTGAAAATCCAGTTTCCTATCGGTAAGCACGTCGTGCCCGTGATGGAGCAGCAGGACAGTGGCGTGTTCCTCATCACGACCTCGGTGGCGGCATTCATCGGTTTCCCGGCGCACGCACTCTACTGCGCGTCGAAGGGCGCGCTCGAATCCCTGGTGCGCTGCCTCGCGGTGGACCACGCCGGCAAGGTGCGCGTCGTCGGCATCTGTCCCGGCACCATTGACACACCGATGCTCGCGGCGAGTTGCGAAGGCTGGGACAAGCCCGTCGCCGAACTCTACGCCGATGTCGCGCGCCGCATTCCCGTGCGCCGCCTCGGCCAGCCCAGTGACATCGCGCAGACCGCCGCCTTCCTCCTCAGCGATGACGCGGGCTACATCAACGGCACATCCATCGTGCTCGACGGCGGGACGATGGCCCTGCCACCCTGGTGAGAGTCTTTTGAACCACAGAGGCGCAATGAACGCAGAGATGAATCATTCTTTCAAGACTCTGCGGCCATCGTGTCTCTGCGGTTTGACAACACTAAATGCTCCTTTGAACAAGAGATGATGAAACCCGACCTCGCCAAATTTGAAAATGCACTCCAGCTCGGCGGCATCCGCACCGGCACACTCGACGCGCCGGGCGCGGGTGGCGGGCGCGCGGTGCGCGTGGCGTTGATTGACACCGGTGCAGGTTTGCGTTTCACCGTCGCCCTCGACCGCGGCGGCGATATTGTGGACGCGAGCTTCAATCAGTTTGCGCTCGCCTACCTCACGCCAAGTGGCCTGCTGCCGCCCAGCCCCGGGTATCACACTGGTGTCGAATGGTTGCGCGGCTGGGCAGGCGGGCTGGTGACGACCTGCGGCCCCGAATACATGGGCGGCCCACGCGGGGTAAACGGCGTGAAGACCTCGCTGCACGGCCGCTACTCCGGCCAGCCCGCTCAGATCGAGACGTTGCGCAATCCCGACCCGCACAATGGCCGCAATGAAATGGAACTCAGCCTCGTCGTGCGCGACTCGCGGATGTTCGGGCCGGTTTTTGAAATCCGGCGCACCATCCGCTGCACCCTGGGCGTGCCGGAGATTCGCATCGAGGACGCAGTGACGAATCGCGGAGACACGCGCGTGGCGCATCATTGGCTTTACCACTGCAATCTCGGCTACCCGCTGCTCGACCACGACGCGCGCTTTATTTATCGGGGCAAGGCGGAGTATTGGGTCGTGCCGCCGCCCCCCGGCCAGGACATCGTGCAACCGCTCTCTGCCGCCGCGATGAGCAGGCTCAAGCGCGCGCCCAACTCGCTGCGGGAGCACGCGGGCAGCGGCGAACGCGGGCTGATCGTGGAAACCGAAGCGGAACGCGATGGCTGGTGCCGCATCGGTCTTATCAACGACAAGCTCAAACTCGGCCTTGAAATCAGCTATCCAAAGAAAGCGCTGCCGCGCATGGCGAATTGGCAGCACTATGGACCGCGCGGCAGTTACGTCAGCGGGCTGGAGCCCTTTTCCGGTTCACTGCTCGGCAGTGCACGCGACAAGCACAAGCTCGCCGAGCAGTTCCTGGAACCGGGTGCGACGAGAAACTATCAGCTCAAACTCCGGGCGCTGGCCGGAGCCGAAGCGCTGGCGGAACTTCTCAAGTGCGACGGCGAACTTTCAACCTCAGAGGCACGATGAACGCAGAGATGATTTTGAAATGGCAACATCCCTCCCATCCTCTGCTCGACGTCCGAATATCAGTCAACCCGCTGTCAGAATCGGAAAACCCCTCCCGGATCCGATCCCCCTGAAAATCCAGTTTCCTTCCAGCAGTTCGCGCACGTTGCGAAAACTTCCGTCGCGCGCCGCCGATCGTTGCAAAAAAAGGAGCACCCGGTCCGGAACCGGAATTGCGCGGTTGCGTGTCGCCGGTCGGGCTGAAAATGAAGCGGGGAGAATCCCTCCACGATGAAACCGCCCCACTTGATCGCTGCCGGCGTTTCGGTCGCTGCGCCCCGCCCGGGCGGGCCCGGCTGCGCCCCGGCGGACGGGCTTCGACCGGTCGCATGAACATCCGCCAACTCGCGAAACTCTGCGGCGTATCGCGCACCACGGTATCCCACGCCTTGCGCGACGACCGGGCCGTCGCCGAAAGCACCCGCGAACGCGTCCGCCGGCTGGCGGCGGAACACGACTACCATCCGGACCCCGACGTGGCTTTGCAGATGCGGCGGATCGCGAGCAAGGGCCGCTCGGCCCACGCGAGCACCATCGCCATGATCTCGCCGTGGCCGGAGCAGCGGGCGTGGCGGAACAACTGGATTCTGGAGCAATTTCACGACGGGATCATCGACCGGTCGGAGGAACTGGGCTACCGCGTGGACGAGTTTTGGGTGCGCGCTCCGGGCATGAGCCTCTCGCGGCTCAACTTGATTCTGAGCTATCGCGGTATCCGGGGCGCGGTGGTGTTGAACCATCCCGAGATCGCCGGAGTCGCTCCGTTCGATTTCCAAGGGATCGCCGCCGTCGTCCTCGGCCGCGCGCTCGTGCAACCGGATCTACCGGCGGTGGATCACGACCACTTTGGCGGCCTGAATCTGGCGCTCCGCGAATTGGCCGGGCGCGGCTACCGGAAAATCGGTCTGGCATTGTTCGACGATTTTCAGGAGCGGGAGCGCACGGACCGCCAGTGGGAAGCGGCCTTTCTTTTGCAGCAACAGACGGTTCCGCCGCGCCGGCGGGTGCCGATTTTCGTGGGCCGGAAGGCGGATGCGTCGCAACTGGAGACGTGGTTCCGCCGCCACCGGCCCGATGCGGTCGTGAGCGACTATGCCTGGGCGGCGGAGATCCTCCGGGGCGGCGGAGCGCAGGTGCCCGAAAAGACCGGATTCGCCTGCCTGATGTGGCGGGATCCGGGCGACGCCTGTGCGGGCATCGATATGAACTGCACGGAGGCCGGGAGAATCGCGACGGAGCTGCTCCACCTGCGGCTCGGGCTCCGGCAGCGGTCGGGAGAAGAATTTCGCCGGACGACGTTGGTCGCCGGATGCTGGCGCGACGGACCGAGCGCTCCCGGGGCGGTCCGCCGTCGGATGCTGACAGTCACGTAACTCCGCAGTTGTCCCCGGCGGAGGAGTTCGCGATGCATCGACGCCGTTCCGAGGCCGTGCCCTTGCGGCGGAAGAACCAATCCGGCCCGACCGACCCCGCCGGAGCCACCCATCGAACCATGCCCCGCCCCCAAATCGCCGCTTACTATTTTCCGAACTATCACGCCGACGCGCGCAACCGGATCGTCCATGGCGAGGGCTGGACCGAGTGGGAGCTGGTCAAGGCCGCGCGCCCGCGGTGGCCCGGCCATCGGCAGCCCAACGCGCCGCTCTGGGGCGAGACCGATGAAGCCGACCCGGCCGACATGGCGCGGAAAATCGACGCGGCGGCCGACCACGGCATCGATGCCTTCATCTTCGACTGGTATCACTACGAGGACGGCCCGTTTCTCGAGCGCGGGCTCGAAGAAGGATTCCTCCGCGCGCCGAACCGCGCGCGGCTAAAGTTCGCCCTGATGTGGGCGAACCACGACTGGGTCGATATCCACCCGCAAAAACTGGGCGAGATTCCGCGCGTGCTCTATCCGGGGCCGGTCGGCCCGGCGAAGTTCGCGGCGATCACGGACCTCGTGGTGCGACGGTATTTTTCGCAGCCCAACTATTGGCGGATCGGCGGGCGGCCGTATTTCTCGTTCTACGAACTCGACAAGCTCGTGACCGGCTTGGGCGGCGTCGACGCCACGGCGGAGGCGTTGCGCGCGTTTCGCGGCCGGTCGGTCGCGGCCGGCCACGGCGACCCGCACTTCAATCTGGTTTTCTGGCAGCACAGCATTTTGCAGGGCGAGCGCGCGTCGGACGTGTCGCCGGAACTGGTCCGCAGACTCGGCTTCGACAGCGTCGGCTCCTACGTGTGGATCCACCACTTTCCCGTCGGGCCGTTCCCGGCGATGGACTACGCCGACGCGCTCGAGGCCTACCTCGGCTACTGTGACAAGACGCAGCCGCGCTTCGCGCCTTTGCCGTTTCTCCCGAACGTCACCATGGGCTGGGACGCCTCGCCCCGCACGGTGCAAAGCGACCGTTTCGAGGCGCGCGGCTATCCGTTCATGGGCACGCTGCGGAACAATTCGCCCCGGCAGTTTCGTCTGGCGGCCGAGCGGCTCGGCGCCTGGGTGGCCGCGCGCGAACCGGACCCGATTTTGACATTCAACGCCTGGAACGAGTGGACCGAGGGCAGCTACCTCGAGCCCGACACCGTGTCGGGTTTCGCGTATCTGGAAGCGATTCGCGCCGTGTTCGGGGTGCGCGGAGGCGACCGATGAAGGAAACCGCCGAAAACGCGGACCGGGTGTCTCCGGCGCAACGCGCGCTCTACGGGGCCGGCAACATGGCCAGCCTGACCACCGGCTACGGCATCGGCAGCCTGGCCAACTATGTCTTCAACCTCGCGCTCGGCGTGAACCCGGCGCTCGTCGGGCTCGCGCAGGCGATTCCGCGCCTGGTCGACCTGCTCACCGATCCGATCGCGGGCTATGTGTCGGACGCGTTGAAACCGCGCTACGGCCGGCGGCGGTTGATCGCGTTGGGCACGGTGATCTCGGCGGTGTTTTTCGCGGCGGTGTGGTGGTTCCCTCCGGGTCTCTCCAGCGGAGGCTACTTCTGGTGGCTGCTGATCTTCTCGTGCCTCACTTACGTCGGCTGGTCGCTGCTGTCCGTTCCCTGGCAAGCGATGGGCTTCGAGCTGACCGGCTCGCCGCACGAGCGCACGAAGCTGATGGCGGCCGCGACTTTCTTCGGCGGTTTGGCGGGCATCGGCTACGGCTGGTCCTATGCCGCGACGCAGTTGCCGGTGTTTCGCGACACGGTGCACGGCGCGCGCTGGGTCGGCGGCGCGATGGCGGCGGCGATCTTGGCGACGGGGCTTTTGTGCGCGTGGGGTTGCCGCGAGCGCGCCGTGCCCGCCCCGGCGACGCCGGCGGGGGCCCCGCACGGAAGCGTGGGCGAGTTCTTCCGGGCCTTCGGCCGCGTCATGCGCAACCGGCCCTTCCGGTTGCTCATGCTGGCGGTCGTCGCGATGTGCGTGGGAGTTTTCAGTGTCGGCAGCGTGGGCCCGTATCTCGTGATCTACTACCTCAAGCCCGGCGATGCGGCCGGCGCCGCATGGCTGATCGGCGCGGGCTCCACCGCGTGGCAGGGCACGAGTCTGGTGCTCGCCGGCGGGGTGAGCTGGGTCGCCGCGCGCCTGGGCAAGCACCGCGCGCTGCAGCTCTTCCTGGGCGTCGCGTTGCTCGGCAATCTGGCGAAGTGGTTTTGCTACGTGCCCGGCCAGCCTTGGCTCTACGTGATTCCGTCGATCTGTTTCGCGGCCGGATTCACCGCCTTGTGGACGCTCGTGCCCTCGCTCACGGCGGACTTGAGCGAGGCGGCGCAAAACGAGACGGGATCGGGCGATGGCGGCGTGTTCGCCGGCGCCTATGTTTGGATGATCAAGTTCGGCTCGACGATCGCGTTTGCCGCCGGGGGCTTGCTGCTGAACGCGACGGGTTTCGACGCCGCGCGCGGCGAGCACCAGACGGCCTCGGCGATCCTCGGGATGCGCGTGGCGGATTTTGCGGTGCCGGCGGCCGCCATCACGGCGGCGATCTGGCTCGTGGGCCGGTGCGCGCGGCGCGCGGCGTAGACGTGGCCCGCGCTGAATCCGGCCGACCGGTCGGGCCGGAGTCCGGCGCTTTCCGCACCGGATTGCGCAGCCGGCCGATGCCGTCGATCACGCATTCCACCACATCGCCGTCGGCGGCGAATCCTGCGCCCGTCGGTGTGCCGGTGAGGATGACGTCTCCCGGCTCCAGCGTCAGATAACGCGAGATCAGTTCGATCAACCGGGGCAACGCGGTGATCATCAGTTCAAGCGGGCTGTCCTGATAGGGCCGGCCGTTGAGGAAGGAACGGACGCGGACGGCGGAAAGATCGAGCGCGGTCGCGATCACCGCGCCGAGCGGGCAGAAAGTGTCGCAGGACTTGCCGAGCGTCCAATGGCCGGCGGGGTGGAAGAGTTCGAGGGCGGCGAAGTCGTTGGCGACCGTGTAGCCGCAAACATAGCCCAGGGCGTCGGCGGGGCTCACCGCCCGGGCGCGCCGGCCGATCACGACCGCGAGTTCCGACTCGAACTTGATCCGCGCGACTCCTGGCGGGAGCAGCACATCGGCTTCCGGACCGACGACGCAGCGCGCCGGCTTGTGGAACAGGATGGGGATGGCCGGCGGACGATTCGGCAACGCCGCGGGATCGGGCGCAAAATTTTTCCCGACCCCGATGATCTGTCCGGGCGACAACGGGCAGAGGTGGCGCCAGCCCGCGACGTCGAACTCGCGGCCCGTAAACACCGGCGGCAGCCAAGGAGGATTCGCCAGTTCGCGGAGGCTCCCGCGCTCCAGCGCTCCGGAAACGACGGCGGCCCCGTCCGGCGATTGGAGCCGGGCAAAGATCATGACGTCGCCGGAGCCCGGGCACCGGCCATCTCCAACAAGCGCTCCATGGCCGGCCCCGGGCTGGTGAAAATCGGCACGGCCACCCGGGCCGCCAGCACCGGTTCAAGCCGGGACATCGACGCCTGGCAGATGGACAAACTCAAGAACTGGCGCCACAGCGGTTTTTCGGTCGATGCCGGCGAAGCCCCCCTCGCCGCCGACGATGCCGCCGGTCGCCGCCGCCTCGCGGAGTATCTCCTGCGCGCCCCGTTCTCCCTCGAAAAGATCACCTACAACCCCGAATCGGGCAGCGTCCTCTACCGCTCCGAGCGCCACTGGCGCACCAAGCGCAACTTCGAGGTCTTTTCTGCCCCGCAGTTCATCGCCGCGCTACTCGATCAGATGCCGCCGAAAGGTGTGCCGCAGGTCCGCTACTACGGCTGGTACAGCAACAAGAGCCGTGGCCTGCGCCAACGGACCGCCGGCGCCGCGGCGGGCACGATTCACGC
>CAMBVX010000331.1 GCA_945871085.1 Opitutus sp. GAS368 | reverse complement strand
TCGGCGAGGGGCCGACGCTTACGGCGCTGGTCGGCGTCGGGGTGGCGGCGTCGCGCCGTCCTTTTACTTATCCGCAGGTCACGCAGTTGATGGAACTGGCCTCGATCATCGAGAGTGCGTTGGAGCGTGCGCATTTTTCGGTGAAAGCGCAGCACGCCGAGCAACTCGCCACGGTGGGCCTGCTCGGCGCGAGCCTCGCGCACGAGATCCGGAATCCCCTCGTTTCGATCAAGACGTTCGTGCAGTTGCTACCGACCCATCACCATGATCCGGCATTTCGGGAGAAGTTCTTCCGGTTGATCGGGCAAGAGGTGGACCGCATCGACCGACTCACGGTTCAATTGCTCGAGTTGGCGTTGCCGCGGGCGTATCAGGTCGAGAAAATGGAACTACACACGGTTTTGCGCGGCAGTCTCGATCTTGTGGCGACGAAGGCGGCGGAGAAGCGCATTGAGTTTCGCTCCGACTTCGCCGCCGCACCGGATGTAATCTTCTCCGACGCCTCGGCGGCCAAGCAGGTCATGTTGAATCTGTGTTTTAATGCGATCCAGGCCGTGGAAGCGCGCGAGGGTGAGCGCTGGGTGCGCGTCGCGACGCGCAATGTCCCGGGCGGCATCGAAATGGCGATCGCGGACTCCGGGCCGGGGATTTCCGAGGAAATCCGCCCGCGGCTTTTCCAGCCGTTCCAATCCACGAAATCGACCGGCTTCGGACTCGGGCTTGCGATTTGCAGCGACATCCTTGGCAATCTGGATGCCACGATCTCCGTCGACCCGGCCGCCGCCGGCCAGGGCGCGACCTTTCGTGTAACCTTTCCATGCCAACCCTTGTCATCCTAGCGACCGTCGATACCGCGTTGGCGGACGCTTGGGAACGACAGTTGCCGCCGGGCCGTGTCGCGCAGCGCTTGTTGGCGCGGGCGTTTCCGGCCGGAACGTCCCCGGGGTTTTCTGCGGTAGTGGTGCTGGATGCGGTGGCGGAGGCGACTTTGCCGTCCTCACTGGAGCGCTGTCCGACGATTTATGTGGGTGAACCGAGGAGTCTGCCATTTGAACAGGCCAGGCTGAGCGGGCGAGCGAAGGTCTACCTGAGCTACGAAGAGAGCGCGACGCGGTTGAGCGAGTTGCTGCCGTTGGTCGAAGAAGTGGCGGAGAAACAATCGATGGTCGAGCTGATGATGGAAAAGAACCGCCGGGCCGAGGCGGTGCGGGTGCCGACGCGACCGGCGGCGCCCGATCCGACGGAGCTGTGGGATTTTTTGGAGGGTGCGGTCGAAAGTCTGGATACACGTGACCGGCTGGTCGCCGAATTTCGGCGGGCTTCGCGGCACCTGCTCCGCGCCTCGCATGCCGTGTTTTTTCTGCGCGAGGCGGATGGATTCCGGGCGGATCGTGGCACGTCTTTCTTCGCGGCGGATGACCCGCTGGTGGCTTTTTTTGAGCACCATCCGGCGGTGATCGACGGGACCGAATGGGATGGCCCGGTTGATCCCGTCGCCGAGCTCGCGGTGCGCAACCGACTCGCGCTCTGGGGCGCGCGGTTGCTTGTGCCGGTGCATGACAACGGCCGGTTGCTGGGTTTGGTGGCCCTCGGTGTGCGGGAGGACGGGCAGGCCTACGATGAGGCGGACCGGTCGCGGGCGGTATTTTTTGCGCGCTTGCTGCGGCATTTACTCGCGAAGTCGTCGCAGTTCAGTCGACTCAACCTGCTCGCAGAACAAGCCAATCTCGGAGCGAAGTATTTGCCGGGCACGATTGTAATGGGGCCGGATGAAAACGCGCCCCGGCACATCCCGCTCATCGTTCGCGAGCAGATCGGGCAGGCGCGGCGCACGCGGGAAGTCAGCCGGGTGACGCCGAGTGAAGGGCAGCCCTTTCGGGCGAGTGCGGGCATCGTCGCGGAGACGGGCGGAATTTGGGCGTGTTGGCAGGAGGCGAGCGGTGAGGTGCATGACGCGGCGTCGCGCGAGCGCGCGAGCCGGCGTAGTTTGCTGCGCGAATTGGCGCTGACCCTGAGTCATGAGCTGGGCAATGCGCTGGTGTCGCTCGCGACGTTTCGGTTCAGCACGCCGGAGAAACCGCTGCCTCAGGCGATCATGGAGGCGGCGAAAAGTGATCTGGTGAAATTGGAGACACTCAATCGGCATTTCGCTTTGATGCAGACGTTGCACGAGGGGGAGGCCGAGGTGGTCGATGTGCGCGAATTGGCGCAGGGTATCGGCAATGCCCTCGGGCTGCGCGTGGAGGTCGGGCCGGATCCGGTGAAGCTGGCGGTGAGTAAAAAACTACTGGAATTTGCGCTGCGCTCACTCATCGAAACCATCACGGAAAATCGCGGCGAACTCGGCGCGCGCGAGTTGACGTTGCAGGTGCGGTCGACGGGTGCCGGTGCGGAACTGACCGCCTTGGTTTCGCTCAAAGGCAAAACCCTCGAACTCGAAGGTATCTTGCCGGAACCGGTCGAGGGCGCCGTGCCGAACCAAGGGCGGACCGGGGTCTTTCTCGCGAAGGAAATTCTGCGTCTCCACCACGGGGAAATTCATGCCGGACCGGGGATGGAGGGCACGGAGATATTGATCTCGGTGCGCAAATGGTGAGAGGTGAAAACATCGGACCAGTGGTCATCCGTTGGGCGGAGCGGGAGCGCTCAGTGCGGGCGCTCGTGCTGATTGGCTCCAGAGTTTATGCAGAAGGGGCGCGGGCGGCCGACGAGTTTTCCGACTGGGATTTTCAGGTGGTGACTGCGCGACCGGCGCTCTTTGAGACGCGTGAATGGATGCGTGACCTCGGGCTCGGCGAGCCGCTCGCCTACGTGGTTCGGCCCGGACGACTGGGGTCGGCGACGAAAGTTTCGGTGGTGCTCAGGGCCGGCGAAATCGACTTGGTGGTGCTGCCGGTCGGCCGGCTGCGCCAGGCAAAACTTTTGTTGCAGCTTGGGTTGGCGCCACGGATTGCTCCGTTGGCGCAAGCTCTCGGCGGGTTGGCGACCGTGCTGCGTGGCGGCTACCGTTTCGTCAAGGGTGAGCGGGACTGGGGCGCATTTTTTCGGCGGGTCGCAGCGGAGATTTCGCCGCCCCGCTTGAATGATGACGACGTGCGGAGGCTCGCGGAGGGTTTCGTGTGCGACTACGTGTCAACGCGGCAGAAGCTCGCGCGCGAAGAATTTTTGGCCGCCCAGCGGTGGCTGCACCACCAACTGGCCGAGGTGAACTTCCAGTTGTTTCACGAGCTGAGCCAACGGCGCGGCGCGGCGACGTTGCCGGATGCGCGCCGACTCGAGCGGTTGGCGAGTGAATGGCGCGACTACGCGGTGAGTGCGACGCCGACGCAGGAGAGTCTGCGAGCGGCGACCGAAAAGTCGGCGACCACGCTCCGCGGGTTGATGCACGCCCTCGTGGGAGAAACGTGGCACTGGCCGGAGGTTTGACCTCAGGCCTGCGCCGCGAAAAGTTCGGCGATGACGTCTTCGAGGGGGACGTCTTCGATCGTGATGTCGGCGACGGGGCCGGTGCTGAGAATTTCCTGAGAGACGGCGACGACGTTTTCGCCGGGGACGCGCAGGGTGAACTTACCGTCGTCGGCGCGGGTGGTGGTGCCGAACTGCGACTGCCAGGTGTCTGGAAACGCCGTGCCGGGGCCGGGGACGAAGGTGATGATTTTTTTGCGCGCGCCGCCGGCGGATTCGAGGCGGGCCAGCGCGCCGTCGTAGATTTTTGCGCCCTTGTGGATCACGATGACACGTTCACAAAGTTCCTTGATGTCGGCCATGTAGTGGCTCGTGAGGAGGATGGTGACGCGATACTTGCGGTTGTAGTCGCGGAGAAATTGGCGGACTGCGCGTTGGGACACGACGTCGAGACCGATGGTGGGTTCGTCGAGAAAGAGGACGCGCGGGCGGTGGAGGAGCGCAGCGATGAGTTCCATTTTCATCCGCTCGCCGAGGGAAAGCTCGCGCACCATCACGTTGAGTTTGGCGCGGACGGTGAGAAGGTCGACGAGTTCGTCGAGGGTGGTTTTGAACTGAGCTTCCGGAATGCCGTAGATGGCGCGGAGGAGATTGAAGGACTCGATGGCGGGGAGATCCCACCAGAGCTGGTTCTTCTGACCGAGGACGAGGGCGAAGAGGCGGCGATAGGCGTTTTCGCGTTTGGTGGGATCGAAGCCGGCGACGCGGGCGGTGCCGCTCGTGGGGTAGATGAGGCCCGAGAGCATTTTGAGCGTTGTCGTCTTACCGGCGCCGTTGGGGCCGAGGAAGCCGACGAATTCGCCCTCGGCGATGGTGAAGGAGATATCCTTGGCGGCGGCGGTTTCCTCGAACTCGCGTTTGAACAGACCTTTCACGCCGCCCCAGAAGCCGGGGACCTTTTTGTAGGTGCGGAAGACGCGGGTGAGGTGGCTGACTTCGATCATCGAGGCGCGGAGTGAAGCGGGAAGCCTCGGAGAAGCAAAGGGAAGTTTGCGGGCGCAAAAAAGGGCGAGGCTGATGGGCCCCGCCCTGCGTTGGAATGCGGGCACAGGGACGTGCCCGCCCACCTCAACTTTGGGTGAAGGCTGGGAGTTTCACGATTTTTCCGCCGGCGAGGGCGGATTCGTGGGCGCAGAGGCCGACGCAAGTCCAGTTGGCGGATTTCACGGCGTCGACGGAGCATTCACGGCCCTCAACGAGGGCGGTGAGGAACTCGTGGGCGAGGTGCGGGTGCGAGCCGCCATGGCCGGCGCCTTGCGTGAAGCTCAGGTGGGTTTTCTTGCCGAGATCGTAGACGCCTTTTGTCGTGAATTTCTGGATGCCTTTCGGCAGGCGCTTCGCGTAGTCGGGCACGGTGATCTTTTTCGGGATCTTGTGTTCGGCGAGTTTCGCGGTGTGCAGGACGTGCGGCTCGCCTTCGACGAGTGACCACTCAAAGGATTTTTTCGAACCGTAGACGTCGATGCTTTCGCGGTATTGGCGGGCCGTGTCGAAGAGGGAGCGGATGATGCGCGCGGTGACGTCGGAGTCCTTTAGCTTGATGTGCGCGGTCTCGACGGCGAAGGGCGAGCCGTAGTTCTTGGCGAGCTCGGGACGGATGGAGCCGGAGCCGAAACAGGAGACGTATTCGGCGGTGGCGTCGGTGAGGGCGAGCATGGGGCCGACGCAGTGCGTGGCATACCACATCGGCGGGAGGCCGGGCCAGTAGTTCGGCCAACCATCCATGTCTTGCTGGTGGCTCGCCTGGAGGAACTGGATTTTTCCGAGGTCGCCGCGGTCATAGAGTTCTTTGACGTAGAGGTATTCGCGGGCGTAGACGACCGTCTCCATCATCATGTATTTGAGGCCGGTCTTTTTGGTGAGCTCGACGATCTTTTTGCAGTCGGCGATGGAGGTGGCCATCGGGACGGTGCACGCGACGTGTTTGCCGGCCTTGAGGGCTTTGATGGATTGCTCGGCGTGATCGGGGATCGGGGTGTTGATGTGGATCGCATCGATCTCAGGATCACGGAGGAGTGCGTCGTAGTCGGTGTAGCCTTTCGGAATGCCGAACGCGTCCTGAATGGATTTCAGTTTCTTCGGGTCGCGCTGGCAGATGGCGAGGAGGTTAGCGTTGGGGTGAGCCTGATAGATCGGGATAAATTCTGCGCCGAAACCGAGGCCGATGATCGCGATGTTGATTTTTTTCATGATGGAAAAGGGTCAGGGGTTTGGGGTCTGAGGGAGGGAAGAGATTATTTTAGAGTTTGGAGGAAGGCTTCGATATCGGAAATTTCCTGCGGACTGAAGATGTCGCCCATCGGAGGCATGGGGGAGATTTTGAACTGCTCGAAGCCTTTCGCGATGGCCTTGCTCGGCTCAAGCAGACTTTCGCGGATGTAGGAGGCTGTAGCGCGGGTGGCGATACCGTCGAGCGCGGGGCCCACGGTGCTGCCCTGGCCCTTGAGCGTGTGGCAAAGGACACAGGCGGCGGCGTGTTTGTGGAAGATGGTTTCGCCGCGGTTGGCGTCGGCCGGGATCAGGTTGGCGGAGTCGTCGGTGACGGTGAGTTCGACGAGGCGCACATCGTCGAAGAACGATTCTCCGCGGGCGACGTGCAGGATGTTGACGCTCGCGGTGGTGCGGTTGCCGCTGTTAAATTCGATCTCGACCTCGGTCCAGTCGGTGTCGCGGCGGATGATTTCGGTTTCGATGCGGGCGTTGTGGACGTTGAAGCTGGCCCGGCCGCGCAGCGAGCGCGTCCGAATCCAGCCGGCGAGTCGATACTGGGTGTCGGGTTTCACGGGTACATCGGCGTAGAAGCTCGTGTCGGCGTCGCCGGTCGTCACGACGCGGAGCGCGAATTTGCCGCCGTGAAATTCCCGTTCGGTGCCGGCTTTGGACCACGCGGCGGTGGTATTGGCGTCACGGGTGCCGTAGTCGCGGCGTTTCCAGCCGACGGGCAGGTCATCGGCGCCGAGGGTTTCGAAGCCGGGATTTGGGAGCAAATTGGGGCCTTCGCGATAAAGGCCGGCGCCGTGGATGCGGGCGAGCAGGCGGCTCGCTTCCTTGAGCCATTCGTCCTTTTGATTGGCGGGATTGCGGACGAGGCTGGAGACGACGGTTTTGATTTGGGGGGACGTGGGGAATTCGGCGAGCTTCACGAAGGCCGCGAGTTTGGTGAGGGCATTGGTGTCGCTGGAGACCGCCGAGGCGAAGAAGAGGGAAATGGCGGCGGCATCGCGACCGAGTGCACGGGTGGCGTTGCGGCGGACGGCGGCGTCGGCGTGGGTGAGCGCGCTGCGGTGGGTGGCGGCGTCGAGTTGGCCGAGCCCGTGCAGCGTCCAGAGGGCGTGGAGGACTTTGACGGCGGAGCTGCCGGCGACTGCCGATTTGAGCGAAGCCGAGGCGTCGGTGCGTTGGCCTTCGACGAGCAGGCGTTGAGCCGTGAGGCGCCAGAATTGATTGCCGCTGCCAAGGGCGGCGACGAGTTGGGCGGTTGTGGCGCCTTTGAGCGACGTGATCGCGGCGGGCTTAGATTTATCCCAGACGACACGATAGATGCGACCGCGGCCGTGGTCGCGGAGAGGGTTTTCGTGGGCGCCACCGACGCCGGTTTTGGAGGCGTAGCCGCCGCGCTCGAGGCTCGGCGTGGGGTTGTGTTGGATAATGTAGTTTTGCCAATCGGAGAACCAGACGGCGCCATCGGGACCGACCTCGGCGAAGACGGGGGACATCCACTCATCGCTGCTGGCGACGAGATTAAAGGCGTCGTGGGCCACGTAGCCGGCGCCGTCGCGGCGCACATCGAAGAGGGCGATATTTTTCATCGTGGGCTCGCAGATCATGGCCATGCCTTGGAGGCGGGCGGGAAGATTGTCGGAATAAATGAACGCGCTGCCGGCGGCGGCGGTGTAGCCGCCCATCACGTCGACCTGGCGAAAGTTGGGCGTGATGGTGTGAGTTTTGTCCTCGGTGTTAATGCGCTTGGCGGTCAGGGCGCGCGTGCCTTTGGGCACGATGGTCGCGGGGATGCCGCCGAAGAAAATGGGGGCGTTGTTGGCGGTGCCGCCGAACTGGTCGCCAAACTCGTTGGCGCTCTGGCCCCATGTGTTGTTGGTGAATTGGTGGAGAAACTCGAGGGCGGAGCCGTCCGCCTTAAAGCGATACGTACCCTGGGCGAATTGTTTTTCGACCCCGCCGACGGTGCCCCTGAAACCGGAGTAGCCGACGGCACCGTAGAGCCAGTTGTCGTAGCCGTAGTGGAGGTTGTTGGCCTGCGCGTGGGTGTCGTTGACGCCCCAGCCGGTCATGATCTCGGTGCGGAGGTCGGCTTTATCGTCGCCGTTATTGTCCTTGAGAAAAAGGAAACGCGGGGGTTGGGCGACCACGATGCCGCCATTCGCGAAGACGAAGCCGGTGGGGATGTTGAGTTTGTCGGCGAAGATCGTAAACTTATCGGCGCGGCCGTCGCCGTCGGTGTCTTCGCAAATCTTGATGCTGTCGTTGCCCAGGCCGTCGGGTTTGACG
>CAMBVX010000330.1 GCA_945871085.1 Opitutus sp. GAS368 | reverse complement strand
CGTGCGCAGCACCTGGTTGTGCCCGATCGACGTAAGCTCAGCAGGAAGCAGCGGAAATTTATTGGGCAGATTGTTCACGTTGGCGTTCAACGTTCCATAGCTGGGCTGACCGGGCAAAATGACCTCGTAAAGGGTGTGCGAGAGATCGGAATTCACGGTATTCAACCAGCAGCGGTAGGACCGCGGTCGCATGGTCACCGCCGCGCCATCGGGCAAATATCCCGTGCGCTCGAGCGAATCCGGGTTGACGATAATGTAGAGGCCGGCCTTGCGCGCGATCCGTGTCTCTTTGAGTCCCGCCGTATCAGCGGCATCCGGCCGCGCGATCACCTGGCGACCGTTGTTGCGATCATCCACTCCTGGCGTGGAAGCAAGGTCGACGTCCGAGTAGTCCGAGACCGAGGGCAAAACCAACGGCGTGACCCCATGCACACTTGTGCGCAGGTTGAGGCCGTAGGTCGTGGTCGCGAAGACCTTGAAGTTATTCTGGGTCGTCGTGGTTTCACTCGCGCCACCATACTTGTGGTCTCGCCAGACGGCGGTAGCGCTCTTGATGTCGGTAACCACCTGCGTGGTTGAGTGCCGAAAGCGGAGCGGACCCGTACCACCGGGACCGGCATCCGAGCCTCCCACATTGTTGATCGTCGTGCCCTGCCGAGTTGTATCCGCATAAAACCCCTTCGACGCCGAGACTCGTTCCGTAAACTCGATGGTATTCGGAACACCCGTCTGGGACCGCGCACTGAGTTCACCGTTACAGTGCACCGGACCGGCAATCACCATGTCCGCACCCGGCCCAAATTCCATGTCCATATTGTAGAAAACCGCGAACTGAAACAGGGGGACAAAATCAACCGCGAGATCGTGGCGGCTATAGGAGGCAATCGTGCCGAGGGAACCATGCCGGGCCGTCGCCTTCGCGATGATGGGCACGGTCGCGGTATTCACCTGCAGGCCGGCATTGGGGTTGCTGGGATCGGTCGCCGGATTGATGAACAGCAGCCCCGTCGATCCCGTCAGCCCGGCGCGCACTTCCATGGCGCTGCCCGAACCGTCATAGGTGGCATCGGCGGCCTGCAATACACTGGCGGGCGGAAGCTTGATTTCGTTGGTGCCCGTGAGGAACGCGATCGGGTTCGTGCTCCGCAGACGATATAACTTCGTCGTGATCTGCTCCGCCGCGTAAACCGAAATGCTCTCGGACATATTTTTCGCGCGGAGGATGACTCGGTTACGCTCGTTCCCCCGCCGCTCGGTGATCGTATAGCGCAGCATGCTGGCCGTCAGAATCGCCATCATCGCGGTCAGAAAAACGACGGTGACCAAGGCCGAGCCCCGGCGCTGTTTGAAGAGAGAAAGGAACGATTTCATGGCGTTATCTCCGGGGGGAAATGGTGTAGTTGAAACTACTGCTCGAAAGCAGGTTGTTCGCGGTGCTGCCGTTGATGAACTCCAAGTTGATGGAGACAAATCCGTTGGTCACCGAGGCGTCGGGCGACTCGCTGCTGAAGGCTGGATAACGATCCCCTGCGACATACGGCGTATAGGGGGAGGGCACTTGCCGCCCCACCGTGCGGGCCGAAATCAACCGACTGCCGGTCAGCGTCGGGTTGGTGTTCAGGTTGATCCGATTCAACTCCGTGGTGAGATCCGTGCGGCCGTTCGACGCCCCGGCGGTGCCCTCGCCCCAATCGGCCGTTTCATAATAGCGAATGGCGACCTCGCCATTTCGCCCCACCTGCACGCCGCCGACGACTAACGTCTGCGCGGTCACCACCCGATAATAGACTCGGATCTGCCGAATATCCGTCGAGCGATATTGCGAGGTCTTCGTGACGAGCACCAAACAATCACCCTGCGCTACCCACTTGTCGTAGTCATTGTCCGCCGCGTCGTTGATCTGGGTCAGAAAGGCCGGATCGGCCGTAATATCGATGTTGCCGTCCAGCTTCGTGTAATAGCCGAACAAATAAAAATACGACGCATCCAGCGTCTCTTTGGAAATCTGCGCCATAAAACTGCGCAGATTCGCATTCGTTGCGAGACGCTGGGTATCCTTATACATCGCCCGCAGCCCAAACAGAAACGTGCTCATGCACATCGCCATGACCATGGACACAATGGTCATGCTGATCATGACCTCCACGAGCGTGAAGCCGGTGGAACGACGAGGGCGCAGGAACGAGGTTTTCATTGGTCAAAGCGGGTTCGCAGGAAAACTTCGCGATTGCGGACCGACCGCGTCACGGCCCCGTCCAGATAACTGTAGGTATACACCACCGTGACCTTTTTCACCTCCGAGACATCGTCGGCCACATTGGGGATCTCATCGATCCACACCCAAACATCCATGTTGATTTCCTGGGAGGCGGAGCCCGTCACGGTGGAGAGCGGAATCGATCCCAGATAGTTTTGCACCGCGCCAACACTCGCCGCGGTGGCGCTCGCCGCCGGGGTTGACGTCGGAGCCCGCGCGGCGCCGGGTGCCGCCGTATGCACGACCTTGATCCAAGCCACGGTCGACTGATTGAGGCGCACCCGCAGATACGGCGGCGTGGTCGCCACCGGCGCGAACGGGTCCACCTCGTAGTTGGGCAGCAGCGTCGCATAATCGAGTTGTTTGATCTGCTCGATGATCCCGTAGATCAGGCTGGTCCCCGCCGCGTGCAGCACACTGGATTCCGTGACACGGCGCGATTGAATGAAAGACCCGATGAAACCCACCATCACCGTCGCCATCAGGGTGATCGAAACCATCACCTCCACCAAGGTGAGTCCGCCCCGCCCCCGAAAAACGACGTTCATTCGCCCCGGCCTCGGACCCTCACCTCGCACCATTGACCCGCGCGCCAGTGCTTCTCGAAAATTAACACGATCAGTGGCGGATAAGAGGGACATAGGCGGATGGGCTGGTTCGATCATACTCCTATTTCAACTCATACGGTAGAGCCGACAAGGCCCGAAAGAGCCCCTAGTACACTAGGTCCATTTAGACCTATCAAAGAAATCCCCCCGCGTGTTTATCCGCGCGCGCCCGAGAAACGAGGGAGTGGCGATCCCGCTCGGCGGATTTCATCGCTGCGCTGCTCGCCCGTGGACTCATCGGGTTTGTCATTGCGAACGAGCCGAAGCGACTGCGGCAATCTCCGGCGCAGCGCCCGCGGGAGCGCCGCAGTCAGCCAGCCTCCTGCGCCATGACCAGCGATGAAAGTTTGGCTGAAAAATCTTAAACGCCCACCTTCAGCCGCTCTCCGGATCAGAACCAGCGTCGCGGTCGAACCAGCAAACTCTCCCAGCCCCCTTGCCATCTCAATGCGCCTCTGGCGTTCGCCCAGCTACTCCTCCGGTGAATCCCGCGCCCCACCGCGCGCCACTTCAGCAGCCGCTCTCGCCCGTTCCCGTCTCTGCCTTTCCACCCTGCTCCCGTCCCCTGTTCCCTCCGCCCCCGTCTACGTCCCCATCGTCAACCCACTCGTCCACCCCGCCGCGGTAGGCTGGCGCGACAATTCCGTCCGCCCAATCGACTGGACCGCCTTCTCCCTCGCCCACCCGCCGTAGCACGGTCAACCCGACCGTGCCCGCCCGCTGGCACGCCACCCGCTATCCCCGGCCTTGCTCAAAAACTTTCCCTCGCCCTCCACCTTTCCTCGATAGACATTCGCTTCCGAACCTCGGTCATTGGATCTTGGTCCTCCCTTTCCGCCTCCACCATGCTCCGTTTCATCACGTCGCGCTTCCTCCAGTCCTTGCTCGCCCTCTTTCTCGTCATCACCGCGACGTTTTTTATGGTGCGCTTCGTCCCCGGCGGACCCTTCACTGCGGAGAAAGCCGTGACCCCCGAGATCCTCCGCAACCTCGAAGCCCACTACGGCCTCGATAAACCCCTTTGGCGGCAATACCTCGACTACCTCGGCAGTCTCGCCCGCGGTGACCTCGGCCCTTCCTTCAAATATCCCAACCGCACCGTCAACGAGATCATCTTCGACAAAGTCCCCGTCTCCGCCGAGCTCGGCGCCATCTCCCTCGCCGTCGCCCTCGTCCTCGGCATCGGTCTCGGCACCCTCGCCGCCATCCGCCGCAACACGTGGGTCGACTACGTCGCCTCCTCCTTCGGCATGATCGGCATCTCCATCCCAACCTTCGTCGTCGGCCCGCTCCTCGTGCTCTTGTTGGCCATTCACCTCGGCTGGTTCAACGCCTCCGGCTGGTATGGCCCCGCCGATCGCGTGCTCCCCGCCCTCGTGCTCGGCATCGCTTACGCCGCGCCCATCTCCCGCCTCACACGTGGCGGCCTGCTCGAAGTGCTCAACCAAGACTTCATCCGCACCGCCCGCGCGAAAGGCGCCTCCGAATTCCGCGTCGTCACCCGCCACGCCCTGCGCGGTGGCTTGCTGCCGGTCGTCTCCTTCCTCGGCCCCGCCGTCGCCGGTATTTTAACCGGATCGTTCGTCATTGAAACGATCTTCCAAATCCCCGGCATCGGCCGCGAGTTCGTCAACAGCGCCTTCAACCGCGACTACACCCTCGTCCTCGGAACCGTGATACTCTACGCCGTGCTCATCATGGCCCTGAACCTCGCCGTCGACATCGCGCAAGCCTGGATGAACCCCAAAGTCCGCCTCGAATCCTGAGCTCGCCATGACCTCCCTCACCAGTCCCGCGCCCGCCGCTCCGCGGCCCGCCCCCGTCGACGAGCCTATTGAGCAGGGCAATTCCCTCTGGCACGACGCTTGGCTGCGCCTGCGCAAAAACAAACTCGCCACCTTCGGCCTCGCCTCCCTCGCCGTCATCTCGCTCGCCTGCCTCCTCGGCCCGCTGCTTTCCCCCTACGGCTACGAGGAACAAAACCTCGACCTCGGCGCCTCCGCTCCGAGCGGTGCGCATTGGCTCGGCACCGACACCCTCGGCCGCGACCTCCTCGTCCGCCTTCTTTTCGGCGGTCGTATCTCGCTCGCCGTCGGCCTCGCCGCCACCTTTGTCGCGCTGACCATCGGCGTCGTCTACGGCGCCGTCGCCGGCTTCTTCGGCGGCAAACTCGACGCCGTCATGATGCGCGCCGTCGACATCATGTATTCGATGCCCTTCCCCATTTTTGTCATCCTCCTGATGGTACTCTTTGGCCGAAACATCATTCTCCTCTTCGTCGCGATCGGCGCCGTCGAGTGGCTCACCATGGCCCGCATCGTCCGCGGCCAAGTCATGTCGATCAAAAAAATGGAGTTCATCGAAGCCGCCCGCTCCCTCGGCCTCGGCCGCCGCCGCATCATCTTCCGCCACATTCTCCCCAACATGCTCGGCCCGATCATCGTCTACACGACGCTCACGATTCCCGGCGTCATGCTCCTCGAAGCGTTCCTCAGTTTCCTCGGCCTCGGCGTGCAGCCACCCATGAGTTCCTGGGGCGTGCTCATCAAAGACGGCGCGGAAAAAATGGAAGAGTTCCCCTGGCTCCTGATTTTTCCCGGCACGGTTTTTTCACTCACGCTTTTCTCGCTCAACTTCCTCGGCGACGGCCTCCGCGATGCCCTCGACGTCAGGTCGTCGAAAGATTGAAGTAGAGCCGGGTCTCCGACCCGCCCTCATGCGTGTAAGCGCGCATGTCAGTGCACGTGTTCATTGCCGCGCATTGACACCCCACCACCATCGGAATTCATTTTCGCCCATGCCCGCCGCACTCACCGCAGCCAAGTCGCGCCGCCGCCCCGAGCGTAGCGTTCGTAAACCCGCCAAACCCGACGCTTCGCTTTATGATCGCATCAAGCATCTATGCGGCGTGATTGCAGGGCCGGGCGACCTTTCGACCAACCCGAAATACATGGAAGGTTATGGCCGATCGCGTCGTCCTTGATGCCGGCCCGCTCGTTGCGCTCATTGATCGGGACGACCAGTTTCACGAGTGGGCCTTGGCCCGGACACGCGAACTGGCACCGAAGGTGCAACTGGTGACTTGCGAGCCGGTCGTTGCCGAAGCCTACCACTTGGTCGTTCGCACTACGGGCGGAACGCACGCGCTGCTCCGCTTCTTGGAACAGGGTGGAGTTCGATTGGACTTTAGTTTCGCCGCGCACTTGTCGTCGGTGGCCGCGTTGATGCGGAAGTATCAGGACATTCCCATGTCGCTTGCGGATGCCTGTCTCGTCCGCATGAGCGAACTACACGAGGATAGCCGTGTCTTCACCCTCGATTCCGATTTTTTATTTTACCGCCGCCACAGCCGCCAAACCATTCCGCTCATCACTCCGGCCTGACCCGCATGATCCGCCGCTTCCGTCCTTACTTCAGTTACCTGCGCCCCCATCGAGGACTGCTCTCTGTCGGCATCGTGTGTGGCATCATCGCTGGCGTAGCCTCCGGTGCCGGCCTGCCGCTGATGATCGATCAGGTCTTCCCCGTCATTTTCGGCGACGACCGCCTGACTCTCACCAACTGGGAACTCGCCGCCGTCGTCCTATGGATTCCCGAGATCTTCCTGGTCCGCGGCGTCGCCACCTACCTCAACACCTACTTCATCCAGCTCGCCGGCACGCGCATCCTCGAAGCAATCCGTCTCGATTTTTTCCGCAAACTCCAGGTTCTCCCGCTCTCGTTCTTCCAAAAAAATTCCTCGGGTGACCTGCTCTCCCGCGGTCTCTCCGACGCCAACCAACTCCAGTTCACGCTCATTACCGTCGCCAACGAGATCGTGCGTAGCCCCGCCAGCCTCATCGGCAGTATTTCGTATATCGCGTGGAAGGCCTATCACGTGCAGGGCGTCACCTTTGTCCTCGTGATCCTCGCCGTCGTGCCACTCTCCGTTCTTCCGATCCGCTACGTCGGCAAGAAGCTCATCAAACGCGCCGGCCAGATTCAGGCCGAGCTCGGCGGTGTGACGAATATCTTCAGCGAGAACCTCAGTGCCACGAAGGAAGTTCGCGCCTTCAGCCTCGAGGAACGTGAGGTGGCGCGCTTCAAGGGCGCCTCGCAAACGCTCATCCGCGCGCAAATGAAGTTCATGAAGTATGAGAAGGCCCTCACGCCTCTCATCGAAATCATCTCTGCCGTCGGCATCGCGTTCACGCTCCTTTACGCCTACAAGGTCAACCTCGACCAAAAGACGTTCATTGTCCTCATCACCGCGCTCTACGCCAGCTACGAGCCCATCAAAAAACTCGGCAGTCTGAACAACGAGCTGAAACGCGGCCTCGGCGCCCTCGACCGCCTCGAAGAAATCCTCCAGGCCCCCGTCGCGATCGTCGACGGCCCCGGCGCCCGCCCGCTCGTCCGCGCGCACGGCGCACTCTCCTTCGAAAACGTCAGCTTCTCCTACCAGACCGGCGAACTCGTCCTCAACGAGGTCTCCGTCCTGATCCCCGCCGGCACCGTCTGCGCCCTCGTCGGCCCCAGCGGCGCCGGCAAATCCACGTTCGCCAATCTCGTGCCCCGCTTCTTCGACCCCGTGTCCGGCCGCGTCACGCTCGACGGCCACGACCTCCGCGCCCTCCGCCTCGCCGATCTCCGCCGCAACATCGCCGTCGTCTCCCAAGACCCCGTCCTCTTCAACAACACGATCTACCACAATCTCCTCATCGCCCGCCCCGAGGCCACGCGCGCCGACATCGAGTCCGCCGCCCGCGCCGCCTACGCGCACGAATTTATTCTCAGCTTCCCGGACGGCTACGAAACGTTCGTCGGCGAACGCGGCGCGCGCCTCTCCGGCGGACAAAAACAGCGCCTCGCCCTGGCCCGCGCCTTCCTCCGCAACGCGCCGATTCTCATCCTCGACGAGGCCACCAGCGCCCTCGACAGCGACAGCGAGGCCGCCATCCAGCTCGCCCTCAAGCAACTCGTCGTCGGTAAAACCGTCCTCATCATCGCGCACCGTTTTTCCACGATCCGCGACGCCACGAAGATCATCGTCTTCGACGCCGGCGAGATCGTCGCGGCCGGCGACCACGCCGAACTCTACGCCGCCAATCCCCTCTACCGCTCCCTCTACGACCG
>CAMBVX010000329.1 GCA_945871085.1 Opitutus sp. GAS368 | reverse complement strand
CTCAACGCCCCGGTCTACACCGGTCCGCTCAATCTTTCGGGTACTCAGGGCTCCGCGTTCACGTTTACTCCTGCGTTTGGCACGGTGACGGCACCTTATGCCCTCGCCGGCACCCTCCCGACCGGCCTGACGTTCGTCGCCGCTACCGGTGTGATTGCCGGCCTGCCGACGCAAGTAGGCACCTTTGCAGTTACTATGTCTGCCACGAACGCCGGCGGGACTACTTCGGTGGCTCTGGGTATCGTGATCAATCCGGCCCCCAGCGCCCCAGTGATCACAAGTTCCAGTATCGCCCCCGGTGCCCGCGTTGGCACCCAATTTAATTTCCAGCTCACCTCGGCTGGCACGCCCGGCGCGAACCTTTACTCCGCCACTGGCTTGCCGGCGGGCATCACGCTCACACCCGGCACAGGCGCGATTGGTGGCATCCCCACGGCTTTCGGCACATTCGCGGTCACCGTATCTGCCGCCAACACCGTCGGCACCGGCCCGATCGCCATCCTCACGATTTCAGTCGCGCCATCCGCACTCGCTCCCGTGATCACAAGTTCCCCGATCGTTAATAACGGTCAGGTCGGCCAGGTCTTCGGCTTTACGCTTACGGCCAGTCCCACTGGGGCCTCCTTCGCCGTTACCAGCGGCACGCTGCCGCCCGGTTTGTCCTTGGTTACTGCCACGGGCGCTATTACTGGCACGCCGCTTCCCGCCGCAGCCGGGCAGACCACCGTGTGGTTCGCCGGCACCAATGCATCTGGCACGGGGCTCGCATCGGCCGTTCTCTTCAGCATCGCACCTGCGGCCGCGACTCCGGTTATTAGCAGCAACGGCACCGCGACCGCTCAGGTCGGTCAACCTTTCCAATACGTCATCACGGCGAGCAACGGCCCGCTGACGGCCTTCGCCGCCACGGGTCGTCCCGCGTGGCTCTCGCTCGATGGAGCCACGGGCATTCTCTCCGGCATTCCACCTGAGGCCACGACCACGGCGATCTCCATCCAACTCACCGCTAGCAACGCGGGTGGCACCGGCAGTCCGAAGACCCTGCTCCTCTCAGTGACGCCCGCTCCCGCCACACCCGTCGTAACCAGCACGCTCACCGCGACTGGCCGGGTCGGCACCGCTTTCACATATCAGGTCACAGCGACCGAGACTCCGACTTCCTTTGTTGCCAGCGGCTTACCTGCAGGGCTCCTCCTCAACTCGATGACCGGTGCGATTACTGGCACCCCAACGATCGCCAATACCTCCAGTGTTACGCTCAAGGGTGCTAATGCCGGCGGTCTGGGCGCTCCGTCTACCCTCGTCATCGACATCGCTCCAGCCGTCAACGCACCGGCGATTACGAGCGCCGCTTCTGCGAACGGACAAATCGGCGTCGCGTTCACCTATCAATCGGTAGCCAACAACGGCCCGATTCTCAGCTACGCGGTCATCGGGACGATGCCCGCCGGCCTCGCGCTCAATACCGCGACGGGTGCGATTACCGGCACGCCCTCCTCCGATCCTCGCACTTATCTTGTGCAACTCACGGCGACGAATGCGGGCGGCACCAGTCTTCCTCAGTCGCTTGCGATCAACATCGCCGCAGCTCTCGGCGTTCCGGTGTTGACGACACCGCTTTACGCGGTCGGAACGGTCGGCGTCGATTTCTCGCTCTTTATTACGGCGACCAATCTCACTGGCACGGCGCCGTATGCGCCGCCGATCCTCCTCGAGGCCATCGGCTTGCCTGCTGGCCTCGCGGTAAATACGGCCAGTGGCGAAATCCTCGGCAAGCCGTCAGTCGTCGGCTCCACGAAGGCCAGCCTTGTCGCGAAAAATGCCGCGGGCACCAGTCCTACGCGTGACCTCTTCATCGACGTGCTCCCAGCGCCGGCGGCTCCCGTGGTGGGCGGGGCCAGCGGCGCTGTTGGACAAGTCAACGTAGCGTTCACCTATCAGATTGTGGCGTCGAATATTCCCACGTCGTATGAAGTGTCGGGTGGTCCGGCTTGGCTCGCATTGAACAATACCACGGGCGCCCTCACCGGCGTACCCAACGCGCCAGGCCCGTTCACGGTTCAGGTCACTGCCAGCAATGTGGCCGGCACGAGTATCCCAGCCATCGTGGGCGTCCTGATCTCGCCGGCGGTCGGAACTCCGGTGATTACAAGCACCCGCACTGCCACGGGCACCGTTGGCTCGCCCTTTAGTTATACCCCGGTCGCAGATCCTGCTGCCACCAGCTACGTCGCCTCGGGCATTCCAGGCGGTCTTCGGTTCAATTCCATCTCCGGTGTCATTGACGGCGCGCCGAATATCTCGGGCTCCTTCAAGGTCATTCTCACTCCGATTAATGCCATCGGTATTGGCGCTCCTGTGACGATTGACATTACCATCGAGCGGAACGCCACCATTCAATAGTCGCTGATCACCCTTCTTCCCCGCCTCCCCCTGTTTCAACCTCTCTGCTGTCACTCTCATGAAATTCATGTGCCCTGTGTTGTTTCGCTTCTTGACTGTTTTTTTCGGGCTTGTGGTCGCCCCCCTCGCGCTCCACGCCCAGCAGCAGATCACTGCGACTGCGGGCCAGGTTGGAGTCGCCTATACTCATCAGATCACCACCAACGCTACGCCTCCGGTCGGCTACGGTGCCACCGGTCTGCCGGGCGGTCTTTCGATCAACGGAGCGACCGGGCTTATCACCGGCACACCCACCACGGCGGGCACGTTTGTCGGAAACATCTCGGTCACCTCGAACGGCCAGGTGAACAACGCCGCGATTTCGGTCACCATCGCCGCTGTGGCCAACGCCTCCGCCATTACGAGCGCCACGGCCGTCCCGGGGACGGTCGGAACCTTGTTTAACTATATCACCACCGCCAACAACACCCCGACGAGCTACAATATCACGGGCCTGCCCGCCGGGCTTTCGGCGAATACAACGACAGGTGTAATCACCGGCACGCCCACCCTCGCGGGAGCCACCGCCATCACCATCAGCGCAAACAATGCCAGCGGCATCGGAGCCCCGGTTACCCTGACCCTGACCGTTGCCGCGCCCGCGGCTGCTCCTGTGATCACGAGTGGGACCGCCGCGACAGTGGCGGTTGGTGGTGCGTTTAATTATGCCATCCTTGCCACCAATACCCCCACGTCCTACTCCCAGTCTGGTCTTCCGCTCGGGCTGACCCTCGACACCGCGACCGGTATCATTAACGGTAATCCAACGGTCGCGGGTGTCTACTCGGTCTCACTGCGGGCGATCAACGCCGGAGGCACTGGGGCGCCGGCCATTCTTGCTATAACCGTCGGCTCGCTCTCGTCGATCACCAGCGCGACCACGTCCATCGCCGCCGTCGGCGTAGCCTACACCTACACGGTTACGGCCTCGGTCGTGGTGCCCGCAGCGACCAGTTTCAATGTCAGTAATCTGCCTGCCGGACTCACCGTCAACACCACCACGGGAGCCATTACAGGAACGCCCACCGCAGCCGGAAACGCTTCAGTTTTGCTGAGTTCCAACAATGCCACCGGCACTGGACCGGTTACTACCCTTGCGCTCTCCGTCGGTAACCGCCCGGTGATCACCAGTGGGATCGCCGCCGCCGGCACCGCGGGAACGCCGTTTAACTATAGTATCGCGGCGAGTTTCACTCCGACGTCTTATGCTGCCACCGGCCTCCCTGCTGGTCTTTCCGTCAACACCGCGACTGGTCTCATCAACGGCACCCCGACCGCCCCCGGCACGTTTGCTGTTGGCCTGAGCGCCACCAACACCTTTGGGACCGGGACTACCACCACGCTGACCATCACGATTGCCGCAGCTCCCGTGACTGGTGTCGCCGGTGTCTCCCCAGTGATCACCACCCAACCCATCGCTCAATCGGTCGTCGAAGGGGCTCCGGTTTCGTTCACGATCGCCGCGACTGGCACGGCTCCGCTTAGCTACCAATGGCGCAAGGATTTTGTCGGCATCTCCGGCGCAACATCTGCGACCTTTGCGCTCCCCGCCGCCTTGCCGTCCGACGCCGGCGACTACTCGGTGCTCGTTTTTAATTCTTTTGGCCACGCCGCCAGCGCCTCGGCCTCCCTGACCGTCGCGGCCCTGACCACGCCTCCGACCATCGCCAGCCAGCCGGCCAGCCTGAACATTGCAACCGGAGCGAACGCGACCTTTGCGGTGACCGCCACCGGCGCCTCGCCCTTGACATATCAATGGCGCAAGAACGGCACCGCGATCAGCGGCGCCACGGGCTCCTCCTTCACTGTCGTTGCGGCGCAGGCTGCCGACAGTGGAAACTACACCGTCACCGTTACAAATTCGCGCGGCACCGCCACCAGTAATGGGGCTGCACTTACGGTGGCGTCGGCGCCCGTCGTCGTCCTCCCCGTCGCCCCGGCGATCACCACATCGCCACTCGCCCAGTCGGTTCAGGTCGGCGCCCCGGTCAATCTCACCGTCGTTGCCACCGGCACGGCGCCGCTGACCTATCAATGGTTCAAGAACGGCACGGCGGTCGCGGGCGCGACCGGTTCGTCACTCTCTTTTGCCAGTGCCCAGGTTGCTGATACGGGCAATTATTCGGTCGTCGTCACCAACGCCGTCGCCACCGTGACCAGCTCGGCCGTTGCTGTTACCGTGACGATTACTCCGCCCGTGATCGTCGCGGTCGCCCCGACCATCTCCACGCAGCCAGCGACCCAAACCGCGAGCGTGGGTGGCAATGTCAACCTCTCGGTCGTCGCCACTGGCACGGCCCCCGTCTCCTATCAATGGAGTCGGGCAGGTGTGCGCATCGTCGGCGCGACCAGCGCGACGCTGGCCCTGACCAATCTCCAGGCCTCTGACGCTGGAGCCTACACCGTCGCCGTTTCGAATACGGCCGGAACGGTCACATCCACCGCAGCCTCGGTCACGGTCACCGCTCGCTCGATCGCCGGATCTTATTTCGGTGCCTTCGGCGGCAATGGTGGCACCTTCTCGCTCCTCGTCCGCGCGGATCGCACCGGCGTCTTCCTCGGCTTCGCTCGCGGGGCCAAGATCGCGCTCGTCAGTCGCGACATCCTCATCGATGCCTCCGGTCGCTTCCGCGTCACCACGCGATCCGCCGCAGGTTCCACCCCGGCTGCCTCCCTCGGTACCGCCGCAGCCGAGACGGAATACATTATCGATGGCAGCATCGCCACCGACGGCGCCGTTTCCGGCAGTGTCTCCGGCTTGAATCTCACGCTCTCAGCCCCCGCCGCTGCCGCGACGGGTTCGACCGCTCCCGTGGCCGGATTCTATCAGGCCGGTGCCACCGGTGGCTCCGCCACGAGTTACACGATCATCGGCGCCGCCGGTGATGCCTATGTCATCACCGTCAGCGGCACCACTGCCGACGGTGGTAAAGGCACCGTCGATGCTTCCGGTGCCATCAGCGTCACGACCGACAACAACGCCCGCATCGCCGGCACCGTCCAAGCCGCGACGGCTGCGATCAGCGTGAGCGTCACGCCAGCAGGTGGCACCGCAGTTACCTTCGTCGGTGCGAACAACGATGCCCGCACGGACACCGAGCGATTCTTCAATATCTCGACCCGCAGCCAGACCGGCACCGCCGCTGGCACCCTCATCGCCGGCTTCGTGATTACTGGCGACAAACCCAAGCCCGTGCTCATCCGCGCCGTCGGACCCACCCTCGGTGGCTTCGGAGTGAATGGCACGCTCTCCGCTGCCCGCCTCGAAATTTTCAATGGCAGCGCCTCCGTCGCAGTCGGCAACGATTGGGGCGCCAGCACCGCCGCCGATACGATTGCCGCTGCGGCCGCCCGCGTTGGTGCCTTCGCGCTCCCGGCCAACAGCAAGGATGCCGCCCTTCTCCTCACTCTTGCGCCCGGCGACTATAGCGCCGTCGTGACCGGGCAGGGTGGGGCGACCGGCATCGGATTGGTCGAAGTCTACGATGCGACTGTCGGCGCGATCCCCCGCGACCAGCGCATCATCAATCTCTCGACGCGCGCGATCGCCGGAAATACTTCCGACACGATTTTGATCGCGGGTTTCGTCATCACCGGTTCGGTCCCCAAACGCGTCCTGATCCGCGGTGCCGGTCCCGCCTTGACGCAGTTCGGCGTCACCGGCGCGCTCGCCCGTCCGTCCCTCGCCATTTTCTCCGGCAGCACGGTCCTCGCGCAAAACGCCGGTTGGTCCACCACCGCTGATGCCTCCGCCATCACCGCCGCCGCGCTGCAAACCGGCGCCTTTGCCTTCTCCGCCACCAGCCAGGACGCCGCCCTCATCCTCAATTTGCCCCCCGGGGCCTACACCGCGCAGATCTCCGGCGTCGCTGGCACGACCGGCGTCGCCCTGATCGAAGTTTACGAGGCCCCGTGAGCTTCTCCGCCCTCTCCCCGCTCGCTTGTTCCTGCTTCGTCCTTGAAATTTTACATCCCTGTTCGTCGTGAGCCCACGCTGATCCCCTGACGCTCGTCCCGCAGCTAATCCTGTGGGCGCTAGCTTCGTCCCTTCGTTCGTGTGTTGGCACCTCGCTTTTCCAGCGGGTGCTCTCGTGCCTTGGTTAGTCCCGATAGTGTTTCGATAGTTGCTCGCCACCCTCTACCTACCCGATGAAAGCCCTCCGCCTCCTCCTTGCGTTGTCCTTCGCCCTCCTCGCTAGCTTTGCACTGTCGGCACCAGTCATCGGCACCCAACCCGTCAATGTGACGGTGACCGCCGGTCAACCCGCCAGCTTTTCGGTCGTCGCCACGGGCACCGGCACGCTGACCTACCAATGGCAGCGCAACGGCTTCACCATCGCGGGTGCCACGAGCCCTGCGTTTGCAGGCATCTCCAGTGCCAGCCGCACTGATGCCGATTACTACAATGTTATCGTCACCGATTCCGCCGACTCGGCCAACCCCGAAGTCTCCGCCCTCGCGCGCCTCTCCGTCGCCCCCACCAGTTACCCCGGCTTCGTGGTGCCCGATCCGGCGTGGAATATTATGTCCGAATATGTCGGCGGCTCGGGCAATGCGATCGCTCCGATCCCCAGTAACGCGACCGTTGCTCCCGGTGGTTATTACGTCGGCGGATCGTTCGTTTCGGCCAATGGCACCAGCCAGCAGATGCTCTATCGCGTCAAGGCCGATGGCACGTTCGACCCTTCGTTCACGCCACCGACCCTCGATAACGCGGTCTTCGCGCTCGGTGTTCAGTCCGACGGTAAGGTGATCGTTGGCGGTGTTTTCTTTCGGGTCGGTGGATTTCTCGGACGTGATTTTCTGATCCGCCTTAATACCGATGGGTCGTTGGACACGAGCTTCAAGGCAGCCGTCACCAGCAGCACAATTTTCGCCATTCTCGTCCAACCTGCTGACGACCGCATTGTGATCGGTGGCAATTTTACGACCGTCAATGGCACCGGTGGCGTCAATCGCATCGCCCGGCTCAACGCCAATGGCACCACCGACCCCACGTTTAGTTCCGGCGCGGGCTTCAATGGCACCGTGAACGCTCTCGCGCTCCAGGCCAATGGCAGCATCGTTGCCGGTGGCTCGTTCACGAGCTTCAACGGCACCACTAATATTAATCGAATCGCTCGGCTGAGCGCTCTCGGTGCTCTCGATTCGACGCTGAATGTCGGGACCACCGCCACCGCCGGCGCCGACAGCACGGTCAGTGCGTTGGCGATTCAAGCCTCGGACGGCAGCATTCTCTTGGGTGGCAGTTTCCTGAATTTTAACGGCAACGCGGCGGTTCGCCTCGCGCGTATCTCGACGCTGGGCGTCTTCGACGCTGGCTTCACCACCGCGCTCGGCGTCGGTGGGTTCAATGGCACAGTCACGGCGATAACCCTCCAAGGCGACACCCCGTCGACCGTTGGCCAAGCTCTCGTCGGGGGATTCTTCTCCGCCGCAGCCCCGGTGAACCGCACTTCTTTTTGCCGCCTGCTCAGCACTGGCGCCCCGGATACGACGATTACTACGCCGGTCCCCAACTCCGGTCTCAGTGCGATTGCGCT
>CAMBVX010000328.1 GCA_945871085.1 Opitutus sp. GAS368 | reverse complement strand
TGAACATGGATCAAGACATGAGCGCAAAGAGAGAGAAGTCGATGAACCACGGAGACACTGAGGCACCGAGAACGGAAAAGACCGAGACCGATTTGCTCGGGGAGTTCTCCATACCTCTGTGTCTCTGTGGTTTTCCTTCTGCTTTTCCCGGAATTCTAACCACGGATTACACGGATGAGCACGGATCAAAGACACGACTTCTGCGGGGTTTTATCTGTATTTATCCGTATGATCTGTGGGTGCGACCATGAAACTAACGACCACAACAGTGAAAGTCTGTTCGACCGAATTAAACGATTCGCGGTCGAAGGACCCGGTCACGGACGCAGGCCGCGAGGCCTCACCGGAAAGCACGACCGAAGTCCGAACAGGCCAGCCGCAACGAAGGTGAACCCCATCGTATGAGCTCCGAAAGCACAACAACCGGTGAGCCGAGCCGCTCCACAGACGGGCAAGGCTGTCAGGGTCGGGCAGGGCAGTCCCGCAAGGACATAGGGCCCAAATCGTTGAAGTCCGATCAACGCGCCGGCGGAGTCAGCGGGGGCGGCGGGTCGGGAAGGGTGGTTAGGTTAAGTGGTGAGACCTGTCCCGGTGGGTCGCCTTGCGGCGAGCCAACCTCCGGCACAAGCGCGGCCACACCGCGTGAGGCCGGTCGGGCCGGGGCAGGAGTCGGAGACCTCCATAGTAGTGTTGAGCTGGCGGACATTAAAACCGCCGGGGAGCGAAGGGAGGGCACTTGTCCCCCTGCACCGCAGCGTGGCGAAGGACTGGACGATGGCCGGAGTGATGAGCTCTGGATAAAAACGTCTCCCAAAGTTCGGAAGCTACAACGGGTGCTATATCGGAAAGCAAAAGCGGAGCCGCATTGGCGGTTCTATAGTTTGTATGGCGAGCTGTCTCGGCAGGATGTCCTGTCCGATGCGCTCGATCAGGTGATCGAAAATGCAGGCGCGCCGGGAGTGGACGGGTTCACGGTGGAGACGTTGGCAAAAGATCCGACCGCACGGGCAGCCTAGCTGCACGCGCTGGCGGAGGAATTGCGGACGAAGACCTACCGCCCGAGTCCAGTGCGGCGCGTCTATATCTGGAAGGATCAGGCCAAGACCAAGCGCCGCGCGCTCGGCATCCCCACGGTGAAAGATCGGGTGGTGCAGAGTGCCGCAGCGATCGTGTTGCAACCCATCTGGGAGGCGGACTTCCATGACCACTCCTACGCCTACCGGCCGAAACGCCGGACCCATCAGGCGATGGACAAAGTCAAGGAAGCGTTGCTGAGCGGAAAGGTGGAGGTGGTGGATGCGGACCTGTCGAGTTACTTCGATTTGATCCCGCACCGCCAACTCCTGCGACAGGTGGCCAAACGGGTCAGCGATGGCAGCGTGCTGCGCCTCATCAAGGCGTGGCTGCGCGCGCCGAGCGTGGCAGAGGACCGGGACACGGGACGCCGCCAGGTGCACCCGAACCGGTGTGGCACGCCGCAAGGCGGCGTCATCTCGCCGCTCTTGGCGAACCTCTACCTCAACGACCTCGATCATGCGATGAATGAGCAGGGCGCACAAAAGCCAACGATGGTGCGGTATGCGGACGACTTCTTGATCCTGTGCAAACCGGGTCAAGGGGCGGGGCTGCAAACGCGCCTGCAACGGTGGCTGGAAGCACGCCAGTTAAAGCTCAACGCAGAGAAAACCCGGTTAGTGGATACGCGGAAGGAAGGCATCGAGTTCCTCGGTTTTTCCGTCGCATGGCGGCAAGGACTGAAGAGCAAACGATGGTATCCGCACGTGGAGCCTAGCGCGAAAAGTCAGGCGAAGTTGCGCGACAAAGTGCGAGCGGTGCTGGAAGTGCGCACCCGAAACCAAGCGGCGGTGGCGGTGGTCCGAAAGGTCAACCAGATCACGCGCGGCTGGGCGGGGGCGTTTCATTACGGCAACAGCACGCACGTGTTTGGCCAACAGCAGACCTTCGTGCGCCACCGCCTGAGACGATGGTTGTGGCGAAAGTATAGCTGCACCCACGGGCTCTTCGAGTTCTTCACCGACGACCGGCTGGCAGGCCAATACAAACTATGGAACTGGCCGCTCACCGCGGTCTGGAAACGATGAACTCCGCTGAAACCAATCCGAAAGAACGGGGACTCGGTAAGCCGTGTGCGGGAAAACCGCCTGCACGGTTTGACGAGGGGGAGGGCAGCGCTGTCGGGTGACCGTTTCGCTGCTCTCTCTACTCTACTTAAAACTCCGGTTCCTAAAGTCCGATTATCACGGGCTGTTGGTATAAGAACCACGGCAAACCATGCGCGGCTTCCGACAATCCACCGGTGGCTGTTTTTGCCCGTTCGGATGACACTGGAGGCGCGAACGGCTCGGTGACGCGCTGGCTCGTTGCACCCCATGTTTGACTCACCGCTGGTTGATTCAGTCCTGATTCGGCTCTTCCGCTTTCGCACGCGCGGATTTCTGAAGATGTCCGACGCGGACGGCCGGGTGCCACCGCCACCGCGCGTGGGTGGATGTTACCTTTATGTGCATGTGCCGTTCTGTGCGGCGCTTTGTCCGTTTTGTTCCTTCCACCGCGTTCAGCACTGCCACGCCCAGGCGGAGCTGTATTTTGCTGCACTGCGAGAGGAAATCCGGCTCTACCATGCGGCGGGCCATTCGTTTTCCGGCGTATATTTTGGGGGCGGCACGCCGACGATTGAACCGGCGGAGTTGCAGCAGACGATTGCGCTCGTGCAACAGCTGTTTTCCGTGCGGGAAATTTCAGTCGAGACCAATCCGCGGGAACTGCGGCCGGACCTGCTGGCGAGTTTGCGCGAGGCCGGGGTGACCCGGCTCTCGGTGGGTGTGCAGAGCTTCGACAATCGGCTGCTCTGCGACATGGAGCGCTACGAAAAATACGGGAGCGCGGAGGAAATCATTGCGCACCTCCAGGGCGTTGCCGGGATGTTTCCGACCCTCAACGTCGACCTCATCTTTAACCAGCCTCACCAAACCCTCGCATCCTTGGAGCACGATCTCGACCTCGTGCGAGCACTCGGCGTGACGCAGGTGTCGTGCTATCCGCTGATGACGACGCCGAGCGTGCAACGCCGGATGTCGACCGCGATGGGTGTGACGAATGCCCGGCAATTGCGGCCGTTTTTCGAGACGATCTGGCGTCGTTTGCAACCGGACTTCCGGCCGACGTCGGCCTGGTGTTTCACCCGCAGCGGCAGCGCGGGTGATGAGTATATTGTCGCCGCAGAGAACTATGTCGGCGTCGGCAGCGGAGCCTTCAGCTACCTCGACGGAGTGCTGCATGCGACGACGTTTTCGCTTTCGCATTATGCGCAGCGGGTCGCGCGCGGGCTCACGGGGATCACGGCCCGGCATCCACTGAGTGCGTCGGACCAAATGCGTTACGCCCTGCTCGTGCGCCTGTTTGGCCTGGAACTGGATCGTTCGTGGGCGCGCGAGCGCTACGGGGCGCGTTTCTTTCGCGTTTTGTGGGGCGAACTGCGCACGTTGGAGGCCTTGGGCGCAACCCGTCGGACGACGCGGGGGTGGGAACTCACGGAGCGCGGCGGTTATTGGTTGATGCTCATGATGTCGGAATTCTTCGGCTCCGTGAATGCCTACCGTGACGCGATGCGCGCGCACATCCGCGAAGAGTGGGTGGTGGCGTCAGCCGCGCCCCCGCGGCTGATGATGGCCGGAGGGCGCGGCGCTCCGTCCTGAAGGCGGCCGACGCGTGAGTGGGGCCCGGTGGCACACCAAAATATGCGGAGCTTCGGCCAATGGGGCGGTAGTCACCCCGGCCCGTCGGCGTGATACTGGTGCCAAGAGTAGCGAAACCCCGCGCCGAATTGTCGTCCGCCTTCCTTCGTTTTTCCACCAACCCTGCCGATCGATGAACGAAGCCAACGAGTATCCTCGGGGGGACGCTGCGGTCCGGCGAATGGCACAACTGGAGGAGCGCGTGGCGAGATTGGAGGCCAGGTTCGCTGCCCCAGCGGAAAGCCCCGTCGTGGTCGTGCCGCCGTCTCCCATCGAATTCGCGCCCACGGCCGCGCGTGGAGAAGACGAGTTGGAGTTTGAGGTTGGGCAGAACTGGTTCGCGCGAGTTGGCCTGGTGGTGCTGACGCTCGGGGTCGGCTTCACCGTTTCGCTGCCGTATGCGAGTCTGCACCCGGGTGTGCCCTCGTTGATCGCTTCTGCGCTCGCGGGCGGAATTTTTCTGCTCGCACGTTTTTTGGGCCCGTCGTTCGAGCAGATATCCGGCTACCTGCGTGGGGTCAGCATGGCGCTGCTTTATTTTGCCACGCTCCGGCTGTATTTTTTTGGTTCTGTGCACCTGCTCGGCACGGAGTCGTTTTTCGGGCGTGCGCTGCTCGTCCTAGCGGTGGCCGGCAATCTGGTGCTGGCGTATCGCCGCCAGTCTCCGGTGTTGCTCGCACTGGCACTGGTCACGGGCTATGTCACGGCGATCGCGGTCGGCGCCGCAGGATTTTTGCTCCCGGCCATCGTCGTGCTCTCCGCGTTGACCGTAGTTGGGAGTCTGCGGGGCCACTGGCCGGGTCTCGTGCACGTGGGCAGCTTGCTCAGTTACGCCACCTATTTTGTCTGGGCGGTCAACGATCCGTTCCTCGGTCGGCCGTTTCAGTTTGTCTCCTCGCCACTGATTGCGCCCGGCTTCGTGCTGGGGTGTGTGGTGATTTTCGCGCTCGGATCGCTGCTGCGGCGTGATCGCGCGAGTGAAAATAGCCTGACGAACAGTGCCGCCCTCCTGAATTGTTCGCTCGGTTATGGCGTTTTCTTGATCCACACGCTGGCGCGGTTTGGACCCATCTTTACGGTGGCGCATCTCGCGGCGGCGGCGGTGCTGCTCGGGCTGGCGGTGGCGTTTTGGGTGCGGGAGCAAAGCCGGGTGTCCACCTTCCTCTATGCGATGACCGGCTATATGGCGCTCAGTATGGCGATCCTCAAGGCGTCCGCCGTGCCGGAAGTCTTTATCTGGTTGTCGCTGCAAAGCGTGGTGGTCGTGGCGACGGCGATTTGGTTTCGCTCCCGCTTCATCGTCGTGGCCAATTTTCTCATCTACGTCGCGATCGTGCTCGGTTACGTCGTGATCGCTCAGCGGGAAACCGGGATCAGCATCGGCTTCGGTATCGTGGCCTTGGTGACGGCGCGGATTCTCAACTGGAAGCAAGACCGACTCGAGCTCAAGACCGAGCTGATGCGCAACGCCTATTTGCTCAGCGCCTTTTTCGTGTTTCCCTACGCTCTCTATCATCTCGTGCCGGCCACGTATGTCGGTCTCGCATGGATCGGCCTCGCGCTGGTTTACTATGGCATGAACCTCCTCGTGCGCAGTCAGAAATACCGGTGGATGGGCCACGTCACGTTGCTGTTCACGACGCTGTATCTCGTGATCGTCGGCACGAGCCGGTTTGAGCCCGTCTATCGGGTGCTGTCGTTCCTCGCGTTGGGCACGGTGCTGTT
This sequence comes from Opitutus sp. GAS368, assembly GCA_945871085.1. Taxonomy (GTDB): domain Bacteria; phylum Verrucomicrobiota; class Verrucomicrobiia; order Opitutales; family Opitutaceae; genus GAS368. Next base: position 2,520 of record CAMBVX010000328.1, on the reverse strand, counting down.
GATTGTCTCGCTCGTCTTCACGCGGCTGAGGAAACGGCGGGGCGCCATGAGCGCGGCAAACGTAACCTGAGCGACCCTCACAAGATTTGCACGGCGTTCAGTTTTCCGGAGGCCTTCTCAAAGGTCGCCATGGAGCCGCCGTTTGAGATGTAGGCGCCCTGAATCAGTCGATCCACGAAGCCGGGCTTGGCCGAGGCCAGCCCCTCCAATGCCAGCACTTCGAGCACCACGCCCTGCGATTCGATTTCCCCGTCGGCGAACATCCGGCGCAAGGCGGCCAGCGCATCTTTCTTCGGCACGGCGTAATGGTGTTGCAGCGCGAAATAGGTTTCGGCTGCCACCAAGTCGGAAACCACCGCTTGATCACCCCGTCGCGCCACGGTTTCCAAGAACGCCACCGCCCGTTGCGCTTGGTCCGCCGGCTGCCCCAGCAAAAGTCGCAGCACTACCGAGGTATCGAGTCCGACCTTCATGCTGCGCGCTCGCGCTTTCGGGCGGCCGTAATGCTCTCCCGGACCGCCGCCAACGAATGATCCGGGGCGACTCCACCATACGCTGCGAGGCTGCCCACCCAGCGGCGTGCCCGTGAAGGACGTGGACGCAGCACCCAGACCCTTCCGGCGTCTTCGTCGCGCGCCTCAAGTTCGACCGTATCGCCCGGTTTCAAGCCCAGCGACTTGCAGGTTTCGAGCGGGAAGGTTGCCTGGCGTTTGGCAGTGAGCGTCAGGGTTGGCATGGCTCCACGTTGCCCCCGCTGCCTTACCTGTCAACGTGCCGGTAAGGCGGGATGCGCCGAACCGGAACGGCCAAACCAGAAATGCCGGTGGATGGGACACATCACGTTGCTGTTCACGACGCTGTATCTCGTGATCGTCGGCACCAGCCGGTTTGAGCCCGTCTATCGGGTGCTGTCCTTCCTCGCGTTGGGCACGGTGCTGTTGATTGTCTCGCTCGTCTTTACGCGGCTGAAGAAACGGAAAAACGAGGGGACCATGGAAGTGCCGACGCCCGGGAATTGACGGCTTGCGGTCGGTCGCGGGAGGGGGCCGGGTCGTCCCCGCGAAACGGGGGCGAGAGGAGGCGCCTTTAGTGACTGTTATTGGTGAGTGCCGCGGGCGGTGGCCGCATTGCCCTTGGATACGTCCTTTCGCCTCTGGCCATCGATTGCGTCAGTATGGTTCGGTCATTATCCAGCATGGCGGAGCCTTGCGCGCATGGGGCTCAACCGGTGTCCTGTTTCAAATACCTTGGATTCTGAAACGGGCTAGAATTGAGCCGGATCGCCCGCCGACCACCAGGCCAACGTCAACGCGCCTCCGACGAATGCGGAGAGCGGGTAAGCTCATCCGATTCTTGAAACAAACCCTGGGTTCGGCGAATCCGTTGACGGGGGTTCGCAAGAGTTTGCTACGAAAAGGACTCTCTCGGCACTCGGAACCTCAATGTCCGACTACCTGGTGTAGGATGCGCCCGAACCTCGATCTCCTAACAGCTACAAACATCAAATTCCTATGAGCATTCCTACATCCTACGCCCTCAAAGTCTCCGGCGGCCAAGTGCGCCTCTACAAAACCAACGGCACCTTCGTGCGCCCGATCGTCTCCGGTGCGAAGTCCGCGGTCCTGCAGGGCGACGAGGTCCACGCGACCATGCCCGACGGCAAGGTTCGCATCCACGCGCTGAGCGGAACCTACAAACGCACGATTTGACTCGGCCGCGCGGCACGCGCGCGACGGCGCCGGCGCCTCATGTCCTCGTCCGAACGGTAGCTGTGAGCGTGAGCAAACGGTCCTCCGCGTCCCCCCTCGCTCACCCTCGCTGCCACCAATCCCCGCGCGCGCGCAGCTCTCTTCCACGGCACCGCAGCCGCCACCTTTTCCTTCACCATGACTACCGACACGATCCGCCGCCTCATCAACAATCAGAAAGCGGAATATTTTCCCCACGCCTTCCGGGCGGGCGCGGCTGGTATGGCTGATTTCAACCAACTCTATCCCATGCTCCGCAGCTTGCCGACGGACGAACTGGAGGAATGGCTGAGTCTCATCGATGCGATGCGCGCGACCCACGGCGAGTGCGTGGCCTGCGGCTGCAAGATTCTCGTTTATGAAATGCTGCTCGCTCGGGAGCGACTGCCCGCATGTTCGGCCCGCTACGCCGCGCTCTACGCGGACCTCTACGGATATGATACGACCGGGCGCGACTATCTGGCCGAAGTGCGCGCGTCGCTCCGCGGCGAACCCGAGGGCCCCGCAGCCGAGCACCACAAACGGGGCTGGCGCCAGCTCGCCCTCGAGCTGGCGCTCGAACACGGTTTTTACCGACCGTGATCGCCGTCGCGCCGGCCGCTCACAACAGCACGGCGCCGGCGGGTTTCCGCGCTTCCCAGTAAGGCCGGCTCGCATTGTTCACATACTGGAGAAACCGCAGTTTTCCGGGCTGTTTCTCGTAAATTCGCGCATGCGCCTCGAAGGTTTGTCGCGCGTAGGCCTCCCACGCGATCTTGTCGGTGCTCACCCG
>CAMBVX010000327.1 GCA_945871085.1 Opitutus sp. GAS368 | reverse complement strand
GTGGTTTTATCGGGTATTCGAGCCAAATCGGCAATCCATCGGAGGTAGCGGCAGGCGTCCCTGCCTGCCGGTCTGGGAGGCGTGTCGCCGAGCCTCACAGGCACGGAGGCCTGTGGCTACTCGAGCCAAATCGGTCACGCATCGGAGGTGGCGCGGACGTTAGATCAATCGCCCAAAAGCTTCAGACGTTGATTTGCCGGGCAGCCGCGAGCGCCAGCGAGGGGTGATCCGTCCACTCGCTGGTGATCGCGGCTACGGGGGCTGATGAGGCGGACGTTGGTCTGAGGTCCACTCGCTATTGATCGGCTCGCTGGCGCTCGCCGCTACGGGGGCTGACGAGGCGGACGTTAGATCGAATCGCCGTTGATCGGCTCGCTGGCGCTCGCCGCTACGGGGACTGACGAGGCGGACGTTAGATCAATCGCCCAAATGATTCAGACTTTGATTTGCCAGGTAGCCGCGAGCGCCAGCGAGTGGTGATCCGTCCACTCGCCGTTGATCGGCTCGCTGGCGCTCGCCGCTACGGGGGCTGATGAGGCGGACGTGGGTATTAAATAATACCAACGTCTCGTGATATTTGGACGATAGTCGAAACACTCCTCGCTCACGCTCACAGCGACCCGCCGTCAAAAACTCACATGACGTTGGTCTCAGCCGCTTCCGCGGCAGGCATGACGAGCCCCGGGAGTTAGCGGAGCTCGTAGAGTTCGATCAGGGCATTGCCACTCGAATCGTTGAGCCCGGCGATCTGGGCGGTGTAAGCGCCCGGCGGCAGGGTCAGCAGCAGGGCGGCGTCGAGGCTGCCCGGCGATAACGCGAATGCCCCGACCTGAGCGTTGGCGTCCGCGAAAAGTTTGGCCGCTCCCGAATTTGACCAGTCATTGTTCTCGGCGATAAGTTCAGCGCCCCGATAGATGCGCAAACTGGGGTTGGCGAGCACCGCCGGGACACCGAAAGCGGCGAGAGTCGGTCCAATCCCGCGGATCATCAGCGTGAGCGAATTATCGCTGACGACGAATCCGGCAATCAAGGGCCCTCCGCCGCTGCGCACCAGGGTACGGGTCGAAACGTTGACGAGCCGGGCCTCGCCGGCGCCGCCGGCGTCGTAGGCTTCGACCAACGCGATGCCCGGGGCGGAAGGGGCACTGACGTGGACGGTGTAGGTGTCCGGGCTGAGGGTGGTGACCAAAGCCGCGTCGGCGGCTTGCGACGCAAGGGGGAAGGCACCCACTTGGGCGGCGATGGTGGCGACCCTCAGCGGGTTGGCCTGCTTTTCCCAGTCGTCGTTGCTCTCCAAAATCGCGCCGCCCGAGAGGAGGGTCAGTTGCGGGTTGGTCAAAATGCCGCCCACGCCAAAGTTGGCCAAGGTGGGGCCGATGCCGCGCAACAACAGCGTGCGCGAACCGGTGCCGCGTGTCACAAAACCCACGATCAGGGTGTCGGCGCCGGGGCCGGCCGTGGCCCGGACCGAAAGATTGGCCAGACGGCCGGTGGTCCCGTTGGTCTGCCCGATAATCTGCTTGGCCGTGCGCCGGGGATTGCGACCGAATTGGGGCCACTCGGTTGCGGGCGCCGGCTGCGTGCCGTTGAAGGCATAGAGCTTCTTGTCGAGCGCGCCGATGTAAATAGACCCATCGGTGGCGACGCAGACGGGGGCATCGGCCCAATCGCCGAGGGCCGCGCGCCACAACAAGGTCCCGTCCTTCCGCAGCGCGAGGAGGGCGTTGTCACTCGAGCCGAGCACGATCGATCCATCGCTGCGGACGGCCGGGCTGGAGTAGAGCGAGCTCAGCGGGGGCTGGGTGGCCGTGGGGTAACGCCACTTTTCGGTGCCCTCGGGGCTGACGCAAAAGACGCGACCGCCCGTCGTGGCAAAAATAACCGAGCCGTCCTCCGCCAGGACCGGGGAGGCCTCGATCGTATCGGTCACCGCAAAGGTCCATTTGGCGACGCCGTCGGGTGCCAAGGCGTGCAGTTTCTGGTCGCGACTGCCGAAGTAAACGGTGCCGTCGCCCGCGATGGCCGGCGCCGAAACAATGTCGCCGCCCGTGGCGTAGATCCAGCGCAGCGAGCCGTCAGGGTTGAGCGCGTAAAAGGAGTTGTCGAGCGAGCCGAAGTAAATGGTTCCGTCCGGGCCGACTGCGGGGGCGGCGTCGATCCAATAGAGGGCCGGGAACACCCATTTTTGTGAGCCATCAGGATTGAGCGCGTAGAAATTGCCATTGCCGCTCCCGAAATAGATTTCGCCGTTATCGCCGAGGGCGGGGGAGGCGGAGACCTGCCCGCTGGCGCGGAACGACCAACGCAGTGTGCCGTCGGGGCGCAATGCGTAGAGGCGGGAGTCCCAGCAGCCGAAATAGACGGTTCCGTCGGGGCCGACGACGGGTGTTGAGTCCACCCAATCTGGCGTATCGTAGGCCCATTTTTGGACACCGTCTTTGGTCAGCGCGATGATTTTGCCGCGTGCGTTGGTCGTGCCGACGGCGCCGATTTCGAGGCCGAAGTAGACCGTGCCGTCGGGGGCGACGGAGGCGGCGGAGATAATTGAACCGCCGGTGGAGGAGGGCAGGGCCGCGTAGGCCCAGCGTGGGCTGCCATCACTCTGGCCGGAGAGCGGGGTCGACGACAGCAGACCGCCCAAGATCACGGCAGCGCCCAACGCGCCGTGCCGCACGCAGTCCCGGAGGCGAGACCAAGGGAGACCGCCGCAAAAAGAGGCAGGGATGGGTGGGGACATTTTTTCGGGATTCATCTCAGTGAGTGTAGCGGAGGCCGAAGCTGGTGCTGTCGGCCACATAGTTAAATTCATCAAGGTTGCCGCCGAAGTCGTCGCGGCCGAGGGTGCCGAAAAGGCTCCAGTGGCGCGAAAGAGCCCGTTCAGCCCGGATCTCCGTTTGGAGGTGGGCGGAGAGGCGGGCGGGCGGTGCGATACCGATTCCCCCGGTTTGGACGGAAAAGACGTCCCGATTAAATTGGCCGTCGAGCGAAAAGCGCCAGCTGCCGGCGCGCCAGTCCAGGCGGACGCCGCTGCGGTTTTGCCGATAGTCGAAATAGCCCGAGGCGCGGTCCTGATTTCTGGTCTGGCCGGCGCTGAGCGTGAGCCGCCGCTGCCCGTTGGCGTCGAGCAAAACGGTGAGGGTCACGTCGCCCCCGCTTTGCCAAAACGAAAGATGGGTGCCGAGGAGCGCCCGGCCCCCGGCGGTGGAATTGCAGCGGTCATCGTAGTCGCGGCGCAGTTCCCGCCAGTCAATCCCGGCGACCAAGCGGCGGGACAATTGCCATTCGAGGCGGGCGGTGTGTTCGTGCGACGCGAAGTCGCCGGCAAAGGTGCGGTAATCGTTCCGGCTGGGACGGGAGGCGACCACAAGAGCGAGGGAAGGGCTCAGGGCGAGCCGGACGTTGGCGGTGGCCGAGCGCCCCTGAACGCGGGTCGGGACGACCAAGCGGGAGTCTGCACTTTCCGAAAGATCGATGAGGGAGTTTTCCCCGAAATACGAAGCGTTGGCCCGGAGGCTCAGCGCGGGCAAGGGGTCCCACCGGCTTTCCACGCGGCCGAACCATCCCGACTGGTCACGCGACGCTACGTCCCGGTCTTGGAAACGCCGCAGATTGCCTTGGAAGAAACCACTGAACGCCCACCCCCGCTGGGTGGCGCGGAGCAACAGCAGGTCGGCAGAGGTCTGCCCGAACGCGCTCGGCTGGGGGGCAAACGCCGACAGCATGAGGTTGTCGGTATAGCCGAAGGAAATCTGTGCGGATTGGCTGACTTGCCACGGCGAGCGGGCCTCGTCGGCGGTGGCCGATGATGCCGTCGCGTGGGTCACCCAGGGCCCCAGCCAGAGGGAGCCTGCGAGCAGGAACAACAGTCTCTGGTTGGGGCTTCGTTTCATTGGGTGGTGGCGAATTGAGTGCTCGGTCTAGGCCTGAGGAGAGTTGGCTTGGGCCGCTCAGTTCTTGGTCCGGTAGCGGACATGTTTGGTCTCGTCGCGAATCTGGCGGGCAACCTCGCGCCGTTCATCTTCGCGCAGCGCTTGATCCCGATTGAGTTGCGCCACGACTGCGGCCTTCTCGGTTTCGGTTTTGGCGGCCTCGAGCTTGGCCACGAGCGCGGCCCGTTCCGTGATGGCAAGATCCCGGGCCGAGTCGTATTTCTTCAAGGCCTCTTGGATCGCCTTGGTGGCGGCCGAAGACTCTGCGGTTGCGGCGTGCGCGGTGGGACTCGCCTGGACGCTCACTCCAGAGCTGCTGGAGCTGGATTTACTGGAGCCGGAGTTGCTCGAGCCGGAGTTGCTGGAGCCGGAGTTGCTCGAGCCGGAGTTGCTCGAGCCGGATTTACTGGAGCCGGAGGACGTCGAGCGGATAAGGCCGCCCTTGTCGTCGGTGGTGGCGACGGTGGTGGTCGTGGACTTGGAGCCGCCCTTGTCGTCCGTGGTCACGACGGTGGTCGTCGTGGTCGGCGTCGAGTTGGAGCCGCCCTTGTCGTCGGTGGTGGCGACGGTGGTCGTCGTGGACTTGGAGCCGCCCTTGTCGTCCGTGGTTACGACGGTGGTCGTCGTGGTCGGCGTCGATTTGGAGCCGCCCTTGTCGTCGGTGGTGGCAACGGTGGTCGTCGTGGACTTGGAGCCGCCCTTATCGTCCGTGGTCACGACGGTGGTCGTCGTGGTCGGCGTGGATTTGGAGCCGCCCTTGTCGTCCGTGCGGGCGACGGTCGTCGTGGTCGGCGTGGTGGTGGTTTTGATACCGCCTTTGTCGTCGGTGCTGGCGACGGTCGTCGTCGTGGTCGGCGTGGTGGTGGTTTTGATACCGCCCTTGTCGTCCGTGCTGGCGACGGTCGTCTTGTTCAGCGTGATGGTGGTCTTGATACCGCCATCGCCGTGCGTGCTGAGGACGGTCGTCGTGGTCGGCGTGGTGGTGGTTTTGATGCCGCCCTTGTCGTCCGTGATGACGACCGCAGGCTTCGTGGTCACGACCGCGGGGGTCGTGGTCACGACCGCGGGTGTCGTGGTCACGACTGCGGGGGTCGTGGTCACGACCGCGGGCGTCGTGGTCACGACCGCAGGCGTCGTGGTCACGACCGTGGGCGTCGTGGTCGTCAATCCGGACGACGAACTATTCGAGCCGCCGGACGACTTGCTGTTGGACGAATTGCTATTGGACGAAACAGAAGAAGATCCTGACTTGCTGGCGTCCGAACCCGATGAGGTGGCGCTGGTGGCGATGGCGATCATGCCCAGGAAGGCAGTGATAAGTGACTGAGATGAACGAATGGTTTTCATGGAGACGACTGGTTTTTTTGTTGGCGAGTGCCGGAATGGATTGGGAATTTAAGGTTAATGGAGGAGCAGAGGGATGTCGGCGCTTACCGGGGGAAATGGGCAGTCGTAAAGGATAGCGACTTTTTGTCGGGTGCAGGTTCCCTACGTAGAAGGTGTCATCATTATTTGGGCGCTAAGTTTGCCCGAGCACACGGCTCTGGGTTCGGCGGTCTTGAGCCGCGTGCTGGCGCGGCTCAGCGACGACGGGCAAGCGCGCTCAGCCCATCCGGTGCGATTGGTCGGGACCTTCGTCGATCCGGGCGCTTTTAGGGCACCTTCGGGCTGTTGGGGATCGCCGCCTGCGCCTCTCTCGCCCGCGCGCCGCCCTCGCCGCCGGTCGGACTTCGGATTAATCCGAAGTCCGACGAGAGGCCCCTTCACCCAGTGGGTGGATCACGTCCGTCGTTTTGGCCTGCGCCCTAGCCCGCCCAGCCGAGCATCTTCCGTCAAAACTGAATCCTCCACAGTTAATTTTAGGATGAACCTTGATCACGCGCGGAAAATAGAAAGTGTTCAGCACAATGGCAAAAGACGTCAATTCTGGCGATGTGATTGAATTGCTGTTGGTGGACGATCATTCGCTCCTCCGCGGCCTCTTGATCGATGCACTCTCCGCGGTCGAAGATTTCCGCGTGGTCGGAGATGCCCCCGACGCAGAGAAGGGCATTAAACTCTCCGAACAGCTCCTGCCCCACGTGCTCATCTTGGATTCAGTTTTGCCCGGTCTGCAGGGAGCAGCGTCGGTCGAAGCAATTCTACGCGTATCCCCACGCACGCGGATTCTTATGTTTTCGGGTGTGATCAGTCCGACGTCCATCCAGCGCGGGCTCGCCGGCGGGGCCCGCGGTTACCTGCCCAAATCCGCGCTCTTTCCTGAGCTCGTCGAGGGGATTCGGGCGATTCACAGCGGCCGCTATTTCTTTGGGGCTGGAACGCATAGCCTGATCACTGGAATTCTCGCCCAAGGCGAGACACGCACTCATGGGCTGATGCTCAGTGATCGGGAATTCTCCGTGCTCGCCGGCATCGCCCAAGGAAGATCCTCTAAAGAAATCGCCTCCCAGTTAGAACTGAGCGCTTTCACGGTTGAAAATCATCGCCGAAGAATAATGGACAAGACAGGAGTCCGCTCCGTCGCCCAACTCACCTTGCTCGCGCTTGAACTCGGATTGATCGCGCCGGTAAAACCGCTCGACGCGTTACCTGAAGGTGCCTTGAGCGTGTAGCCTCGGCCAGCGTGGGTGGGGCGAAAAACCGCAGAAGGCGGAACCGCTAATCTGCGCTAATAGCCGCTAATGAAGAAGATTGAATCAGTTTCCACCCGATAGGTTGACCCACCAGTTCGGTGAATCGGAAATTCATGGACGACCAGATTCTTCCCTCTGGATTAGCGCGGATTAGCGAAGCTTAGCGGTTAGCCACCTGCCGAATTTAGGTTTACGCTTCGAATTTGTCGGACGTGATTCCGGTCGCTCCGCCAATCGCTAAGTAGCAATTCTTGGTGAGTTCTCCCGCGGGTGGGATCATTGCCACAGCTGTGATCGAATACACCTTCAGGTTTGCGGATGGACGGGTGCTGGCGTTTCAGGCCGAACTGGACCCGCCGGCCTTCCAGCCGGGGCAGGCCAGCCCACCTGCCTCCTGGACCAAACTCGAATGCAACCAGTGTCCCGGCTGCCCCTTGGTTTCGGCCGAACACCCCAGTTGCCCGGCTGCGCTGTCCCTGGAAGGGATCGGAACCGCCTTTGCCGACTTCGCCTCTTTCGAAACGGTGGAGGTCGAAGCCCGCACTTCGGCACGCACGACCGTGAAGCGGACCGACCTCGCGACCGCCCTGCGCTCGTTTATGGGCCTCAAACTGGCGACGTGCGGCTGCCCGATTCTGTCCCGTCTGCGCGGTCCGGCCCGGCTGCACCTGCCCTTCGCCAATTTCGAGGAAACCCTGTTCCGGATGACCGGCGCGTATCTGATAAAACAATATCTCATCGCCGGCGAGGGCGGCAGCCCGGACTGGAAACTCACCGGTCTCGCCCAATTGTATGCGCAACTGGAAGAGGTGAATATCCACCTCAAGCGCCGGTTCGATGCCTTGGACAAGAAAGACGCCAATCTTAATGCGATCATTTCGTTTCTCAGCTTTTCCTCGCGAACACGGATGTCGCTCGAGGAACAACTCGCCGAGCTCGCACCCTTTACGATCGACAGCAATTTCAGGAAAACCGCCCAGCCGCCGGCGCCGGAGGCCAACTTCGCCGGTCCCCCGTCGGGCGCGGCCGACCACGTCCTGGTCGCCCGGAAAAAACTAAAGCGTCGGGTTTAGCCACTCGACGCCGGTCGGAGGGTCTCGCCCTTGGACCGCCCGCCTGGTGGACGACATCCTGTCAGGCGCCAACTCAACAACTCAACGTATCATACCGAAAGTCCAGCGTTCAACGGACGTTGGGATGAGGTCACTCGCTGTTGATCTGATCGGCTCGCTGGCGCTCGCCGCTACGGGGGCTGACGAGGCGGACGTTAGGTCGAGTCGCTGTTGATCGGCTCGCTGGCGCTCGCCGCTACGGGTGCTGATGAGGCGGACGTTAGGTCGAGTCGCTGTTGATCGGCTCGCTGGCGCTCGCCGCTACGGGGGGCCATGCAGGCCACCGCTGGGCCCCGATCGATCCGTTCTGAGACTGCAGTCGCGTGGCACCCTGGCATCGACCGAGGCGCGCCGCCGGCGGGTTAGGCTGGGGGCGTCG
>CAMBVX010000326.1 GCA_945871085.1 Opitutus sp. GAS368 | reverse complement strand
GGACTCGCCCTCGGCTTTGCCGAAGGCGGGATTCATGATTTGGAGGATCACTTCGCAGGCGGGGAGGGCGGTGGCGATGCGATCGAGGATCGTGTCGACGTTGCGGCGGATGGTGTCGACGGAGAGGTCGAAGCGGGTGACGGCGTCGTTGATCGCGAATTCGATGAAGACGACGTCGGGTTTGAGCGCGACGACGGCGGAGTCGACGTGGGTGGCGCCCCAACCAGAGTGTTGGCCGCCGCGCGCGCTGTTGGTGAGTGTGACGAGGCCGGGGAAGCGGCTGTCGAAGGTGGCCTGGAGTTGCGGGACCCACGCGCCGCCTTTGCTGAGGCTCGTGCCGTAGATGACCACATGTTGCGGGCGACCGGCGCGAAGGGCGGTGATGAAAAGCGGCGTGGCGGGTGGCGCGGCGGCGGACGCGAAGGACGCGACGGCCAACCCGAGTAGGGCGGAGAGGGCGAGGAAGCGGCGCATGGCGGCGGGGCGATCAGTAGGCGACGGTGTAGGTCACGCGCAGCTCGCGGCCGCGGGCGAGGCGGAACGTGTCCTGGAGGTAGAATTTATCGAAGAGGTTTTGGGCGTTGAGCGCGACGTTGTGGGTGAGTTTGCCGGGGGCGCGCCAGGTGTAGCCGACGAAGGCATTGTGCAGGACGACGGCGGGGTGGAGCTGGCGAAAGCGGGTCGCGGTGCCGCGGTTGAAGAGGTAGTCGGAGGTGTAGCTCGTGCTCGCGCCGAAGCGCAGGCCTTTCCACGTGCCGGTGCGAATCACGTAGCGCGTGGCGAGGTAGCCGCCGTAGCGCGGGGCCTTGGCGATGCGGTCGCGGGCGTCGATGGGACCGGTGACGACGGCGTCGACGAATCCACCGCCGGCTTGCACGTAGAGGCTCGGGTTCACGTTCCAGCGGGCGTCGACTTCGTAGCCTTTGGATTCCTCTTGGCCGCCGAGGATGAATTGCGGCGTGCCGGGGAGGGCGGCGGTGCTGAAGGCGGGATTCGAGATGGCGACGTCATTTTTCTTGAGGGTGAACAACGAGGCGGTCCACGAGAGCTCGTCGTTGAAGAGCGAGCCCTTGAGGCCGGTCTCGAAGCCGGTGGAGGTTTCGTTGGGGACGACGGCTTGCGTGCCGTTGTCGATGCTGACGGTGGGCTCGAAGCCGGTGCTGTGGTTGGCGAACCAGACGAGGTTGTCGCCGCGGAGTTTATAGTTGGCGCCGAGCGTGTAGCTGAGGGCGTCTTCGCTGGAGCCGCTGCCGTCGGTGACGGTGACGACGGGAATCTGGTTGTTGGCGCCGACGACGGCGGTGGCGGCGAGGGCGGAGAGTTTACGGTTTTTCACGCGGTCGTAGCGGAGGCCGGCCATGGTGACGAAGCGACCGTCGAGGAGAAACATGCGGTGACTGGCGAGTGCGCCGGTGGTGGTGATCTCGCGATCGGTGTCTTGGAAGACCTGCGAGATATCGGCGTCGGGGATCTTGGGCCAGACGGGTGCGAAGGGATTGATGACGTAGGTGGGGCGGCGGTTGATCGTGGGCGACGTGCGCACGGGCGGTGCGACGAAGGTCATGTTGCGCAGCGCGTAGAGGTTGGCATCGGCGGCGAGGAGCAGGGCGTGTTTCACGCGGCCGGTCTGCACGGTCCAGAGGAGATCGGCCTGCGCGAGGTGCGCGGACTCGTCCTGGTTTTGCCGAAACGCCTCGGCCGTCATCGTGCCGCCGGCGAGGAGGGCGTTGCCGCTGCCGTAGCGATATTGGTTTTCGGTGAAATCTTTGTCGTAGGTCTGGAGGTTGAGTCGCGCGATGAGAGTGGGCGCGAAGCGGTGCTCGATGAGGAGGTTGCCGCTCTCAAAATCGCGATCGAGGACGTTGTGCGGCCCCATGATGTTGTAGGTGGCGAGGTCCCAATAGATGCCGACGGAGCGGGTGGGGGCGGCGACTTGGAGAAGGGGAATCGTGTCGCCCTGGTTGGACTCGATGACCTGGCGCTCCCACGCGACGGTGACCGAGGTGCGCGGCGAAAGCACGTAGGTGAGTCCGGCGGCGTAGAGATCCTTCTGATTGTAGAAATACTGCAGGTCGCTGTCGGTGTAATCGTGGGCGTAGACGGCGTAGTAGAAGAGTTTGTCCTTCACGAGCGGGCCGGTGGCGTCGGCGGCGAAGCGTTGGAAACCGTAGGAGTCACCGAGTGTGGCGGTGAGCGAGTAGCGCGGCGTGCGTTTGGCGCGTTTCGAGACGTAGTTGATGAGGCCGCCCGGACTCGACTGTCCGTAAAGCGTCGATACGGGACCGCGGATGATTTCGACGCGGTCGACGGTGGCGCGGTTGGGCGGATTGGCGCGGGAGAAGCCATCGCGCAGCACGGGCGGCGAGAAACCGCGGAGGGTGCGACCGTTGTTCGCGCCGGTGTCTTCGGCGCCGGAGAACGCGCCGGCGACGTAGCGGAGCTGGTCCGCCATTTCGAAGAGCTGGAAATCGTTCATGAACTCATTCGTGAGCACCTGCACGGAGTAGGGCGTCTCGGTGAGCTTCGCGCCGGTGCGGGTGCCGGCGGTGGATTCGTTGGCGAGGTAGGCGGAGGTGGCGCGTGCGGCGGAGACTTGGAACTCGCGGAGCGTGACGACGTCTTCGGGCTCGGCGGGCGGCTGCGCGGGCGTGGCTTGCGAAAACGAAAGCGGAGCGAGTGCGCCGAGGACGAATGCGGTGGCGAGCGCGCGAAAGATCGGGCGGCGGGGTGGGGTCGGGTGGTTCATGGGTTCGGGGTAGCAGGGGACGGGACAGGGAGAAACTGGACGGCGTCGGCGATCACGTAGCCGTCGGCCGTGCCTGAATTGTCGATACGGACGAAACCGGCGCGACCGGCGGCGAAGCGAAACGTGCCGAGCGTGCGCCAGAGGCGCGCGTGCGGCGGCTCCTCGCGCTGGTTGACGCGGACGAGGGTCTCGCCGTCGGCGTGGCGGATCGTGAGGGGCGCGGTGGTGGTGCGGCGGACATTGGAGCAGTGCGCGAGGCGCACTTCATACCAGCCGGCGCGCGGGAGCGCGGGGGTGAAGGTGGCGGACTTGGCTCCTTTTTCGGCGCGCAGATCATGGAGGTAGCCGAGGCCGACGTAGGGAGGGGTGTGCGTGGAATATTGCCACGCGCCGACGAGCGTCGCGGCCGTTTCATCGACGACGATGCCGGGGAGTGACGTGGGATCGGCGACGATGAAAGGGACGAGTTCGGGGCGATCCACCTCGCCGGGTGCATGGGTGTTGGGCCGCGCGGCGGGGTGGGGCGTGAGCTTGGACGTCGGCGCCGCGGTGACGGCGCACGTGAGAGCGCAGAGGAGCGTGAGGAGGGGTCGCGTGGAGTGGCGCGCAGGGTTCATCGTCACTCACCGAGCCAGAGCCAGCGCACCGTGTCGATCTGCACGTAGCCGTTTACCCCCGCGTTGGTGAGGACGACGGTCGCAGGCTCGCCGGCTTTGAAGCGGTAATCGCCGACGGGCACGAAGGCGAAGGGTGAGTCCTTTTTACGTTGGTTGATCTTTATGGTCGTGGTGCCGTCGGCGTGCGCGATCTGCACGGGAACGCTGGTGGCGCGGTTGCTGACGGTGGCGTAGGCGACGGCGACGCGATAGCGGCCGGACTTGGGCAACGTGGTGGTGAATTCGGCGCGGGACTGGCCGTCGCGTTTGTTTTCATCGAGGAGGCCGACGCGATTGCGGTATTCGATTTCCTGACCGCGCGAGCGCGTCCAGCGGCCGACGGTGGTGGCGTGTGTGTAGTGCACCTCGCGGTTGGGCGAGTCGGCGCCTTCGACGGTGAGGTCGAGAACGGCGGGCAGGGCGAAGTTTTTTTCTCCCTCCCACGCGAGGAGCATGACCGAGTATTTGCCGGGGTGAGGAAACGTGAAGCGCGCCTTGTTGGCCGTGCCTTGGACGGCGCCGCTGCCGTCGAACGTCCACGCGAAGCGCGTGAGTGGAGCGCGCACGTCGCGTGCGACGACCTCGAAGTCGATGGGAGTGCCGGGCTGGTAGGGGCCGTTTTGCGCGGCGCGAATTTCAACCCACGGGCGGTAGGGGGCTTTGAGCGGCAGGCCGGAGGCCGTGAGGCCGGCTTGGAGTTTCGCGATGGAGATGTCCTGCACGGAGGTTTGGCCGGCGAGGGCGAGGTGGGCGGCGAGACCGCCGGCGTGGCCGAGCATCATGAAGACGGGCTCCATGCGCACGCTGGAGTAGGCGACGTGGGACGCCGAGATCGCGGCGACGACGAGGAGATTTTTCACGCCGTAGGGCGTGAGGCTGCGATACGGAATTTCGTAGGCGTCGGCGGCGCCGTTGAAGTCGCCTTCGAGTTTCAGGCCGGCGTCGGTTTGGATCATCTGGATGCCGTGGCAATCGGTGCCGTAGCTGCCCATACAAATGGTGTCGGGCTTGAAGCGGTCGCGGTGCACGTCGTTTTGCGTGAGAAAATAGCGGCCCTGCATGCGGCGCGCGACGCGCACGTAGATCTGCGGCGTGATGTGGTTACTTTCGAGATACTCGTCTTTGGGGAGGCCGTAGTTGCGCGCATCGGCCTTGAAGGCCTCGGGAAGTTCGGGGTCGTTTTGGAGCATATACCAGAGGCTGAGCCAGTAGTCCTGAACCTTGGCGGTGATGCGGGCGCGCTGCTCGTAGTCGCCCTCGCTGTAGCCGAGGTTCATGCCGATGAAGTCGGCTTTATTGGGGTCCAGTTTGCCGTTGATCTCGGCCCAGCGGTCGCGGTCGGGATAGAGTTCGACGAGGCGTTTGAGACCGTGGGTGTTGATCGTGGTGATGAGGTGCGCGTGGGCGTCGCGGAAATACTGCTTCGGCTTCGGAATCGGCACGCGATTGGCCGGGTCGACGCTGATCGTGCTGCGGACGTTGTAGGATTGGACGCGGTGGTCGCCCGTGCCCAGATACTCGGCGGGGCCTTCGGTGAGGCCGGCGAGGGACTCGTTATATTCGGCGCGGGCCTCGCGGCCCACACGGTAGAGCACGCCGGCCTGCGCCATGAGGTCGCCCTCGTAGGAGCCATCGATGAAGATGGTTCCCGTGAAACGCGTCTCGGCCCCGGTCGCGTAGTGGCGCGTCACGAGACTGCGAATCTGCCCGGCGACGGCGTCGACGGAGTGCAACTGTTCCTTGGTCCGCACGGTGACGTGAGCTTCGGCGAGCATCTCGCGGAAAATCTGCAGTGCGATCTTCGGCTCGAAATAGTAACCGCCGCGCGTCTTCGGGTCCTGGGTGTAGTCGAGGGCTTTCACTTGCGGGGAATTGGCGCCGTAGGTCTGCGTGTAGAAAGCCATCACGCGTTGGAAAAATTCGGCGGAAAGTCCGCCGATGGTTTCACGTTTGCCGATGTCCGTTTTGTGGAGGCCACCGCTCATCAGGCCGCCGATGAGATAGCTGGGTTCGATGAGGATGACCTTCGCGCCGTTGCGACCGGCGGCGACGGCGGACATGATGCCGGCGGGCGTGCCGCCGAAGACGATGATGTCCGACGTTATCGCGGCAGGGCCAGGGACAGTGGCGGCCGCAGCGCCATGGCCCGGCGAGGGCACCGGGCCCACAATGAGCGCGAGGCACAGGACGAAGAAGGGAAGCGGGGCCGGGAATTTTTTCATGAAATAAAAAGAAAGGAGGGGATTGGGTTCAGAGTGGTTTCGCCGCAATGCCATACATCCAAGGCGGGGTGGCGGAGTGCTCGGCGGGTGAGTCGCGCGGCGGGCCGAGTGTGAGTGAGCCGCCTTGGGGGAGGTCGTGTCGCCAGACGGAAAAAGGGGCCATGTTGCCGAGACCCGGGCCTTGGCCAACAGTTTTGCCGCTCGCGAGGAGTGGGGCGTTTTCCATTCCGATGAGGGCGTTGGTATTGGTAAATTTTTCCGTGAGCCAGGTGGGCGGGGCGCTGCGGCTGTCGATCAGGACATACACTGCGGCGGGCCGCGAAACGGTGACGACGATTTCGAGCGCGGTGTTGGCGCGGTCGTTGGGGAAGGTCTGCACCAGATCGGCGCCGAGCAATTCCGCGGGGAGGCCGGCGGCATCGAGGCCGTTCCACTCGTGGCGCTTGGCGACGAAGGCTGGCGCGTCTTCGCGTAGGCCGCCCGCCAGAATGCGGTAGTAGAAGAGTTCGGCCGGATCGCGGAGATTGTCGCGCACGGCGGCGATAACCGCGCCGGTGTCGCCACCGTGCGTGGACCAGGCGTCGGCGCGCGGGCCGGAGGTGACGTTCACGATGCGGCTCAGTTGGCGCTGGGCATCGACGCGCACGGCTTCGCCCTCAACGAGTCGGGTCAACGGCGCGTCGGAGGGCCGCTTGGATTTACGGTCGAACACCTCCACTTCGCCCTGAAAGACGACCACGTCGGTGTGTCCGGAGTTCGGCACGGCCACGCCGAACTTCGTGCCGAGGTCCACGATCTTGGTCTGAGCGGTGTCAACGACGAAGCCTTTGCCGCGGTCGCCGACGTTGGCGGTGACCTGTCCGAGCGAGACGCGCACGTGCAGGGCGTTGAGGAATTGCAGCTCCGCCGGTGCCACCACCTCGAGCCACACGCCGGAGGGCAGGCGAAATTCGACGCGACCCTGGGGCAGTGAGAGATGGTTGAGCCGCACCTTGGTCCCCGCCTGCCAATGGGTCGCGGCGATTTCCACGGCGCGGACAATCTCCACTTCGACGCCGCGTTGGGACCACCAGAGCGCAGTGGCGCCGAGGAGAAGGCTCGCCGCCGCCGCCGCCGCGGCCGCAGCCGCGGCGAGGCGAAACGGGGGAAACCGCAGGCTGCGGCCGGGCGTGGATGCGGCGGGGGGCGCGATGGGCGGCGTGAGGTTCGGTGTGAGGGTGGGCGCGAGGAAAGTTTTTTTGGCGACGGCACCCCCGGTGAAGTGCAGCAGCGCATCGAGCCGCAGCTGTTGGACATATTCGGTGCGCGTGAGGGTGTCTGCCCGCAACAGGTCCGCCAGCCGCGTGTGTTGTTCGGGCGTCGCGGTTCCGTCGAGCACGGCCTGCACCAACCGAGGAAGTGCGGACTCCGGCTCGCTCATGCGGGCTCGTCCTTGGCGAGAGAGTGGTTCACGCAGGCCGCGAGGAGGCTGCGGATGCGATAGAGCAGGGCCGAGACGGCGTTGGCGGCGCGGCCCTGGCGCACGGCAATGTCGTTCACCGATTCGCCTCGCAGGTAGCGCTGATCGACGAGCTCGCGCTGGGCGGGAGGTAGTTTCTGCAGGCAGTGCTCCAGCGCGTGCAACGCGCCGCCGCGGGCGGATTGGCGCTCATATTCTTCCGCGATCTTGCCCAGCAATTCGTCGTCGAAGACCAGGCGGTCGCGGGATTGGCGTTTGCGATGCGCCAGCACTTCGAACCGCGCCACCGTCAGAGCCCACGGTAAAAACGGCCGCGTGGCGTCGTAGGCCGCTGCTTTCCGCCAGAGCACGCGATTGGCTTCCTGCAACACGTCCGCCGCATCCGTGGAGCCCGCCAGCAAGGTGTGGATGGACCCGTAGAGTGCGCTTTGCGCCGCCGTGAGGCGCTCGACGAACTGGCTCATCTGTTCGGGGGTCATGTCGGCCATTTCATAGTATCAGCCGGAAGCGTCGAAATCTGACAGGATGCTTTTCGCTTTCGTCAAAAAAAGATTCTTTCGGGCGAGCCAGGGTGGAAGGCTGTAAAAATGGCCGACGTGGGCCTGACCTCGATAATTGATGGGAAGAGGGGCTGTGCTGGCCTCGGTAAATGAAGGAATGAGTCGGCGAGGCGTTGGTTGAATCCCCGGCGGGTCATCGTGCCAGCAACGTACGGCGTGTGAATCATGCCTACTTGCAGTCCTGCGAGACGAGACTTGCTGCGTTTGATAGCACAATTTTGATTTCAAACGTGAAGTTCGATTGGGATCTGGTTAAAAATCCCGGCAATCAGGTAAAGCATGGCATGAGCTTGGCCGAGGCAGGTGTTCTTCGGCAGGGTTCTGTCGTCACGCTCTCGTCAAGAAACCCGGGCGAGTTACGGCATCTCGCCATCGGGCCAATTGAGGGGAAACCCTGGACGGTGGTTTACGCCCCGCGCGG
>CAMBVX010000325.1 GCA_945871085.1 Opitutus sp. GAS368 | reverse complement strand
GGCGTGCCCTGTCCGCTTAGACCGACCGCACCGGTCGCAAACAGCGGAAGGAGACGAAGAATGATGAAACGAACACGAAACGATGAAGACATGGAAAAGGAAATAGGGGACACGGTGAGTGTTCGGCGAGGAAAAGTAATTCGAGTCCTCGGCGGACCCGTTATTTTAAGTCGCGTTCACGATGGAGAAATCGCCCGCAAGCAGGCTCCTACCTCCCGGTCAGTTGGGCTCGTCACAGTGAACGCGAATGGGAATGAGTCGGGTGGACGTGGAGGCAGGCAGTCGACGTCAGCTTGACGGGTATGACTCAACAAGCTCGTCGCGGCGGCAGTAAAAAGCCGCCCGGATTACTCCGGACGGCTTGAGTCTTTTCGGGGCGTCGACGAGCGGGCGCCCTAGGTTTGAGTCGCGTTAACTCTTCTTGGAGGCTTCGTCGAGGATGTCGCCGAGGTTCATCATGTCGTTGCCCGCGCTGCGGTTCAACGCCTCGTAGGCGGTCGTCTCGGCGGCGAGCTGCTCGGAAGAGTAGTTCGCAGCCTTGATCGAAAGCCCCAAGCGACGCTCTTCGCGGTCGATCTTGATGACGCGTGCGCTAACCACTTGACCGGATTTGAGCACGTCCTTGATCTTGTCGATGCGCTCCTCGCTGATCTGCGAGATGTGCACGAGACCGTCGATGCCATCCTTGAGCTCCACGAAGGCGCCGAAGGAGGTGATCTTGCTGATCGTGCCCTGCACGACGTCGCCGATCTTGAAGAAGGCGTCGATGTCGGACCATGGATCAACCGCGAGCTGCTTCATACCGAGGCTGATGCGCTGCTGCGAGGAATCGACGTCCAAGACGATCGCGTCCACTTCGTTGCCCTTCTTGAGGACTTCGGAGGGGTGGTTGACCTTGCGGGTCCACGACATGTCGGAGACGTGCACCATACCGTCGATGCCCTCTTCGAGTTCGATGAAGGCGCCGTAGGTGGTCATGTTGCGCACCTTGCCACGGACGCGAGCGCCCATCGGGTAGTTGTGGCGAACCATATCCCACGGGTTCGGCTCCAGCTGGCGGAGGCCGAGCGAGATCTTCTGTTCATCTTTCTGGATACCGAGGACAACCGCATCCAGCTCCTGACCGACCTTGAGGAGTTCGGAGGGCTTGGTGATGCGCTTGGTCCAGGACATCTCAGTGATGTGCACGAGGCCTTCGACGCCGGGCTCGATCTCGATGAACGCACCGTAGGGCACAAGGTTGACGACTTTGCCGTGAACCTTGGCGCCGACGGGGAACTTGCGGTCGATCTCGTCCCACGGATTTTTCGTGGTCTGCTTGAGGCCGAGGGAAACGCGCTCTTTGTCGCGGTTCACTTCGATGATCATGACTTGAATCTCTTCACCCTGCTTCACCATTTCGCTTGGGTGAGAGATGCGGCCCCAGCTCATGTCGGTGATGTGGAGCAGGCCATCCATACCGTCGAGGTCGATGAACGCGCCGAAGTCGGTGATATTTTTGACGATACCCTTCCGGACTTGGCCGGGCTGGATCGACTCGAGGAGATTGCGGCGCTTGCTGGTGCGCTGCTCTTCGATGAGTTCGCGGCGGGAGAGCACGATGTTCTTCCGCTCGACGTTGATTTTGAGAACCTTAAAATCATAGGTCTGGCCGACGTATTGATCGAGGTTCTTGGGGGGCTGGATGTCGATGTGCGACGCCGGCATAAACGCATCGACGCCGATGCTGATGATGAGGCCGCCCTTGACCTTGGCCTTCACGCGGCCGGCGGCCACGGAACCCTCGGGGAACTTCGTCAGGATGTTGTCCCAATTCTTCTTTTGCTCGGCGAGGTCGAAGGAGAGTACGGGAGCGCCGCTCTTGTCTTCGAGTTTTTCGACGAGGACCTCGATGGTGGAGCCGATTTGGAGCTCGCCGATGTCGAGGAATTCGTGGGCGGGGATGACGCCTTCAGATTTGCCGCCGATGTCGACGACGACTTCGTGCTGGCGGATTTCAGTGATAACGCCCGGAACAATCGCACCCTGCTTCAATTTATCGAAGGAGGACTGCTCGAGCAGCTCTTGCATGATGGAACTCATAACGCGGAAACCGGTAAACCGACACCCTGCTCCAGAGACGCCAGACCACCGGTGAGAGCTCCGCCGGAAAGCGGAGCCTTGGGTTGACTGTTGAACTAACGGAAGGGTCGACGGGAGCATCGCGGCGACGTCGACTTGACCAATAGCTGAGACCGCGAAGGGGCAGAGTCTTGAGAGCGCAGCGGAGCCGCAAGCGTATTTTCAGAGGAAATTCGTCGAGGAAAAATGAAAAAGAGACGGGATCACAACGGCGGGGCGCGTTCCCGAGCGCCCGGTTTCATTTCAGCAGATCTACGCCCTTCCGCGTCGATGCGGGGCAGCCCACTCGCCCGGCTCGATCACTTCCATCGGCGCTTGGGCAAGCGCCGCTCCGTTCGGAGTGCCTCAGTTCTTTCGCGGGGCGTCGAGGGCGAGCTGGACGTTGCGGAAGAACACCTCGTAAAGCGGCGTATCCCGCAACGCCGCCGAGGTGCCTTGGCCCGCGCGTCCACGGGAATCGCTTTCGATTACCTCGGAGAGCAACAATGAGGCCTCCGTGCCGCCATCGAGTGTGGGGTTGAGCCGCAGCTTGAGGGTGATCTGCCGGGAGCTGCGCAGCGTGTCGCCCGAGGCGAGACCGCTAACGGCTTCAAGTTCACCTTGAGCCGCCCCGCCGCGGATGAAACGAAAACCCATCTGCTCCACGGCCAGTCGGGCAGCCTCGTAGGTCGGGCGCTGGGCAACTTTGTAGGTGTGCGTGCGGGGCTGCTCGCGGGCGGCGATCCTATCGCGCACGCTAGTCGTCGCCTCGGCGAGGGACTCGCAACCGCTAAAAACGGCAAGCGAGAGCACCGCGCACAGCACGAACGGGCGTCTCATGGACTAGGCGGGCTGCTGCTGCGAAATGCAGTGCAGCGTCCCGAGGCCCCAGACGAGTTCCAAGCAATCAATGGGAATGATCTCGCGGCCCGGGAAACACGCCGCGAGCACTTCGGCGGCCTCGGCATCTCGCTTGGGCTGTTGGAAAGTGGGCATCAGGACGGCCCCGTTAATGACAAGGAAATTGGCGTAGCTCGCCGGCATTTGTTGGCCTTCGCAGAAAACGGGCTTCGGCATCGGGAGCGTCACGATGTTGAATTTTTTCCCGTCGGGGGTGCGGAGAGCTTGGAGCCGCGCGAGGTTGTCGCGCAGGATCGGGTGATTCTTATCGCGCTTGTTGCTCTCGACGACCGTCACGATCCCATCCGCCGAGAAGAACCGCGTCGTGTCGTCGACGTGCCCATCGGTGTCGTCACCGACGATGCCATCACCGAGCCAGTAAATCGTCTGCACGCCGAGGTAGTCGCGCAACGCCCGCTCAATCGCCGCCTTCGACATCTTCGGGTTGCGGTTCTTGTTCAGCAGGCACGACTCGGTCGTGAGCAGGAGGCCAGCACCGTTTACGTCGAGCGAGCCACCCTCCATGATCATCTTTTTCTCAAAGCGACGAAGGCCGAGGGCCTCGGCGATCTTCGGCGGGATCGTATTATCAAGATCGAACGGCGGATACTTTCCACCCCACGCGTTATGCTCCCAATCGGTGACCGCGACCTCTCCGGTCTGGTCGTTTTTCACGAAGATCGGACCGTGATCACGGCACCACGCATCGTTGGTCGGATGATCGTAAAGCGTGACGCGCGAAAGCACCGCCTTGGCCTTGGCGATCAACGACCACGCGCGCTGCTGGAGCGGATCGGCGACATTGATCCGGACTTCCTCGTAGCGACTGATCCGGGCGACGATCTCCGCAAACTTCGCGGGAATCATGCGAAAGTGAGCGGGCCACGTCGCGAGATTATGTGGCCATGAAAGCCACACGGCGGCCTGCGGCTCCCACTCGGCGGGCATGCGGAAACCCAGCGCCTTGGGCGTTGGCGTCTTGGAGTCGGGGGTCAGAGGAAGAGGATCTTTGGAAATCGGCACGGCGGGACAGGTCAGTCGATAAATCGTTTGGTGAGATCACCGTAGGCGTCGATCCGGCGGTCACGCAAGAACGGCCAATGCGTGCGGGTCACGTCCACTTTGCCGAGGTCGATCGGGACCAGGAGAATTTCCTCTCGGTCGACACTCGCTTTCGCGAGAATTTGTCCGCTGGTGCCCGCCACGAAACTCTGGCCCCAGAACTCAAGGCCATCGCCACCGATGGGTTGCTCCAGTCCGATGCGATTGACGGCAGCGACGTAGCAACCGTTGGCCACGGCATGACTGCGTTGAATGATCTCCCAAGCACCATGTTGGTTGGCGCCATATTCGGCCTTCTCTTTCGGATGCCAGCCAATCGCGGTCGGATAAAAAAGAACCTCGGCACCTTGCAGCGAAGTGAGGCGCGCGCCCTCGGGATACCATTGATCCCAGCAGATGAGCACGCCGATCTTGCCGTATTTGGTCTGCCACGCGCGGAAGCCGGTGTCGCCGGGCGTGAAATAGAACTTTTCGTAGAACAACGGATCATCCGGGATGTGCATCTTCCGGTAGATCCCGAGCAGCGAGCCGTCGGCGTCGATGATGACGGCGGTGTTATGGTAAAGGCCGGACGCGCGCCGCTCGAAAAGCGACGCGATGATCACGACGCCATATTTTTTCGCGATTTTCTGGAAGGCCGCAGAACTCGGACCCGGAATGGGTTCGGCGAGATCGAAGTAGGCGTGGTCCTCGCACTGGCAAAAATACTGCGAACGGAACAGCTCTTGAGTGCAGATGATCTTCGCGCCCTTTTTCGCGGCCTGCTCGGTGAGCGCGAGGGTCTTCTTGAGGTTGGCTTTGGGATCAGCGCCGCAGGCGTGCTGAAGGAGGCCGAGGGTGACTTTGCTCATGATCGGAGTCGGAAAGAGAGCGGCTCAGTAGACAACTTTGTTGAGGGGATACTCGACGATGCCTTCGGCGCCGAGTTCCTTGAGCTGCGGAATAATTTCCCGAACGACACTTTCGTCGATGATCGTCTCGAGCGCGATCCAATCCGGCGAGCTGAGCTGGGAGATCGTGGGATTGCGGAGGGAGGGCAGTGATCTTGAGACCGCCTCCAGCGCGGATTTAGGGAGATTCATTTTGAGGCCAACCTTGGAACCGGCTTCCAACGCACCGCGCAGGAGGAGCGCAATCGTCTCGATCTTCTTCCGCTTCGCGGGATGGGCCCAGCTCGCTTTGTTGGCGATGAACTTGGTGTTGGTTTCCAAGAGCGTGTCGACGATGCGGAGCTTGTTCGCGCGAATCGAATTTCCGGTCTCGGTCAAGTCCACGATCGCGTCAACGAGGTCGGGCACCTTTACTTCGGTCGCGCCCCAGGAAAACTCGATCTTGGCCTCCACGCCCTGCTGCGCGAAGTAGCGCTTGGTGGTGTTGATGAGTTCGGTGGCAATGCGCTTGCCCGCCAAGTCGGCGATCGTCTTGACGGGGGAAGACTCGGGCACACAGAGCACCCAACGGGCCTTCACGGCGGAGGCGCGGCTGTAAATCAAGTCGCAGACCTCGACGACATCCGACCCGTTTTCCAGCACCCAATCGTGACCGGTCAGGCCGCAATCGAAAAAGCCGTGCTCTACGTAGCGACTCACTTCCTGCGCGCGCACGAAGCGTCCGTCGAGTTCGGGGTCATCGATCGAGGGCTTGTAGGAGCGCGAGCTCGTGGTGATTTTCCAGCCCGCTTTCGCGAACAGGTTCTTGGTCGATTCTTCAAGGCTGCCCTTGGGCAGACCGAGCATCAGGAGTGGTGCTTTTTCGGACACGCGGCCAAGGGACACGCCGCAGCGAACGCCTTCAAGCAATTTCCTCTTCGCCGCTCTGTCCGTCGTACGGTCGGCGCATGGGTTGACAAGACCCCGCGCCGCTAAGATACCCATGAGCAGTTTGGCTATGCCTACCACGCCCCCCCCCCACCCTGAGTCGAAGCCGCTGATCGTCATCGTTGAGGACGAAGCGGAGTTGGCCGCACTGATTTCCCTGCATCTGGAAAAAGCCGGGATGCACACGCAGGTCTGCAGTCGCGCCGCGCACGCCTCCAAGTTCCTCAAGAAGAACTTCGCCAATTTGCTGCTGCTCGACATCACGCTCCCCGACCAATCGGGATTCTCCCTCATGGAAGAACTCAAAGCAGCCGGCATCACCGTCCCGGTCATTTTCCTGACGGGAAACATTGAAGAGACGAGCAAGGTGAAGGGGCTCGATATGGGCGGCGACGATTATGTCACCAAGCCCTTCAGCTATCCTGAATTAGTGGCCCGGATTCGGGCGGTGCTCCGCCGGACCGAAACGAAGGCCGATCAGAACGTCACCAAAAACGTCAAGATCAGCGACGACCCGTTTGATTTTTGTGGCGCGACGATCACTCCGGAGCGTTTGGAGATCGGCTTCCCGCAGGCTGCGGTCCTCAAACTGGGCCGCAAGGAACTCGGCATTCTGGCCTACCTCAACGCGCACCAAGGCCACGTCATCACGCGCCAAGCCCTTATTCATTCGGTCTGGGGCGTCCACGCCGATGTGCGCAGTCGTTCGCTGGATCAATACGTCGTGAAGGTGCGAGAGTTGTTCTTCGAACACGGTCGCGATTTGTCGGCCTTCCGCACCGTGCATGGCATCGGCTATATTTTTGATCCCAAGGGAGAGTCGAAAGAGGGGCGGTAAACCGGGGCGGAGGGCGGAGGACAGAGGACAGAGGGCGGAAAAGAGGCGCTTATTTGAGCAAGAAAGGCGCGGGGTTCAGCAGCATAGAGCCTAGCATTTTCCCGATCTCCCGTTTTTCAGCGAGCAACGAAGTGGACTCGGCGTCGGAAAGATAACCGTCACGATGAGCGGTGAGGAGCCAGTGCTCCACTTCGTGATTCTCGGTATCGGCGTCCGAAAGCTTGCTCACGAAATGTGCTTCGTAGCGGCGCTTCCCCCAAGATTCAGAAATATTCGCGCCTACTGATCGGGCCGCACGTCGAATCTGATCGGTCAACGAATACCGTTCCTCCGGTGGCCACCGTTTCGAAATAACGAAAATGCGCGCGGCCAATTCAAATGCCCGCTGGTAAACTCGCAGTTCTGTAAAGTGAGTGATCTGCATAGTCTGTTCTCTGTTCGCTGTTCTCTGTTCGCTGTCCTCTGTTCTCTGTCCTCCGTCCTCAGAACAGCTCTGCCTGATAGTAGCGCTGGCGGGCTTCGGCGAGGGTGCCACGCATCTCATAGGCTTCGAGGAGGCGCAACAGCTCGGCAACTTCCGGCGCGGTTTTTTCGGCGGGCCGGGTCGCGAGCGAGAGATTCAGGGTCGTCAGCTGGAGGTTGCGGCGGAGTTTTTCGGCCTCGGCGGCGACCGGTGCACGGAAGCGGTCGGGCTTCAATTCTGCGGCGTGGGCGATGACGCCCTCCAGACTCCCCCACTCGGCCAACCACTTGGACGCCGTCTTCGGGCCGACCCCGGTTATCCCCGGAATGTTGTCGGCCGTGTCCCCCACGAGGGCGAGGTATTCGGCGATTTGCGCGGGCGGCACGCCAAATTTTTCCAGCACCCCCGCGGCGTCGAGGAGCCGCCAACCAAGCTTCGGGTTCGCTGCCGGAGGGGGCAGCATCATTTTGATTTGTGGACCGACGATCTGCGCAAAATCCTTGTCGCTACTGAGGATGATGACTTCGTGGCCCGCCTTGGCAAAGGCGACCGCCTGGGCGGCGAGCAAGTCGTCGCTCTCGACGCCGTGCTGTTCGATGCCGACGAGCCCCATGGCGCGAGTGAGCGCCTTGACGGGATCGATCTGTTTTTGCAGGGCCTCGGGCATTTCCTCGCGTTGGGCTTTGTAGGTCGGGTGGAGCGCGAGGCGGTCTTGCGACCCGCCGAGATCAAAAAACACCAACGTGCCCTCGACCTTCTCCTGGTCGGCGAGCTTCCACAGCGACTTGACCCAACCGTGCAACGCGCCGGTGGGAAACCCGTCGGCCCGCGTCAAATCCGGCAGCGCAAAATAGCAGCGATAGATGAGATTAAAACCGTCAACGAGGAGCCATTTGGACATGGGAGGGG
>CAMBVX010000324.1 GCA_945871085.1 Opitutus sp. GAS368 | reverse complement strand
AAACTCGGCACCGGTGTCCTCACCACCGGCATTGGCCAGCTCGATACCGCGCGCATCGCCGCCGTCTGCGCGGAGATCGCCTTTCTCCGCGCTCGCGGCACGGAAATCATTGTCGTCTCCTCCGGTGCCGTCGGCCTCGGCATGGGTTCCCTCGGTCTTTTGAAAAAGCCGAAAGAAATCGCGAAAAAACAAGCGTGCGCTGCCATCGGCCAGTCCCGCCTCATGCAGACGTGGCAGACTGGCTTCGCCGCCCACGGCCTCACCGTCGCCCAAGTTCTCCTGACCCACGACGACCTCCGCGTCCGCTCTCGCTACCTCGGAGTGAAGGAAACTTTACGCCAACTCATCGCTTACGGCACGATCCCGATCATCAACTAAAACGACACCGTAAGCGCCGCCGAGATCAAGTTCGGCGACAACGACACCCTCTCCGCCATGGTCGCCAGCCTCGTCGAGGCCCAGCACCTCGTGATCCTTTCCACGGCACCCGGCCTCATCGACATGAAGGGCACGAAACAAATCCTGCCCGTCGTCGAACGTATCACGCCCGAGATCGAGGCGATGGCCGGCGGCACCACGGACGAGACCGCCACCGGCGGCATGATCTCGAAAATCACTGCCGCCAAACTCGCCACGAAAGGCGGCTGCGGTGTCTTCATCGCCAGCGGCAGTGAACCCAACATCCTCTCCCGGCTCTTCGCCGGTCGCGGCCCCGGCACGTTCTTCGTCCCCAGCGGCCTGCCAATGGAATCTAAAAAACGCTGGCTCGCCTTTTTCCAACGCCCCGCCGGCACGATCACGATTAACGAACGCGCCGTCCCGGTGCTGCGCGACCAGGGCCGCAGCCTCCTCGCCGTCGGCGTCACCGGATCATCCGGCGAATTCGCCGCCGGCGATATCGTCAACATCGCCGGACCCGAGGGCACCGTGTTCGCGCGCGGCAAAT
Organism: Opitutus sp. GAS368; assembly: GCA_945871085.1. Taxonomy (GTDB): domain Bacteria; phylum Verrucomicrobiota; class Verrucomicrobiia; order Opitutales; family Opitutaceae; genus GAS368. The sequence continues at coordinate 7,146 of CAMBVX010000324.1, read as the reverse complement.
CTACTTTCTCCTCCGAGGAGATCCCCGCCATCGCCGAGCAACAAAGCGCAGCCGTCGCGGCCCTCTATCCGTCACGCAAACGCCTCGAAGTCGTCCACCGCAACGACCTCGTGCTGCTTTGAAGGGAGCGCGACTGCGGCTTTCGGCCGTGGGGCCGGCGATACGCCCGCCATCCGTGCGCGCGGCGCCTGACTTCCATCCCTATCTCAGGGTCCTCATCTGATTGATGCACGCCCGAGGGTTTTTCAGCAGAATCAAATCGTAAAGGGGTGCCGCTTGCGCAAATCTGGCGATGCGCCCGCTGGGCGCAGACTCCACCCAACCCCATCATGAAACCGGCCAGGCAATTCCTCCCCCAACTCACGACCGCCCTCCGCCACTGGCGGCACCTCGTCGCATTGGCCGCGCTGCTCGCAACCGCGCAAACATCGGCGCAAACGGCGTCGCGCGGCAGCATCGAAGGCCGCGTGCTGAACGCCACGAACAATTTCTATCTCACCAACGCGCGCGTGACGATCGACGGCACGGACATCGTGGCATTCACCAACGAAGCGGGCGAGTATCGCATCGCCAATGCGCCGGCCGGCAGCGTGCGCCTCAAGGTCAACTACACCGGCCTCGCGTCGCAGGTCGCGAGCATCCCGGTCACCTCCGGCGGTCTCGTGCGGCACGATTTTGTCTTGTCGCGCGCCGACATCGCGGGCGCGGGCGTAATCAAGCTCGACGCGTTCACCGTCATCGCCGAGCGCGAAACCAACGCGAGTGCGATTGCACTCAACGAGCAGCGCTATTCGTCGAACATCAAATCGGTCGTATCGACGGACGCCTATGGCGAATCGGTCGACAACAACGTGGGCGACTTCATCAAGTTTCTTCCCGGCGTGCAGCCCGAATATGTGAGCGGCCAGGTGCGCAGCATCAGCCTGCGTGGATTCGACGCGAATTTCACGCCGATGCTCATGGATGGGCAGAGCATCGCCTCGACGGGGGCGATTGCGTTCAGCCGGTCGACGGAACTCGAAGCGCAGGCGATGAGTTCGGTCAGCCGAATTGAGGTGCACAAAGTCTCCACCCCCGACATGTCGTCGGAAGGCCTTGGCGGCACGGTGAACATGGTCACGCGCACTGCGTTCGAGCGAACCAAACCGGAATTTCGCTTCCGCGTCGCCTCGCAATTCGAAGAAGCGCGCGCGTTTTTCTGGGAGAAGGCGCCGAGCCGCGAGAGCAACCGCGCCTATCAATTCACCCCCGTGGTCAGCTTTGGTTATGAGAACCCGCTCACGAAGACGCTCGGTATCGCGGTGAGCGGCGATTGGATCAACACGCTGCGCGATTTTCACCGTTCGAACTCCACTTACAGTTTCAGCCAAGCGGGCGTGCCGGGTGTGACCGCGGCCACGCCTTTCCTGCGCAACTACGGCGTGACGGGCGGCCCCTCGGGCGGAGAACGCATTTCGCTTTCGGGCCGCGTCGATTGGCGGCCGCTGCCAAAGCACACGATCACGTTGCGGGTGAACGGCATCCACAGTGACAGCTCATTTATCCAGACCACACTCAATTTCGACACCGGGACCGCCGTCGTGGGGAACGGGTTCAACTTTGGTCCCGATTATACTGACGGGGGCGGCGGTCGTGGTAGCACGAACTTCGGCACCAACACGCGCCACAAGTATATCTCGAGTCATGGCTGGTCGCTCTCCCACAAGTTCGAAGGCCGGCTCTGGCAGACGGAGGCCGGCATTAATTCGACGGAGGGCAAAACTTGGTATCAGGTCACCGAGGACGGCCGGTTTCAGACCTTTAGTCTAACCAATACCCGCGCGCTGACGATAAAATATCGCGACATTGCCGAGGGCCGGCCGCGTGACTTCATCGTCACTGATGCCACCGGGGTTCCATGGGATCCCTATGCGATCGGCAACTACCGGCTCAACAGCGTCGGGGAGACAAAGGAGAACGGCAGCGACTTCAAGCACACGGCCTGGTTCAATCTGAAACGACATCTCGACTTCCTGCCCTTCCCGGCGTCGCTCAAGATCGGCACCCACCTCCGCGAGCAGAAGCGCGACCGCCGCGGGGCTGCGCGCACGTGGACCTATGTCGGGGCCGACGGCATCGCGGCCAACGAGGACAACCGGCTCGACACCTCGTTTGTCCTGCCCGACTCGCGCACCGGCAGCTACTTCAATCTGCCCACCGATGTGCAGTGGCCCAATTCGTTCAAGATCCACGAACTCTATCAGGCCAACCCGCAGCAGTTTCAGCTGAACAAGGTCTCGGCCGAAGGAAACCGCATGGCGAACTCCGAGCACTTCAACGAGGTGATCACCGCGTTTTACGCGCGCACTGACCTCAGCTTTTGGCACAATCGCCTGCAACTCGTGACCGGCGTCCGCTACGAGGGCACCGCCGACAAGGGCGAGGGCCGCCTGCAATCCCTCGATGCCGTCTGGCAGCGCAATGCCGCGGGCGATTATGTGCGGAACGCCGCCGGGGCTCGTATCCGCCGCCCGGAGGCGGGCGCCGTGGGTTCGCTGGATGAACTGCTGCTCACCAATGTGGAACGTGGCGTGAAGGTCGCCCGTGATTATCATCATTACACCCCCAGCCTCAACGTGGCCTTCCTCATCACCGAAAACCTGAAGCTCGCCGCAGGTGCCGCGAAGACCCTCGGCCGCCCGGACATTGCCAACATTATCCCCAATCTCGTGATCAACGAGGACGACAGCGATCCCAATGCGCCCGGCTCGATCAGCTCGCGCAACACCGCGCTGCGCCCTTGGACCTCGCAGAACTACGGCCTCTCGCTCGAGTATTATTTCGGCAACAACAGCTCCGCCAGCCTCGGTGTGTTTCGGAACGACATTACCGGATTCTTTGTCACGCCGCCAGCGACGATTCTCACGCCGGAAACGCTCACCGAACTCGGTCTCGACCAGCGGTTCGCGGGCTGGACGCTCACTGGCGCACCCTTCAATTCCGCCTCCACTGCCCGTGTGACCGGGCTCGAAACCGGATTCAGCCAGGGGCTCGGTTATCTTGGCGCGTGGGCGCGGCCGATTCGGCTCGGCGCCAACATCACGCTGAACCAGGTCGAAGGCGCGGCAGGCTCGAACATCGAGACCGCCGTGCCGAAGATCGGCAACCTCACCTTCGCGTACAGCCGTCGGCCCGTCGTGGTGCGTGTGAACTGGAATTATCGCGGAAACCAGCGCCGCGGCACACTCAGCGGACTCGGTCCGGGCGCGTATCTGTTTACCGCGCCCCAGCAGCAACTCGAAGCGAGCGGCGAGTGGCAATTCTCCAAGCATCTCTCGTTCTCCGTCACATCGCGCAATCTCTTGAAACAGTCGGTCGTGGAGCATGGCTACGGCAGCGAGACGCCCTCCTACGCCCGCTTCCGCAGCGCTACGCCGATGGGGCGTTATTACACCTTCGGTCTGAAAGGGACCTATTGAGCGAAGGGAGACAGCGCGCGCGACATGACCTGGCCTGCTTGTCCCGGCAAAATTTGCGCTCACGGCCAGGCTGGCCTTGTTCTGCGATCGCTGGGAAGATCCAAACCATGAGGGCACTCTCGTCGCTGTTCTGCTTCGCTGCCGTCGGATTCTTCCTTGCCGGGACCGTCCGCGCTGCGCCGGTCAGGCTGATCTTCGACACCGACATGGACAGCGACTGCGACGACGTCGGAGCGTTGGCCATGCTGCATGCGCTCGCCGACGCCGGTGAAGTTGAGCTGATCGCCACGATGGTGTCATCGACCAACCCCTGGTCCGCGCCGTGCGTCGACGCGGTTAATACGTTCTACGGCCGTCCCACGCTGCCCGTCGGCGCGTTCCAAGGTGCAGTGCCGGTTTCGCCGTCCAAGTATGCCCAGAAGATCGCCGGGCGTTTCCCGCAAGATGTCGCCACGGAGGGGAGAGTTCGCGAAGCGGCTCCGTTCTATCGCGAACTCCTGCTCGGGCAACCCGACCACTCAGTCGTCATCGTCACGGTCGGCGATCTGAGCAACATTGCCGTGCTGCTGAAGCTGCCGGCGGATCGCGGCCTGCCCTCGGGCGTGGAGACCGTGCAGCGAAAGGTGCGCGAATGGGTGTGCATGGGCGGCAACTTCATCGGCAAACCCGCCCGCGACGACCTCAAACTTGGCAACAATAATTTCACGATGGACAAGCCCAACTCCTTCTACGCGATCCACCATTGGCCGCCTTCCGTACCGCTCACCTTTGTCGGCCGTGAGATTGGCTCGGTGCCGAGCGACCTGAAGGCCGGCGCCCGTCTCGCCGCCCTGCCCAAGAACCATATCGTGCGTGCCGCTTATGAGTATTTTTTCGGCGGCGAGCCGAAGGATCGTCACATCGCCGATCAGACTGCGGTGCTCTACGCGGTGCGCGGTTTGCGCAAGTACTGGGACATCGAGCCACGCGGCTATATGGACATCGCGCCCGATAATACCTTCACCTGGCGTTACGAACACGACGGCCATCGGTATCTCCTGAAACGGAAAATAGACGGCCAGCCGAACGACGCCGCGATCGAAAAGATTGTCGAGGAGTTGATGATGCGCCCACAGCCGTCGCGGTGACTCACTTGAGTCGTCTCGACGCGTGAGCCTCCATGTTTTTTTCACGGACAGGGCTGCCGCAATAGGGGCAGTGCGGGCGTGTCGTTGTTTTAGATTGAGCGCCGGTCTTGATCGGGAGCATCACAGTTCCCTCAATTGGATCGGGGCGCGCATCGTGACCGCTCGCCGTGATCCCGCTAGAAAACTCTTTCACGATCTCATAGGCGTAAATACTACTGACTGTGCTGGAGACCGATCTGGTCGTCCCTGGCGCCCAATTTCGCGCGCTGAGCATGGGTGCCGGCCGGAATACCATTGAGCATGAAGCGACCGATGCGATCCGCGAGCGCCACGATTCCCAGGGTGGGCAGTTCGACGTGCGCGCCTTCGAGGAGGTTACCCGTGCCGGCGTTGCTCACTGTGCCGGCGACGCTGCCCGTCAGCGCCGCGGTGAAATCCCTCGCCGGCTCGGCCGCAATGCCCGCCGGACCCGAGAGGGCGGCGAGCAGCAGCCAAGCGGCCGCGTGGTGAAAGAACTCCCGGCAGAACGGCCGGTGAGAGAAGCAAGAAATTTCCATAAAGCGGTCACCGCGACTGGAAGGGGCCGAAGATTTTTTTGACGACGTGGCTCTCGGAGGCGTCGTCCACAATCACCACGCGGTAGTCTCCGCCTCCGGGTGCGACGCGCAGAACGACGTGCCCGCGATCACTCGCCAGTTTCTCGATGCCCATGACAACATCGCGGGTGCCCGGGTGCAGATCCGTGGCAAAAATATCGCGGGGCCCGGCGTAAACGCGCTCGGACCGGAGGCGTTGCCAAACCCGCGCGGTCGGATGCCCCGAATCCCACGTCGAGATGATCCAGACGCGCGGCCGCAGGGTGCCGACGAAGAACCCGTTTTGTGAGTCAATATAGCCGTGATGATTGAGCAGCGCAGCCTCGACCGGGCCGACCGCTTTCGCCACGGGTGTTTCCACATCGTGCCACAACGGATAGCCTTCCTGCGGGATACCCGGGAGGTCGCCCCCGCTGAAATAATCGAATTTCCCGTAGCTCACACGAAAAGCGATGCTGCACATGTTTTCGTTCGGCCAGTCGGCCGGCGGCACATCCGCCAGTGCAGGAAAATGCTGCCGCGTCTCCCGCCCCACCCCCGTCCAAACCTCGCCGTTCGCACTGATGTTGCGCACTTCGAAGTGAGGAAACTTTACGGGATCCCGTTGCAGGACGATCTGGTCGTTGCGGCCCGGCAGGAATCGTTCCGCCTTCATGCCGTTGTGGGCGGACTGCCACCGGACAAAGCTGCGGTAGTTCCGCGTGGCGATATCGGCGATTGCCTTCGGGTAGGCGTAGTCCGGCCACCCGCGGTCCAGCATCTTTCCGATGCGGAACGATTCACCCAGCCAAGTCATGCCCGTGAGTTGGTAGTCACCGTGGATCGCCTTGGGCTGGCTGCCGGAAATCCCGCCCATGTGGTCGGGGTGGAAGTGCGTGATGAGCGCGTAGTCAACTACCGGGTGTAGCTCCCGACTCAGTGTATGGCGTAGATACCGGGCAATCCATTCGCCGGCCGGTCGCGTGCCATCCGGTCGATCCGGCGTCTGTCGCGGGGTCTTGCGCGGAAGTTCGCCGGCATCGACCAGCAGCGAAGTTCCATCCGGAAAAATGTAGAGGCCGGCATTGCCCCGGCCGGTGCTGATTTGATGGATATCGAGCATCCCCGGCACCCAGGGCGCGATCTCACTCCCAACGATATCTTCACCGCTCATCAGGCGGGGGCAGAAGGCGAATAGGACGGTCCCGAAAAGAATTATCTTCAGATGAGGGATCTTCATGGAGCCTTCACGCTGCGGGCGGCAAAGGGCCCGTGCACGGATAATACGACTCCGTCGGCCTGTTGATCGTCGATCACGATCACGCGGTAGTGCGCCCCGCCTGGATCGACCCGCACCAAAACGTGCCCTTGGTTCGAGGCGATATGACTGATCCGGTCGAACAGCCAGGCCGTATCGGGTTCGCCGAAGAGCTTGACCATGTGGTCGCGACGCCCGGGCCATTGCCAGTTGGTCGTGAAGATGTCGCGCGGCCCCGGGTAAGTACGTTCCGACAGAAGGCGACGGAGGACGTCCGGCCCCGGCTGGCTCGCGGCATAGACGGAAACAACGTGGATCCGCGGTTGGAGCACGCTCAGGAAAAAATCGTTGGCGACGTCTCCGGGTGAAGCGTGGTGGTTCAACAGCGCCACATCAACCGGGCCGCAGACCCATGCCACGGCCGATTCCATTTCAGCCCAAGCCCCGCTCGTGGGGCTCGGGACGCCTGACATATCGCCTCCGCTAAAATACGAAAATGCCCCATAAGAAAGCCGCAGAGCCGTGCTACAGTTGTTTTCGCTCGGCACGGCTCCCTCCGGAAAGCGACTGCGGGTGGTCGTGCCACTCCCGGTCCAGACCCGGCCGTTGGCCGCGAGATTGCGAATTTCGAACGTGGGGAAATCCTGCGGTGCACCCAGCAGGACAAGTTGGTCTGACCGGCCAGGAGCAAACGTTTCAACGCGGAGCCCTCGGTGCTCCACCTGCCA
>CAMBVX010000323.1 GCA_945871085.1 Opitutus sp. GAS368 | reverse complement strand
CGGTAGCGCTCCGCCCACGCGCGAAACGCCGTCATCGCCGGCGCCAGTTCACGATTCCATCCCTGCGCGTAGGCGAGGCGCGCGAGCGTTTGGCCGCGCGCGGACTCCTGCGATTCTACGCCGCGCGCCGGTATCGGCATAGGCACTTCGGCGCGGACCTTGGATTTCACTGCCATCGTCGCATCGCCGGCATCCGGCGAACCCGACGGGAAAAATTGCCACCGGCCTATTCCGACGACGGCGAGCACGAGCAACACAAGCAACGCAGCATTTTTTAGGCGCATAGGGGGACGGTTGGTCGTCCGCACACATCGCGCGTCGCCGCAAGCACCGTCTACCCATCAAAGGGACTCTGCGAGGAAATTTCCCTCCTTCGCATCAATCTTTCCACGCCACCAACTCCTCCTCCACTCCGTCGAGTCGCACGCCCGCGACCGAATCGGAGCTGCGGTTCGCAGTCCGACCTTCCATCGCCACGCGCAGGCTCCCGTCCCACTCCCGGGAAACCCCCGTCCCGCCAACGCCGCCAATGCCAACGCTCGGTTTCGACGTAAAAATTTCTTCGCCTTTCCTCCAATCACTTAAGCTCCACCACCTCTCGTCGGCACAACCGCTGCAAATGTCCCCGCACACCACATGGACATCGCGCGCCCCGACCAATCAAAAGCCAAGCGGAAGAAACGCATCATCTACGCCTTCGATGCCGTCGTGCGGTCCAAGTGGGAGCTCGCTGCGGGTCAGACGCTGACGTGGCGGGCGGCCTACAGCCGGAGTGCTTCGCGACTCACCCGGGTCGGCCCGACGCCACCGGGTTTGGCCGTGCTCGGCGTGACGACGCCGCTGTTCGATCTGTCCGAGGAGATTCGCCTCACGCGCGGCCAGCCGCGGGACAACCTGCGGCTCGCGGCCACCTGGGACGTGGGACGATTTTCCGCGATGTTGCGGCTGATGCGTTACGGCGAAGTGGAGACGGTGGCGCTGAGCAGCACGACGACCGACCAAATCGACGCGCTCGCGCCGGGCTATCGCGTGCGTGCGGTCACGCGCGTGCTGCCGGTGGCAGCGGGCGCGGCGGGGGGCGCGCCACAAATCGGCGGGCCGACCACGGAGACGGGCCTTGTGCAGATCTTCGACGCGAAGTGGGTGACCGATCTGGACTTCAAATTTCGGTTTACCGAGCGGGTGACGTGGGCGGTGGGTGCCGCGAATCTTTTCGACATCTATCCGACACGGAATCTGGCCTCGCGCGTGGTGAACGGCCGAGTATCTGCCGGCAACGACAACGCGGGGACGACACCCTACAGCACGACTTCGCCCTTCGGGTTTAATGGAGCGTTTTTCTACTCGCGAGTGGACGTGACGTTTTGAGGCGAGGCGGCGGGCACAGACGCAAAGGAGAAAAACGAAAGAACCAGCGTCGTCACTCCGAAGGGAGGGCGGTGTTTCGATCGAGGTGGGTGGCGCGGCGGCTGGGAGCCGACCATCGAACACGGCGACGCCGGCCAAGAGGCCGGGACGAAGGCGAAGGTGAGCGGGTCGTGGCGTTGGTTGCCGTGCAGGGGACCCGCGAGGAGCGGCGCCAAGAATCAGGCGCCAAGAAACCCAGGGCGATGCCGAGCAGGACGGAGACGAGATCTTGAAAGCGTTACGTGACGCTGGCGACTGCGCGGTGCACCACCCCACCAAATCGGAAAATTTTCCTCGCCCTCCGCCTGCCGCGGTCTCCATACGTAGCCCCTCTGGACCGGGGCAAGCGACGCGCGTGACGCCGCGCTTCCCCGCGACGGCGGAGAGCCGCGAGTGATTCGCGCCCCGCCCCCGGATCAGTCCGCGCCACGGCCATGTCCTCCCTCTCCCTCCCATCCTCTCCCACTGGCCAGCATCCGCTCGGGCCCGGGGCCACGCTGCGCTGGGCCCCGGGCCTGGCCGCCGCCACCGATTCCGCAGCGGCGGCGCATTTCGTCTTCCTGCTGCCACCGGCGCGCGCGGACACCGGCACGATGCTCTTCCTCCCGGCGCTAGGTGCCACGCCGCCGCCGTCGACCACCTTCTGCGCCTGCATCGCCCTGGAGGCAGCTGCCCTCCGCGATCTGCTCGCGGGCGACGCGACCCCTGGTGCCGCGCTCCTGCGTGGGCCGGCCGCGCCCGCCCTCACGCTCCCGCTCACGCCGGCCGCCCGCTTCGCCGCGGAATCGATTTTGAGTTGCCCGTTTGCCGGCTCGTTCCGCGCGATGGCCCTCACCGCGCGCGGCCACGATCTGCTGCTCGAGTTCCTCACCGCGCTCGCCAACTCCGCCTCGCCCCGCGCCGGCCCCATCACCCGCGCGCTCGCCGATCGCATCCACGCCGCCGCCGAGATCCTCAAACGCCGGCTCGATCATCCGCCCGCCCTGCCCGCGCTGGCCCGCGAGGTCGGGCTGAGTGAGACCACCCTCAAACGCGGTTTCCATCAGATCTTCAGCACGACACCTTTCGCCTACCTCCGCGCCCGCCGCCTCGAGCACGCCCATGCGCTCCTCGCCGCGGGCGACGCCACCGTGTTAGAGGCCGCGACCATTGTCGGTTACAGCAACCCGAGCAACTTCGCGGCCGCCTTCCGCCTCCAGTTCGGCGTCAATCCGAAGACCTTCCAGTTGACCGCCCACAGGTAGAAACAGACCGCCGTCGGGTGGAATTTCGCGGGCGCATTTTGCGATACTCCGGCTTGCCCATGAAAGCCGCCGCTCTCGCTCCCACCGTTCAGCCTCGCTTCGGCTCCCGCGCCGCCTCGCGGAACGCGCTCGCCGCACTCCTCGTGACGCACGCCCTCGCTGCGGGTGCCTTCGCCCAAACGGCGACCACCCCCAGCTACCTCCCGTCGAAAGAGCCCGACGTACAGTTGGAAAAATTCACGGTGCACGGCCAGCGTGACAACCAAAGCTATGCCACTCCGCGCAGCGTCACCGCCACCAAGACCGACACCACCCTCCTCGATGTCCCCCAGGCCATCACCGTCATCACCCGCGAACTGATCGACGACCAAGCCATGCAGAGCATCGGCGACATCACTCGCTATGTTCCCGGCGCCGGCATCGCCCAAGGCGAGGGCAATCGCGACACCCCCGTCCTCCGCGGCAACGCCACCACCGCCGACTTCTTCGTCGATGGCGTCCGCGACGACGTCCAATATTTCCGCGACCTCTACACCGTCGACCGCGTCGAAGTCCTGAAGGGCCCCAACGCGATGATCTTCGGCCGCGGCGGCTCGGGCGGACTCATTAACCGCGTCACCAAACACGCCCACGGCACCGCCACCCGCGAGCTCTCCCTCACCGTCGGCTCGTGGGACCAGTTTCGCGCCACCCTCGATCTCGGCGCCGCCGTCACGACCTCCCTCGCCTACCGCGTCACCGCCCTCTTCGAGGATGCCGCCAGCTACCGCGACGACGTCACGCTCCGCCGCTACGGCGTCAACCCCACCCTCGCGTGGCGCCTCGCCCCCCGCACCACGCTCCGCGCGGGCATCGAACATTTCCACGACGAGCGCCGCGCCGACCGCGGCGTATCCTCGTTTCAAGGTCGCCCCGTGCCCACCGCCGCCACCACCTTCTTCGGCGATCCCGCGCAAAGCCCCACGCACGCCACGGTCAACACCGCTTACACCATTCTCGATCACTCCTTCGCCAACCGCCTCACGCTGCGGAACCACACCCGCTTCGGCCGCTACGAAAAATTCTACCAAAATGTTTTCCCGGGTCCCGTGAACGCCGCCGGCACCACCGTCGCCCTCTCCGCCTACAACAACGCCACCGACCGCGACAATCTCTTCAACCAAACCGACCTCGTCGTCCCGTTCACCACCGGCACCGTTCGTCATCAGATCCTCACCGGCCTCGAACTCGCCCGCCAGACCACCGACAACCTCCGCCTCACCGGTTACTTTACCTCGATCAGTCCGACGACCACCTCCATCAACGTCCCGCTCGCCGCCCCGCGCACGACGCTTCCCCTCACGTTCCGTCCCAACGCCACCGACGCCGACAATCACGGCGTCGCCCACACCGTCGCCGTCTACGCGCAAGACCAGCTCACTCTGCTCCCATCGCTCCTCGCCATCGCCGGCGTCCGCTTCGAAAATTTCTCCGTCGATTTCCGCAATCACCGCACCGCCGCGACTCTCGCGACCGCCGACCACCTCGTCTCCCCGCGCGCCGGCCTCATCTACAAACCCGCCGACCACGTCTCCGTTTACACGAGCTACAGCACCTCCTTCGTGCCCCGCGCCGGCGAGCAACTCTCCTCCCTGAGCCTCACGAACCGCTCCCTCGCTCCCGAAAAATTCACGAACTACGAACTCGGCGCAAAGTGGGATTTCCATCACGACCTCGCCGTCACCGCCGCCGTCTACCGCCTCGATCGCCGCAACGTCGCGATCACCGACCCGGCCGACCCCACCAAGTCCTTCCTCGTCGACGGCCAGCGCGCCCAAGGCGTCGAGCTCGGCCTCACCGGTCGCCTCACGAGCAACTGGAGCGTCGTCGGTGGCTACGCGTATCAAGACGGCACCCTCCGCACGACTGAGTCCGCCACCGTCGTCGCCGGCGCGCGCCTCGCCCAGCTCCCCCGCCACACGTTTTCTCTCTGGCATCGTTACGATCTAAACACCCAGTGGGGCCTCGGCCTCGGCACGATCTACCGCGACGAACTCTTCACCTCCACCGACAACACGGTTCGCCTCCCGAGCTTCGTCCGCTTCGACGCCGCGCTCTTCTACCGCTTCAGCGCCCGCCTCCGCGCCCAGCTCAACATCGAAAATCTTTTCGACCGCGCTTACTACGCCACCGCGCACAGCAACACCAACCTCACCCCTGGTTCGCCCCGCGCAATTCGCCTGGGCGTGACCACGCGTTTTTGATCTCAAACTGTTTTTCCCCACCCGCGTCCCCTCGCCTGATCTTTCGCCAAATCCTTTTCTGGTCCCACCTCGTCGCCGGCCTGATCTCCGGCCTCGTCATCGCGATCATGTGCTTCTCCGGCACCGTCCTCACGTTTGAGAAACAGTTGGTCGCATGGTCCGAACGCGACGCCCGCCAAATCGCGCCTCCTCCCGTCGTCGCCGCTCGCCTCCCGGTCTCCGAACTCCAAGCACGCTGCGCCACCGCGCATCCCGCCGCCCGTCCCCAAAACCTCGTCGTCTCCTCCGCCCCCCTCGCCGCCGTCGCCTTCACCGCCGGTCGCAGCCCCACCTTTTACGTCAATCCCTACACCGGCGAGGTCCGCCAACCCGCCTCCACTGCCCTCGCGTCGTTCATGCGCACGATGACCGACTTCCACCGCGTCCTCGGCTTCGACGGCAACGAAAGCCGCCCGCGCGGCAAACTGATCACCGGCCTTTGCCACCTCGCCTTCTTCGTCCTCGCCGTCACCGGCCTCTCCCTCTGGATGCCGCGCTCCTGGTCGTGGCGCGCCGTCTCGCCCGTGATCTGGTTTCGCCAATACTCCACCGCCCGAGCCCGTGATTTCAACTGGCACAACGTCATCGGTCTGTGGTCCGCCCCCGTATTGATTATCCTGACACTGACCGCCGTTCCGATCTCGTTCCGCTGGGGCGGCACACTCATCCAGACGCTCACCGGCACACCCGCGCCCGCCGAAAACACCGCCGCCCCCCGCCCCGCTCCGCCCGTGCCCAACCTCCCGCCGCCCGCCGCCGGTGTGAGGTAAACTCGGCCAACGATCAGCCTTCGCTCGCTTGCTCAGCTCTCCGCGTCCTCCGCGCTCCAACTGCCTTTTCTGGGCTGAACGGTCTCGCCGCCCCTCCTAAATCAGCGCGGCCGCCGACGCATCATTGACGCCGCGCCCTCCTTGCCAAGCGTCACAGCCCCTCATGCCGTCGCCCGACTCCGCCACACCTCCCGAAGCCGCCGCGTGGCTCGCCCGCGCCCAAGCGCTCGCCGAACAAGCCACGCCCGAAGCGCTCGCCGAAGCCGTGCGCGCTTACGAGTGCGCCATCACCCTCCTGCGCGCTCGCCCCACGACCGATCTTGCCCTCCGGCGCGACCTCGCCCTCGCCCATCTCAATCACGGCAACACCCTCCAGCAACTCGCCACGCCCGCCGCGTTCACCGCCTCCATCCTCGCCTACGACGCCGCGATCTCCCTCCTCTCCTCGCCCGACTTCGCCGCGCAACCCGCGGCCCAAAACACCTGCGGCGCCGCGTGGATCAATCGCGGCCACGCCTTCCACCGCCAGGGCACACCCGATTCCCTCGCCGCCGCCGCCGACTCCCATCGCTCCGCCATCGCCGTCCTCCAGACGCTCCCGCTCGACCCCTCCGGCGCCACCACCCCCGAAGCCGTTTTTAACCATCGCCTCAATCTCGCCGGCGCGTGGATGAATCTCGCCAACACGCTCCTCGATTCGCCCACCCTCGCCCGCCGCTACCCGGCCGCGCGCGAGGCCGCGACACACGCGCTCGACCTCATCTCCCGCGACGATTTGCCGTCCCAACATCCCGCCGCCGCCGAGATTTCCCTGCTCGCACGCCGCGCCCGCTGCGACGCCCTCGGCCATCTCATCTTCGCCGTAGCCGACCCCGCGCTCGCCCGCGATCTGACCGAAGAAGCCGGCGACCTCATCGACGACGGCCTCGCGCTCGTCCGCGAATGGGAGCAACGCGGCCTGCCCCACTTCCGCCCGCTCGCCGCGCGCCTCTATCATTTCGGCGCGCAACTCTATCGCGTTCGCCAACCCCACTTCCTCGCCGAGTTCCTCCTGGAGAATCTGGACCCGGAAAAAAACCCCGGCGCCACCCCCGCCGATCCCAACCTCCACGCCATCGCCGAAGAAGCCCTCGCCGCCGCCCTGCAAACCCTCCGCGCCCCCCGCCTCATCCACGCCGACGACCCCGCCACTCTGCGCCAGATCGAAACCCTCCGCGCCCTCCAAGCCGCCGAACTCCGCCTGGCCGAACTCCGTTGCGCCCATGTGCCGCCCGCCACTACCTGATTGAGCGCCGAGCCCGCCGCATCACATCGAGTTTGTCATTGCGAGCCCGGCTAGGCGGGCGCGGCAATCCAGCTGATGATTTCGAGGGATGGCGCCATCGCTGCGACCTCGGCGCTCGCCTGACCACCCCATGCCAACTTCGGGCCTCACCCCCAATTTGAGTGCGAGCGGACTATATCGTTCAACGCGGGTTGGGTTCAATTGAACACTGGACACTGCCCTCGGGAAACCCTCTGCCGTCAGGCAGAACCAACCGAGAAAACAACGTTGTGAGCCGCGTGACCTTTTCGGGATTACCTGAGTGCGGACAAAAGTGCAGGTCCGTTCCGGGAACAGGCAGGGACCCGAATGGCCTTCCCATCGCGCCATTGAGAAAAGCCGTCGCAGGCGTTCTCGAAAGTGGATAGCGAACCACCGGCAACTCGGTCAACTGCTGCTCCATTGGTTTGCCAAAAGCACCGATTAGCTCGGTAAGTAGTTTCACGATTATTCCCGACGCGGCCCCGCCCGAAAAGGTCTGAGTCTCGCGGTCCACATCCAACGCGCCCCAATCGATTACGATTTTCAGTCCTCCCGCTGGCGTGGCTACTCCATTGTCTACCGCATCTTGGTCCTGTGTTGGCTGCCCAATCGAGGGATCGCCTCGCGCGCCGACCGCGACGGCACCAAGGAATTGCTGCCCGGGTGTCGCATATACTCGGTCGAGGTAGTCTTGGAAGCGCGGAGCAAGGCGTTGCATTCTCCCTCGGTCTCCGTGGCATTCGGGACAAATCAAAACGCCGTTCTTTAGGGACGTGGAACCACCGGCCGTGTGCTCGATGACGTGATGAACAGTCGCATCACGGAAAGCGACTTTGCGCTCGGGGCGCACGCAATCGGGGTTCTGGCAAATTCCCCGGTCGCGGTTCCAAATCACTTCCTTTTCGAGCGGATCAAAAAGGCGCTGGGGTCGAGAGGTATCAGCCGGATTTTCGCATACACCTGCGCGAGCAGGAACGAATGCCGGATGCGAATGACATCCGCAGTGTCCGACCCAGACCCAGACAATAATCTACCGAAGCGCTCGTAGTGGGGGCGGGATTCGTGCGTCTCCCGATAGTGAAGTTGGGCG
>CAMBVX010000322.1 GCA_945871085.1 Opitutus sp. GAS368 | reverse complement strand
TCGAGGGCCTCATCGATGTCGCCCTTCACCAGGCCGGCCGCGGCGGCGTCCATGTCCTCCTTGGCGAACAACATCACGGTGCCGGTCTCGAGCCTGTGGGACAGCGTGCCGAGCGAATTGAGCATGGCGTTCACGGCATGGACCAGGTTCTTCTGGGGGATCACGAGCGCCGCCCGCCCTGCCGGCTCGGCCTTGGACTTTTCGGTCGCCGCCGACAGAATGGCCTGCTCGGATTCGATCTCGGCCACGAGCGGGCTCGGGGCCAGGGCGTTTGCAGCGGTCCCCATCACGCTTGCAATGGCCGCCCGCGTTTCCGTGAGTCCCGCCATCACGACACCCGCCTCTTTGAGCGCGGCAAGTGCCTGCTTCAGTAATTCGATCGCCTCGGCGGGTTTGTTGTCTTTGAGCAAGGGGGTGGACTTGTGCAAGGCGCGCGCCGCCCGGCCGACACAATCGACGAGCGGCAGGGTGTCGCCGCGGGTTGTTGTCCCGGTTGCGTGATCCGGCACGATGTTCCGCAGGCATAACTCCACATCGGTGGCAATCGCCTGGTTTCGCTCGGCAAGAAACCCGGCGTTGACCTTGTCAGCCGCAGCATCCTCGGTCTGCTCGAGCAAGGCGAGCAGGCGTTCATTCAGCGCGAGAATCTGCGATGCCTGTTTCGTGGCCATGCTGGCCGCGGCGGTCATCCGCGATTGTTCGGTCATGGATTCCATCCTTCGGCCGGTGAGCCCGGACAGCTCCGCGAATGCCGTTTCCGCTTGTTGCTGGCTGGTGGCCGCAGCCTCACGGTCTCCCGCCTTGATCCCGGCAAGGGCCGTCTTCACACCGCTATCGGTCTTGGCAAGCAAGTCATCGACCGGTGCTGCGGCGGGAAACACGGCATCGAACAAGCCGGGGCGTTTCGCGGGTATCTCCGGCATCAAGAGCAGTTGGATCTGCTGATGGAGGGCGGTCTGGGATGCGGCGATCACCGCCTGGTTGCCGCTGAATTGCTCCTTGGTCAGGGCGGAGTTTTCCTCGCGCAGTTTCTTCTGCCCGGCGGCCTGGGCGGCCAGGAGGTCGCGGGCCTTGGTCAGCGCCTCGTATTCCGCGCCGAGCCGCAGCCGGAACTCCGCGCGGAGCAGGGCTGCGGTGACCTCGGCATGGAGGCGGCCGGCCTTTTCCCCTTCGGCCTTGGAAATGAGGGCGGCGGCTTCATTCATTTTCTCGACAGTCCCCGAACGAAGCAACTGGTTGACCATGCGTGAGAGATTGAAGGCGACCAGGGCGTCGGTGCTGGTGCTCTCCTTGTTGCGCGGTGTGGCAGCCAGCAGGCGGGCCGTTTCCGCCGCAAGCTGGGTCTGCGCCTTGGCCAGGTCCCCATTGCCGGCGGTGTCCCCTTCCCCGCCCGTAACGGTGCGCTGGCGCAAGCCGGCCTGGGTCTGGGCGGTGGCGTGCAGTTCGCGCGCCATGACGTCCGCGCCTTCCGCGAAACCGAGTTGCAGGACCACCAGACCGAGTTCGCGTGCCGAACTGTTGACCATGTCGACCGCAGCCACCGGATTCTTGGTCTGCCCTTTCCCGTCCGTGACCTCGGCCAGTTCGCGCAGCAGGGAAGCGGCACGGCCGACGTGCTCGTCCGCAATCGCCTGCAAATCGTTGCCCAGCTTGACCAGTTCCGCGCTGTGGGCCTCGTCCGCGACATTGTTGGCCACCATGTCTTCGGCCAGCGTGTTGATGCCCTTGCGCACCGCGCCCAGGCGCTCGCGGATCAAGTCCTGCCGCACCGCTTCCAACTGGCAGGTCTGGAGGAAGATATCCGCCGCGGGGTTGAGTTTGCGGATGAGGTCATGAACCCCACGCTCCTCGCGGTAGATTCCCTTGACCTGGGCCATGAGCCGGCGCTTCTCCTTTTCGATCTGCGCCAGATAATCCTCCTTGGACATGAACTGCACGCGGCGTCCCTCGGATCGCACGCGGTGGGGACCTTGCGGCCCCGGATAGCGGTCGGCCAGCTCGATCGCCAGTGACAGAGTGTCGCCCACTGCCAGGTCCGGCAGGGCATCGCGGTAGCTCCAATCGACCCGCACCTCGCTGCCGTCGCTCAGTTTCGGAGCGGGGATGGGCACTTTCACCTCACCGGTTTTGTTGACGCGGTAAGCGATCACGGCCTCGCCGATCCCGTGATCGTCCTTGCTGCGGTAGGCGAGGTCGATCTTGCGCCCGAGGGTCGCATACAGGTTGCGGTCGGGTGAGGTGAGATCGACGCCCGGCACCTGGTCGGGGGCCACTTGCAGGTAGTGGCTCGGGCTGGAAAACGCGAACTGGTGATCCTTGTCCACCCAGCCGAAGCTGTAGGAGCGGGATCCGGCGGCGACCCGCTCCATCGTCACCGAGCGGCCATCCGGGCTGATCTGCATCGGCTGCACCTCATCCCCGGCAGGGCGGAACTCCGCGCTGCTCACGGCGCGGTCGAGGACGAGCTTCCACTGGATGCGGGTGCCCTCGGGAACGGTCATCGTCAGCGCATCGACGGTCGCCGCCGGGCGTTGCGTGTATTCCGGAAACACCAGGCTGACTTCCGCCCGTTCGATGCGGGGTGCGGAAATCACGCGGACCGAATGCCAGGCGCTTTTGGCATCGCCGGCGGAGATGCGGTATTCGAAACTGCGGAACACCGCTTCGACCGAATACTCGCATGTCCGGTTGGTGACGGGGAGGTTGCGTTCCCGCGGCTCGCCCTTGCCGGTGCGCAGGATGAGCATGGCCTTGTCGGGGATCTCGCCCGACACGGTGGCGAGGAGGCGGAGGCTTTCGCCTTCCTTGACGACCCGGTCGCCACCCTCGATCGCGAGCCCGGTTTTGGTCGGGTATTCGAACGCGAGCCACGGGGTGAAGATGCGGCCGAATCCCGCCGCAAGGAACGGGCCGTTGACGATCGCGAAGACCGCGAGCGCCAGCACCGGGACCAGGGCGAGCATGCCCGGCCTGCGAAGCCCGCTGTAGGAAACGGTTTTCTCCGGGCGCAGCGGTTCGGCTGCGTCCTCGGCGATGCGGCACGTCTTTTCACGCATCGCTTCGGAGCCACCGGCGGCCGAGCCGGGTTTTGCGAGCTGGACGGCTGTCACCAGCAGGCTCTCCAGTCCGCCGTGGTGCTTTTCGACCTGCAGTGCGGCGCGCGAGGCGTCGAACGCGCGGAGTTGGCCCCAGCCGGCGCGCCAAGCTCTGTGAAGCGCAACGCCGAGCAGCGCCCCAAGGAGCAGGACGCGCCCTGCAATCGGCAGGTCCAGCAACCAATCGGCCGCCATGCCAACCAGGAACAGCCCCAGCCCCCAGCGGCAGAAGGCCAGCAGGCCACCCGTCTGGTGCAGCACCTGTTGACGACGCCACACCGCCTTGAGGCGTGCCGCGAGAACTTTGTTTATCGTGGAATTGGTCATGGCAGGTCGTATTTTCTTCTCAGGATCCATTCAAAACCCACCAAGCCGGCCAGCAGCCAGATGATCAGTCCCAGGTTCCACAGCGGGTGTTGGGTGCGGATCGTGGTGGCATGCGGCTCGAGATTGAGCAGGGAGGGTAGTTTCTGAAGTTCGAGGGTGCTGAGGCAGGCCCCGCCGGACAAGTCCGCGATCCGCCGCAGGTGATCGAGTTGCATGTCGGTGTTGGCCAGTTCCGGCTTGATGTCGGTCACTTGGAATTCAGTGGCGTTGGAGAGCGTCCGGTCGTTCGCGCTGGCCGCCACAAGGTAGCCACCCGCGCGGGATGGCGAGAAGTAGCCCTCGTAAAGCCCGGGAGTGGAAACATCGGGCCGCAAGGTGACCCGCTGCGTCGTGGACGCCGAACCATCGTCACCCAGCGCGCTGACCTCGACCTCGAAACCGGGCTGGCTGAGTGGTTCGAAGTTATCGTCGAGCAGGTTTGCGTAAAGCATCACCTGACCGCCGACCGGGTAGGTCGCCCGGTCCGTCTCAATGCGGATCCTCTTGTGCTCGCCCATCAGGCGCGACAGGGTGAGGAACTGGATGCACTGGGACCAGACACGCCAGTGGTATTTGTCGCCGGTCTTGAAGCGCAGCAGCCAGAGGCGGTCGCTGGCCATCATCATGCACTTGCCTGCCCCGTAGCGCTGCCACGCCACCAGCGGGTAGCGTTCGGTGCGGGCCTGGGAGTCGGAAAGCTCGGCCAGCACGGTGGCCCCGGGGCGCGGGGCGAGCAGCGGCGGGAGGCGGTCGAGCGGCGCGACGCGGCTCCATAACAGATCGTTCTGCTCCCGGTCGTTCTCCAGTGTCATGACCAGACTGCTGCGACCCTCGGGCGTGAGCACCGGATAGACACTGTCATTGACGTCCTCCCAAGTGCCAGCCGGATCGAAAGTTACCGGCAGCATCCGTTCCAGCGGCGTGCCGCCATAGCTCACCGGCGCGTGCCGCGCCCCGCAGAGCATCAGCAGCGAGCCGCCGCGCTCCCGCACCAGTTCCTCAAGCCGCTGGAAAGACTCCCGCGAGAAAAAGGCCGGATCGACATCCCCAAGGATCACGAGGTCGTAGGCAAAGGCCTCTTCGGGATCCTCCGGAAACTTCGCGATGAACTCGGACGAGTTCTGTGCCAATTCGGGCTGGGCGCGCGTGGCGATGAAGGTGGCGTTGATCCGCGGGTCACGCTTCAGCATGGCGCTCAGGTAGCGATACTCCCAGCGGGCGCTGCCCTCGATGCACAGCACGTTGATTTTCTCGTTCACCACCCGGATGCTGCGCTTCACCCGGTTGTTCGCCGCCGTGGACTCGTCGGCAAACGGCTCGATCGCGACCTCGATGCGAACCGCTCCCTTCTCGGTGACATCGACGTTGAAAAACACCTCCTCGAATTGCAGTCCGCCTTCGAGCGTGACCCTCTTGCGGGCCACCCCGCGACCATCGAGCAGCACCGTCAGGTCCGTCACGCGCTTTTCATAGCCCTTCGACTGGATCTGGACGCGGACCGGCACCTTGTCGCCGGTGAAGGCGACTTCCTGCATGATGACGTTGCGGATCGAGACGTCATCGGGATCGGCAATGCCAACCGGCACGGTATAGACCGGAATCCCGCGGACACCCAGGTCGTGCGCCACTTCCTCGACGCGGCGCGAGGAGGTATCCAACCCGTCGGTGAGCATCACGATGCCCGCAAGGGGTGCGCCGCGCTCGGTTCTCGCCACCGTTTCGAGTGCGGACGTGATGGAGGTTTCCTGCGCGTCGGCCTTCAATGCCGTGAGCGACGCCGCGCCGCCGTGTTTGCCGTCACCGAGCTGGCGCAGGTTCGCGCCAAAGGCATGGTAGCTGATATCGAGATCCTCGCCGAGCGACTGGAGCATGGGCTTCGCCGAATTGGACAGCAGGTTCGTCGCCAGGTCCAGACGGGAGGCGCCGGCAACGGCCCCGCGCTGCTTGTCGCTCAACGCCATGGCAGTCCGGTTGGCTTCCTCGGGAGTGGAGGAAAGAGGCAGGATGCCCAGTGCGGCGGCCGCGTCGCCCAGATCCTCGGACCGCTTGCGCTGGTCCTTGACCGACATGCTTTCCGACACGTCGATGAGAACCGGCAGACGGCGCTTCTCGGTGTGGGTTTGAGTGACGGTCGCGGTCGGTTCGAACAGCAAGGCCACGATCAAGCCCAATACCACCAAGCGGGTGGCAGCGAGCGCGAAGCGCACCCATGTCGGCAAGCCCTGTCGTCGCCAGTAGAGGAAGATCGTCAGGAGCACGACGGCGGCGAAAGCCGCGATCATGATCCCGTTAGATGCCGGGCGCGCCCAGAAGAGTTCCTCGATTTTTCCGCCTTGAAATAGCCAGTTCATTGAATGATTTTACAGATGTTAGCACCCTCGATTTCCAACCTATGCCTCGTGTTCTCCGCCTCTTGACGCCCGCATGCGTTTCGCCAGCAGACTCTCAATCAACAGCAGCCCGAGACCCGCAGCCAGGAACAGCATCCAGAATGAGAGTCCCGCGCGCGCCTGGCCCACGGCGGCCAGCAGGTCATCGTCCGTCTGGGCGATCGTGATTCCCGAATCGGTGAAACTGCCTGCGACCTCGGCCGGTGAAAGACAGGCGACGTCGGACTCCGCGGTGTCGACATTGACCGCGACGGGCAGTCCCGGAGCCTGCAGGCTGACCCGCGCGAGATAGAAGCCATCCTTGCGGGCGTGATCGATGAGCGCCACATACTCGTTGCGGAGCTTGCGGACCGGGACGGTGATGGTTTCTCCATCCGGGGTGTCGAAAACGGCCTCGCTCGCGTCCGGTTGATCGGCGTAGGACAACGACAGGGAATCACCGACCAGCCGCGGTTTCTCGAACTCGCGGGCGGTGAGATAGGTCACCATCTGCTGGAGAACCATCGGGAAGACCGGGGTGACCGCCATGTTGTTCCACGCGCCGTCCGCGGAGGTGGTGAACATGAACACCTGGCCGCGACCGAGCGAGTGCTCGAGGAGCAGCGGCACCGCCGTGCCGGCCAAGGACAACACGGTGGTTCCGATCGCGGCGGGCTTGACCTGGAGCACCTTGCGGAAGCGCGTTTCACTGAGCAAATCCTCCGGTAGGGAAAGCAGCGGCCGGCAGATGGAATGATCCGGCATCGCCGGATCCAGCGGTTTGCCCACGCCCAGCGCGTCGCTGGTGCTGACGGCCTGTTCGATCACGGCCGGAAGCAGCGGGATGCTGCCGAGAGCCGAGCGCTTGTTCCATGCGGCGGCATCCACGTTGTCGCCGGCAAACCAGACCAAGCCATGACCCGCGCGAACATAGTCCTCGAAGACCCGGGCCTGCTCGGGGGTGATGTCGGGGACATCATCGAGGATGACGACGTCGAATTTCGACAAATCCCGGGTCGGCAGGTCGGTCCACGGCACCGATTGCACGTCAAAGTTCTTCTCAGCCGCACCATCGCCGCGCGCCTGGAGCGCCGCCGCAATGAGCGCGCCGGATCCGCCCGTCGAGCCATGGACATTCAGCACCGCCACCTCATCCCGGATGTAGGCGACCGTCCGGCGGACGTTGTCGGCCAATAGCGGATCCGGATCCAGTTCGGCGCTGATCCGGATCGGGCCGGAGTTATGAAATTGCACGAACAACGAGACCGTCTCGGATGCCCCCGGGGCAATGGCGGGAATCGTCTTGGTATCGACGGTGACGTTGTCCGCCATGCCCTTGACACGCACGTTTGACACCGGATTCGGCCCGTAGTTGCGCACGGTGGCGCGATAGCGAGCGATGGTATCCTTGCGCAACACGCCGGAAACAAGTTCCAGATCCGTGATCGCCAGGTTGTCACTGCCGCCGCGCACCGGCACGATGATCGTGACGGCCGCCCGGGTGAGATCGTTGAAGGCGGTGCTCAACCACGCCGGTTTTTCTTTCCAATCCCGTGCCTGCATGTCGGTCACGATGTGGATCTCCTTCTGCGGGGCATCCATCCCGTCCGCCAGCGACTTCAACAACTGCGGCACGCTGGCAAGATTGAGCGGTTCCGGCGACGGCTCCAGTTTTTGCAGCATTTCAGCGAAACGCGCAGCATCGAAGGCGATGTTGCGCGCCACCACGCGGTGTTCGGAGGCGAGGAGAACCAGGCTGACCGGGTCGCCGGGGCGAATGTCCTCCATGATCGTGCGGACCTTCTCAAGCGCCTGCTCGAAGCGCGATGAGCTGCCGTCGCTGTGCCCCATGCTGAATGAGGCATCAAGCGCGATGACCACCCCCGCGCGGCGTTCGCCCAAGCCGGACGGAAGGTTCGCCGCGTCCTTCATGAACGGCTTGGCGAATGCCAGGACCAGGAGTATGACCGCGAGGCAGCGGAGACACATCAGCAGGATGTCCCGCAGCCGCAGTTGCCGCGAACGGACCCGCACGCTGCGGTTGAGGAAGCGCATCGCCGCCCAATCGGTGCGCTGGACCTGATAGCGGCTGAGCAAGTGGGCCAGGATCGGAAGCCCGATGCCAAGGCCGGCTATCAGAAGCAATGGATTGAGAAAGGTCATGAGCGTGCGGAGGCCGATGCCCCGTTGAGAGTGGTCTGGCGTTGGAAGAAGAATTCGTTCAGGACGGCGTCGAGCGGGCGGGAGGTGTCAACCAGCGCGTAGTCGCTTTGGTTG
>CAMBVX010000321.1 GCA_945871085.1 Opitutus sp. GAS368 | reverse complement strand
TAACTTAAGCACGCAAGCGTCGCTGCTTGTCAGTGCGAAGAAGGCTTGCCGACTGTGGCAATCCATCGGTGAACGCACGGTGGATTGCCGCAGTCGCTTAGGCTCCTTCGCAATGACAAACTGGCCGCCACGGCGTTAGGTTAGTGCCGATGGGTCAGAGACCCTGCCCTACTGCGTAGCCATTTCCCGACGCTCTTGAGCTAGCCACCCGCCGTGCAGCCGCACTCCGCCGGGGTGAAAAGCCCGCACGCTCGCACCACCCGCTGTCACCCGGCCTCGGTGGCGGCGGCATCCGGCATCCGGCTGGATTGCCGCGCCCGCCGAGCCGGGCTCGCAATGACCATTCACACGAATAGAAAGCACGCCCGGCGGCCGCGCTTTCGATGTGCTGCGACGCCGCGCCTACGACGTGATGACAGGTCGGGCTTACAATGGAATGAGCGACCGCGTCAGACCGTCGCCAGGATTTTTTCGAGGAACTCGCGGTTGGCGCGGGCGTTGGCCGTGGTCTCGGCGGCGGTGGCGCCGATTTTGCAGCCCTCGACCATGATCGGACCGTGGAAGCCGCCGGATTTGAGTTTCTTGAAGACGGCGGTGAAATCGACTTTGCCGGTGCCGAATTGGATCATCACGTCGGGTTTCCGTTTGCCGTCGGCTCCGGGATCGACCGAGCAATCCTTGGCGCAAAAACCGGTGACGTGCGGGAGGATCGGCTCCAGTTCGGCGACGGGGTCTTTGCCGGTGTAGTAGACGATGTTACCGGCGTCATACCAGATTTTGAAATTGGCGTGGCCGACTTGCTTGATCGCGGTGACGATTTCCGCGGAGGAGCCGCTGCCGCCGCCGTGAGGTTTCATGACGAGCTTGATGCCGCGCTCCTGCGCGAACGCGGCGGCGTCGGCCATAATCTTGAAATAGTGGGCGTAGCGCTCGGGTTTATCTTCGCCAAAGGTGAGGGCGAACTCGACGCCGAGCGTGTGGCCGTTGGCGATTTGCGTGCGAGTGTCGGCGATGGCCTCGGCGAGGGGTAGGGCGGTTTTCACGCGCAGAGCCGTCATGTTTACCTTGAGGCCGCGTGCAGCGATCTTGGCCTTGAGGCCGGCGAGGTATGCGGGGGTGGCGTTGGCGCTGGTGAAGACATCGTCCTTGGTGGGGCTGAGGAGTCCGGTGTGGGTGTAACCGGCGGCTTTGATGGCATCGAGGGTGTCGTCGTAGGACCATTTGGTCCACGGGCGATTAAAGCAGCCGATGGCCCAGCGAGAGGGTGCCGACGCGGCGGCCACGGTGCGGTGTGGCAGGAGGCTGACGGCGAGGCTGGCCGAGGAGGCCGTGAGGAATTGGCGGCGGGTAAACGGGGTGGTGGTCATCGTGGAGGGGCAACGCAGGGCCGCAGAGAATCCAGGCGGAGGCGGCGCGGCGAGCAATCCCGAAGACCAAGAGTTCAAGTGAGGTCCGGGGAAAACGCGTCCTTGTCCAGAGTCGTGCGTCCGGTGCGCGGGGGGGCGGAAGAAATCCGGTTGCCCTCGGGGCGGCGGTTCACCTTTCTCTCGCTGCTCTTCAGAATAGCACTCCAAAACAAAACTCATGAAAATCCGTATCCTCCTCCTCTCCCTCATCTGCGCCGCGGTGACCTTGCCGGGCGCTTCGGCCGCCGAAGGCAAAGCCAAGTCGGCCGATAAAGAAGAAACTGAACTCGGCGGCCACATGGACAAGATGAGCGGCGCGTTCCGCAAGCTGAAGCGCCAGATCGCTGATGCGACCAAGAACGAAGACTCCCTCAAGCTCGTGGCCACGATCAAAGCCGAGTCGGCGGCGTCGACCAAACTGACGCCGGCTTGGAAGCCCGAGCAGAAGGAAAAGTATCAGGCGAAGATGAAAGACTTTAACGCGAAGGTCGCAAAGCTCGAGATGGCCTTGAAGGCCGGCAAGAATGACGAAGCGGCCAAGATCGCCGATGAGCTCGGTGCGGCGCAAAAAGAAGGTCACAAGGAGTTCAAGAAGCCCGACGAGAAGAAAAAGTAAGTCGGCTCGATCACGGATCGAATCGGATTTGACCCACGCCGCCGGATTTTTCCGGCGGCTTTTTTTTGGGAGAGTGGGCAGGTGGGGGCGCCGTGGTAGCGCGGGCCGTGGGGGGCGCCGGAGAATCCTGGCGCAGTGACGCGCGACGTGCGGTGAGGCGCGGGACTTGCGGCGCGGGGCCGAGCGCCGGCCGTGCTACGGCTGTCGAGCGAAATGGCGGTCCGCGAAGGCGAGATACTGGGCCCAGTCGTAGGCGTTGATATCGTGTTTCCCGGTGCGGACGTGATAGCCGATGGTCGCGCCGACGGGTGTATCGACGGGAGGGTGCGCGGCCACACCGAGTCCCTTTTTTCCGTAGAGCGCGTAGACGGGTTCGGCGAATTGGGCGGCGAGGAATTCGCCCTTGGGGTCGGCGTGCAGATCCTCGGACGCGCTGGCCACGTAGAGTGGGCGCGGGGCGATGAGAGCGAGCAGGTGGTGTTGATCGACCGGGAGCGCGGCCTCGCGGGCGTTGTAGGCGCGGAAATTCCGGGAGAACCAGAGGGGGAAGTTTTGGTTCAGCATGGCGATCGTCTCGCCGAAGTCGCGTTTGCTGAGGGCGGCACCGCCGGCACCGGAGTCGTTGGAAATGATGAGGGCGAAGCGTTCGTCTTGGGCGCCGGCCCAGAGCGCGGTTTTACCGAGGCGGGAGTGGCCGTGGACGGCGACGCGCTTCGCGTCGATCGCGGGATCGGTGGAGAGCACGTCGAGCGTGCGGCTGAGGCCCCAGGCCCAGATGCCGATGGCACCCCACGCATCCGCTGCGCGTTTTTCGGCGGTGCCGGTGGAGAAGAGCGTGCCGATCGATTCTTCGATCCCACCGACGTGGTCCGGGCAGAGATCGCCATAGTAGGCGGTGACGGTGGCGTAGCCGCGGGCGATGATTTTTTCGATTTCCCAACGGGAGGCGTGGACACCGCGGGTTTTTTCAGTGGCGCGGTTGTTCACGATGCCGAACTCGGGGCTGGCACGCATCCAAGCGGTCGAGAGGGTGATGCCGGGGTCGGTGTTGACGCAGTGGTTGCCGTAGTAATTTAGCCCGAGGAAGGCGGGGTAGGGCGCGGGGCCGGTGTTGGGTTGATAGATGAGGACGTGGAGCTGCGGGCCGGCTGGCTGGCTGGTGAAGTGGATCGTGATTTCCTTGCGCGTGGCTTTGCCGCCCAACGCCGTGCGATCAACCGAAGTGGTTTCCCAGCGCATCGTGGCGGGACGACCGGATGGCGTGCGGCCGTAGACTTCGCGGGCGAAGAATTCGAGCAGTGCCGGGCGACTCGCGCGCCAAGCGGCCGAGTCGCGAAGCGGTTTTCCGTCGGTCGAGACGAGGACGGCGGGGATGGGGAGCGTGCCGACTTTGGATTCGTCCGTGTTGCCGGCCGCGAAGGCGGTGACGGTTGCGAGCGTGCTCATGGCGAGGGTGGCGCGAATGATTCTCATTGGGTGGGGTGGTCGTGGAAGGAGAGGTCTACGGGTTTGAAGGGCGAAGTCTTGCACCAGCGGATCAATCTCTGCGGTGATTTCAAGCTGGCAGGACTCGCCTACGGAGGGACGGACTTCGCCGTTGTGCGGATTGGAAGCGCTGGAATCGGGTGATTGGGGCGGCGTTGACTCGCCTGGGTTTGATGCCGAATGCCGCTCTGCTCCCGGGCAGCGCGTTGCCGCGGGGCGCCGCCCAGCAGCGTGGATGGCCTCGGGATGAGCGGTGGGACCGGGAATGCTTGTCAACTCGCTTCCAACCCACGGCTCGGGGTCGAACCCAACACTTTTAACCGTGCCCGAAACGTCTCCACAATTTCACGCAGCCACACGTTTTCAAACCGCTTCCGCGCGGCAAGGGCGTAGTAGCGCTCCACTAAACCGGGCACGCGCAACATAAACTTGATCTGCCGCGACTCCAGTTCGCGCTCAACCACGATCTTCGAAACCAGCGCCAGACCTTCGCCCGACAGCGCGAGCAAGCGCAGCAGCGCCATGTCGTCGACCTCGGCCCGCACCTCGGGTTCGATGCCGGCCTGCGCCAGCAGCAGATCAAAATCCAGTCGCACGTGGCTCTGGTGACTCGGCAGAAACAGGGGCTGCCCGCGGAGGAAAAGCGGGAACCGTGGCCGTGGCTTTTTTAACGGCCTACCGCCGACCAGAAAAACCGGCACCTCGCCAAGCAAGTGGTTGAAGACGTTGCGCTCGTGGTCGGCCCGCAGCGGAATATTGGACAGCACCAAATCCAACCGGTGCTCCTGTAACTGCCGCGTCAGCTCATCGAGCGCTCCCGCCACCACGACGACTTTGGTGCGGGCGTCCGCCAACAGCGGCTGGATAAAATCGAACTGCAGGTTCTTTGACAGCGGCCCCACGGCACCGAGCCGGAGGACGCGCTGTGCCCCGGCGGTGGAACGTCGAAAGTTCGTCATCAGCTCGCGCCCTGTTTCGAAAATCGTCTCGGCGTGCTGCAAGGCCACGCGCCCCGCCTGCGTGAGGTGCAACGCCCGCCCGCGGCGGTCAAACAGCGCTTGCCCCAGCCACTCCTCCAACTCCCCCAATTGCTCGCTCAACGTGGACTGCGAGACGTTGAGCGCCTCGGCCGCCCGCGTCATGCTGCGGTGCCGGGCGATCATCCAAAAATTCCGCAGATGGTGGTAGTTGAGCCATTCCGGTGTCTCGAGCATTTCTCCCATTACTTCGGATTAACCGAACGAAAGCATAGGAACAATCTGTTTTTAAGAATCTTATCGATTCGTTATAGTGGGCCCGCATGGATTTTCTCTCCGCTCTGTCCGCCAATTTGCTCTCCCCCGCCGTGCTCTTCTTCGCGCTGGGGCTCGTGGCCGCAGGGTTGCGCAGCGACCTGAAATTTCCCGAGGCGCTCTACGTCACCCTCACCCTCTACCTCCTGACGGCGCTGGGATTCAAAGGCGGTGTCGCCATCCACGAGGCCGGTATCGCCACCGTGTTCCTCCCGGCGCTGGCCGCCATGGCGCTCGGCGCCGTGATCCCGCTGTGGGTGTATCCTCTGCTCCGCTATGGCGGAAAATTTCGGCCCGTCGACGCTGCGGCCGTTGCGGCGCACTATGGCTCGGTGAGCGCCGTGACCTTTATCGCCGCCACCAACTACCTGAAGAGCATCGACGTTCCGTATGAAAACTACGCGACCGCGTTCCTCGCCGTCATGGAGTCGCCCGCGATCGTGGTCGGCGTGCTGCTCGGCAAGCGGTCGGTCGACGGAACTGAATCTGCTTTCGCCGGCTCGTGGAAAAAGCTCCTGCACGAGGCGCTGTTCGGCCGCAGTGTTTTGCTCCTCGTGGGTGCACTGGTCGTGGGCGCGCTGTGCGGCACGGCCGGGATGGACAAGGTGGGGGCGTTTTTCGTGACCCCGTTTCAAGGCGTGCTCGCGCTCTTCCTGCTCGAGATGGGTCTGGTGGCCGGCGGCCGCCTCGGTGACCTGCGTAAGGTCGGTCCGTTCCTCATCGCGGTCGGTATTTTACTCCCGCTGGTGCACGGGGTGTTGGGCGTGCTGCTCGGCCAAGCCACCGGCCTGAGCCTCGGTGGCTGCACGCTCATGGGTGTGCTCGCCGCCAGCGCCTCCTATATCGCGGCCCCCGCCGCCATGCGCCTTTCCCTGCCGGACGCCAACCCGGCACTTTACCTCACCGCGTCGCTCGCCATCACGTTTCCCTTCAACATCACCGTGGGCATTCCGATCTACTACGGCTTCGCCTGCTATCTGCTCGGCCCGTCATGAACTCCCCTCCCGTAAAACTCGGCACGATCACCTGCGCAGCGTGGGCCCGCGAGCCGGTGCACCGTCTCCGGCACGAAGCCGGGGCCCACCGCTCCACGCGCTGCACCGTCGAGGGCGACGGCCACCAGGGCGGTCGCACCGCCGACATCCAGGAATTCGCCGACATCCAGAACGAGGTCATCGTGCGACCGACAGCCGCCGCGCCACTCCTCCCGCGACTTGCCCCGGAGTTCTTCCCCAAGTTTACCCTGATCGCCGACGAGACCGCCATCCGCGTGCTCCGCCGCGAAAAATTCTGACCATGCACGAAACCGACGATCGCGAAATTTTCCAACGCGCCGACCGCGGCTTCGCCAGCGCTCGCCTCGGCATCATTGGCGGTGGCCAGTTGGCCCGCATGACCGCGCTGGCCGCCCTTCCGCTCGGCTGCGAGGTCACCGTTCTCGAGCAAAACCCACTGAGCCCGGCGGCCCAACTCACCCCGCTGACTGTCACCGGGGATTGGGCCGACGCCGAAACACTTCGGCAATTCGCCGCGCGCGTCGACGTCATCACGTTGGAGAACGAATTCGTCGACGCTGCCGTCCTGCGTCAACTGGAGGACGCCGGGCACAGCGTGTTTCCGACCTCCGCCAGCATCGCGCTCACGCAGGACAAGCTCCTCCAGAAACAGGCCCTCGTGCGCGCCGGCCTGCCCGTGCCCGACTGCTGTGCCGTTGATTCACCGGAAGATCTCGTCGCCGCCGGCGAAAGACTCGGCTGGCCCATGGTGGTGAAAACCCGGCGCAACGGCTACGATGGCAAGGGCAATTTCACCGTGCATTCACCGGCCGACATTCCCGCCGCGTGGCGCACGTTGCGTGGCGATCTCAACGAACTCCTCGTCGAAGGCTTCTGGCGATTTACCAAGGAACTCGCGGTGATTGTCACCCGCGGTCGCGACGGAACCACCGCCACGTATCCCGTGGTCGAGACCGTCCAGCACCACCACGTTTGTCACTCGGTTCAAGCCCCTGCGGCCATCGCTCCGGAACTCACGGCGCAGGCCACCGCAATTGCGTTGCGCGCCGTCACCGCCGTTGGCGCCGTGGGCAGCTTTGGCGTCGAACTCTTTCTCTCGGCCAGTGGCGAAATAACCATCAACGAACTGGCCCCCCGCGTGCACAACTCCGGCCATTACACGATCGAAGCCTGCGTCTGCTCCCAATTTGAAAATCACGTGCGCGCCGTGCTCGGCTGGCCCCTCGGCTGCACCCGCCTGATCGCCCCGGCCGCCGTGATGCTCAATCTCCTTGGTCCGCACCGCGCGCCCGGCCGCCCGCACGGGTTGGCACGTGCCCTCGCGATTCCCGGTGCGCATGTGCACCTCTACGGCAAAGCCAGGTGCGGAACTGGCCGAAAAATGGGCCATATCACCGCCCTCGGCCAAACCGTTGGCGAGGCGATGGAAACCGCCCGGCAAGCCGCCCACGCCCTCCACTTCGATCCGATCTTATGAAAACCCAAACTCATCCCCTCGTCGGCATTGTCATGGGCAGCGACTCAGATTGGCCCACCATGGAGGCCGCCTCCAACGTCTGCGGTGACTTCGCCGTCCCGTGCGAAGTGCTGGTCATCTCAGCCCACCGCACGCCGGACGATATGGCCCGCTACGCCAAAACCGCCCACCGGCGCGGCCTGCGCGTCATCATCGCCGGCGCCGGCGGAGCCGCGCATTTGCCCGGCATGGTCGCGAGTCACACGCCCCTGCCGGTGATCGGCGTGCCGGTCGAAAGCAAAACCCTGCGGGGCCTCGATGCGCTGCTCTCGATCGTGCAAATGCCCGGCGGCATCCCCGTGGCCACCGTCGCCATCGGCGGCGGCCGCAACGCCGGCCTGCTCGCCGTCTCCATTCTGGCCTCCTCCGATCCGGCGCTGCAGGCCAAGGTCCTTCAATTCAAGCGGAACCTCGCCGCCGAATCCCGCCGCCGCCGCCGCGAACTTTCAGCCCGTCTCGCCCGGCCGAAGGCCTCCTCGGCGAAAAAATAAACCGGCGGCGTTGGTCAGACGGATTCCGGCCCCGTGGGCGCGAGCAGGGCTCGCTGCCTCATCGACCCGCCGGTCCGGGCTCGGAGAATTTCCCTTTGAACTTGCGCAGGTCTCCGCCCCTCATGCCGACATGTCGTTAAGTGTCGTTGGCCAGCGTTGCATGAGTGAACGGGAACCCGAACTGGGTCTCGGCGTGGTCTCACGCGTCGATCCCGCGGCAAAACGCATCGGGATCGAATTCCCCGCCACCCGCGAAAATCGGCTCTACGCCCTCGGCACTCCCGTGTTG
>CAMBVX010000320.1 GCA_945871085.1 Opitutus sp. GAS368 | reverse complement strand
CCGGTCGTGGCTGCTGTTGGGCATGCTGTGGGGCTACATCGGAGTTTACCTGGGTCGGGAAAATCAGGCGGTCGCGGTGCCGTTGCAGCGGGAGGAGATCGGCGCGAGCAAGGAGGAGATCGGTCGGATTGCGAGTGCGGGCGCGCTGGAGGTGTTCGTGGTGGCTGCTCGTGGCGGGGGCGTGGTGGCTGCTCCCACGTGCTCCCGCAGCGGTAAACGGAACGGGTTCCGAAACCGCGGGGAAGGCGGCGGCGGGAATCAGTTGGGGCGCGTGCACGAGCTGGTGCGGTTGCGGGGATTTTGGGTCGTGAGTGCGGTGAGCTTCAGTCTGACGCGCGTGCGGGAAACGTTTAATGATTGGACGGTGGATTTTATCCGGACGGAGGGGGGCGCATTTGTCGACGAGTGTCGCGGCGTTTCTCGCGACCCCCTTCGATTTCTGCGGGCAGGAGGAATTTTATTTGTCGGGGCGATGATGGGACGCCGCGGGGTGCGCGGTCGGGCGCGTTTGCTGGCCGGCGGTCTTTTCGGGTTGTGCGCCGTCCTGTTTATCTTACCGCGATTGGTGCCACTGGGGTTGGGGTTTACGGTGCCCGCCGGCGGACTGATCGGTTTTCTTGGTCTCGGGCCCGACAGTTTGCTCGGAAGATATTTTGCGTTGCAACTGCGCGGGGCAGCCTGCGCGGGCACGGTTGCCGGGATCATCGATTCACTGGGCTATGTCGCCGGATTGTTCGCGGGGGCGGCGGTACGGGAGGGCTACGTGCCGGACGCGATCGCGACGCCGGACGAAGTGTCGGCGGGGCGGTCGGCGCCGTTGATGATGGATACGAATGCGCTGCGTCGCGGGGTGTGGCCGCTGAGTTCGCTCGTAAAGATCGGCGATACGCCGAGTGACATCGCGCAAGGGATCAATGCGGGTGCGTGGACGCTTGGCGTCGCGCTGTCCGGCGATACTCGGGGTCTTGCCGTTGCGGCGTCCGCGGCGTGGGAGCCCGGGCAGCGGGCGGTGAAATTCGCGGCGGCGCGGGTGGCGCTGCGGGCCGCCGGCGCGAACTACGCGGTCGACGCGGTGGCCGATTACCCTCCGGTGCTGGAGGAGATCGCCGCGCGGATTGAACGCGGTCAGCGTGCGGCTCAGTGGTGGCCCTGGTTCAGGAGAGACGGGCGATCACTTCCTCCGCCAGACCGAAGGACTGCGTCATGCCGGCTCCGCCGAGACCGTTCACAATCGTGACGCCGGGAGCGGGCGAGGCGATAAACTCGCTGCCGCCGTCCGTGAGTTTGGGATACACGCCATGCCACCGTTCGGCGATTGTGAGCGTCGGGGCGACGGCGAAGGTGCGGAGGTAGCCAAGAATAGCGGCGTTGATATCCTCGCGGTCGAAGGGCTCTGGGGTGAGCCCGTAGTGGTGGGAGTCGCCGATCGTCAGTTCGCGGCGGGAGTTTTCCGAGAGTAACACGTGCACGCCGTGGGCGACGTGGAAGGGGAATTCGGCCTGCACCCGCGCCTTGAGCGCGGTCAGCCCGGGGCAGTGACGGAAGGAATCGTAGTGGGTGAGCGTCAGCCCGGCGCACAGGGCGGGGCCGAGCGACCAACCGGGGGGCTGGGCGACGGTGCGGAGCATCTGGAGTTTGCAGCGCGTGAGCGGAGCGGCGGCGAAGGTCGCGGGGTAGAGCGTTTCGAAATCGGCCCCGCTGCAAACGATCGCCTGCTCGGCGAAGACGGGGCCGGCGGTGGTGTCGATCCGCGGCAAGTTGATCGCGTGGACCATCGTGCTGAATTGAAGCGTGACGCCATGCCGGTCGCGCAGCCACTCGGGCAGGGTGCGGATGGCCTGGCGCGGGTCGACGGTGGCCTCGGTTGGACTCCATAGTGCGCCGCGTAAACCGGTGGGATTTACGACGGTGCTGCGCAGGAGCGTCTCGCGGGGGCTGAGCAAGTCGCGGCCGTGGCAGGAGCCGAGCGGAGTGGCGGCGAACTCTTGCAGCAACGCCCACTCGTCGTCGTGGTAGGCGAGGTGGAGGGAGCCGGTGGCGGCGAGGTGCAGGCGGGCGGCCCCGGCGACTTCGGCCCAGATCTCGCGACTGCGGAGGGCTCGGGTGTGCCGTGGGCCGTCGGGTTGTCCGATGGGCCAGACGAGGCCAAAATTGCGGACCGAGGCCCCGGTGGCGTGCGCGGTGCGCTCGAGCAACACGACGCGTTTTCCCCGGCGGGCGGCCGCGAGCGCATGGGCGAGACCAACGATGCCGGCCCCGATGACGGCGAGATCTGCAGAAAGGTGACTCATCCGTAAATTTCCCGCGCAAGCCCTGCGGAGGCGCAAATGAGAAGTGTGCGCGTCACCGGAATTTCACGTGAGTGGCGGCGCGTGGGCTCGGAGGTTGACGAGGGCGGGGCGTGGCGCTGGCGTGACCGCATGACGGGAAATGACGACTGGCCGGTGCGCGTGCGGACGATCCGCGGGGTGATGGGGGTGTGCCATTTGCTCGTGGAGCCGGATGGGCGCGGTGCGGTGTTGCTCGATACGGGGCTCGTGGGCGAGCCGTGGCAGATCCGGCGCGCGGTGCGGCGGCTGGGGCTCGGGGCGGGGGACGTGCGGGCGATTTTACTGACGCACGGCCATCTCGATCACGCGGGGAATCTGGCGTGGGCGAAGGCGTGGACGGGCGCGCCGCTTTACGCGCATCCGGCGGAGCAAGCGCACATCGACGGGAACTATCCGTATCGGGGGGTGAACCGTTGGTGCGGTCGTCTTGAGCGGGTGGGGCGGGCGCTACTCGGCGTGGGCGCGTCGGCGAAGATCGATGTGATGCTCGCCGATGGGGATGAGTTGCCGTTCTGGGGTGGGTTGAGGGTGGTGCATTTGCCGGGACACACGCTGGGGCACTGCGGATTTTACTCTGCCCGGCACGACGTGCTCTTCAGCGGAGATTTGTTCGCGAGTTATTTTTTCAACGTGCATGTGCCTCCCGCGATATTGAACAGTGCGCCGGAATTGATCCGGGGAAGTTTGGAGAAAGCGCGGCGGCTGGGCGCGCGGTTTATCGTGCCGCAGCACTACGATGTGCTCGACGGGGCGCTGCACCGGCGTCGGTTCGACGCGATGTTGGCGCGACGGGCCAGGCGCGGCACGGCGCGTGCACGTTCCGTGGTCTAGGCTTGGGCGAGGATTACTTGGTCACTGGCCTCGCGAAAATCACCCGGCACAGAGTGTAACCCAATAGGTTACACTGGCGCTCAAATGGGAGGGTGAATCCGGGCCCAACTTAACCGCGTAATCCTCGCTTCGGTCGCGGCGGCGCAGCGAGTGAGGACCTACTTAAAGAAGTTATCGACACTGACGTCGGACGTGGGGCGGAGCGCTGGTTGGGGCTGCGTGGTCGCGCGGGCGGGTGCAGGGGTGGATTTTTTCGGCGGCGCGGACTTGCTGGCTGATTTCCGGGGTGGAGCCGTTTCGGTCGGACGATCAATCTTCTGTCGTTCCGCGGACCGGGCTTCACCGGCGCGGCCGAGCGGATCGTTTTTTCGGCGTCCGCCGATCAGGCGTAGAAGCTCGCCGACCGTGGTCGTGAGCGAGGCGGCCTCGCGGTCGAGTTCGACGGCGCTGGCAGCGCTTTCTTCGGCGATGGCGGCGTTCGACTGCGTGATCTGGTCCATCGCGGAGACGGCGTTGTTCACCTGGGAAATGCCTTCGCTCTGTTCCCGGGAAGCGGTGGCGATCTCGTTAACTAAGCTATCGAGGGTCCGGATTTGCTCTTGGATCGACGCAAAGCTCGTCGCGACTTCCCCGCTGAGCGAGGCCCCTTGCTGGCTCTTGGTGACGGAGTCCTCGATCTTGTTGGCGGTCTCTTTGGCGGCGGCCGCACAACGCTGGGCCAAATTGCGGACTTCTTCGGCGACGACGGCGAAACCGGCGCCGGCCTCGCCGGCGCGCGCGGCTTCGACGGCGGCATTGAGGGCGAGGATGTTGGTTTGGAACGCGATCTCGTCGATGGTCTTGAGGATCTTGGTGATGTCCTGGCTCGCGGTTTGGATTTCGTTCATCGCGGTTTGCATCGCTTGCATGCGGCCGGCTCCGGCAGCGGCCAGTTGACGGGTTTGCAGGGCGACGGACTTGGCGTTTTCGGCGTGGTCGGCATTGCGTTTGGTCATGCTGGACATCTCCTCGATCGAGGCGGCGGTTTCTTCGAGGGAGGCGGCCTGTTGGGTCGCGCCGTCGGCGAGGGTGTTGCTGGCGCTGGAGACCTGGCTGGTCGTGGCGGCGACACCTGCACCGGCGTCGCGGATACGTTCCAAGGCGGCGAGAATGGGCAGGGAGAGCGAGCGACCAATCCATAACGCGACACCGGCGAGGAGGATGAGGCTGATGCCCAGGACCCAGATGGTTTGGGCGCGGGCAGCGCGGATCACCGGTTCACCATCGGCGACGCCGACACGAGTGAGCACGGACCATTTGAGGCCGGGAAATCCAAGGGTCCCCTGTGAGGGGGCATAGCCGTTGAGCTGCCAGATCTTTTTCCGCGAGTGGAGTGAACGCTCGTGCCCCGCCTCACCGTTGAGGGCGCGCCGGACGGACTCGACGCCGCCTTCTGCGAGGTTGAGTTTGAGGAGAACGTCACGGTCGTGGGTGATGTTGGTCGTGCCTTGGCTAGCAGGGTCGTAGTCGACGAGCACGCGACCGAGGCGGTCCACCAGCGTAAACTCGGTGGCGAGCATCCCGCGTTGTTTGAATTCTTGGTAGGTGGCCTGGATAATTTCTTCGACGAGGGCGAACGTTGCGCGATTGGTCCACAGGCCGATGATTTTGCCTTGGGGGTCGTGGATCGGCGCCGAGAACGAGAGGACGAGCCCGTCGGTGCCGGTGACTTTGGCGACGTCCACGTCGAAGTGGGCATCTTGCACGTGGGTGCCGTCGAGGGTCGGGCTTTTCAGGAATTTACCGGCGACAGTTTCCTTGAACCACGGAGTATCCTTAAAGTTTTTTTGATAGATCCAGGCGGTATCGAGAGGCTTGCCGACGGCATCGCGGTCGTTGGTGGCGATGACGCGGCCCTGGAGATCCACCGCGATCATGAGGGGGTAAAAACCATAGAGCTTCACGTAGCCGTTCATCGCGCGGACGACCGAATTGGTTTCGGCACCGACCTTATACCAGTCGCCCGTGGTGTTGATGGCCTGGTTGAGTCCGAAGGCCTGCACGTCGCCGTAGCGTTCAAACAGGTTGCGGTCGATGGTGTTGATGGTCGCCTGACTGCTGGCGCGGTAGGAGTCCGAGGCCGCGTTGTTGAGCCGCGTCAGGTTGTTGATCGAGAAGAGCGCCATGACGATGAGCGGCAGGCTGCCAAGCACGAGGAGGGCGATGACGAGTTTGGGCGTGAGGCCGAGGACCGAGGGTTCTTTGACAGATGCAGCCGTGGAGTTCATGGGTCGGAGAGAGAGTGGGCGAAGCGGAGATTTACGCCCTCAGGCGTTGGGCGGAGGCGGCTTTAGAGACGATGAAAGGAGGTGTCGCGCCGGAGGTGCCGGGCGCAACGGCGTGGCTTCACACGGGATAGGTGCATCACCGTCCTATCGGCGCGATTGGGTGCTTTCTTTAGGATAGGTTTCACGCCGCGCAGGGGGTTTTGCGGACGTGAAGCCGAACTCCACAGGCACGGGGGCCTGCGGCTACTCCAGGCCAAATCGGCCACCCAACGGAATCAGTAAAGAACCCAAATCTCGCTTCTCCCTTGGTCTGATACCAACGTCCTTTGAACTCTGGACTTTTCGGTAGCCGCGAGCGCCAGTGAGTGGACGGATCACCACTCGCTGGCGCTCGCGGCTACCTGGCAAATCAAAGTCTGACTCTTTTGAGCGATTGATCTGACTTGAGCCGGAGGTACCGGCGCCGGCTGAGCAAACCAGCACGCTGGTAGGCACAAAAAAAGCGCCGGTCGCGAGACCGGCGCTGAGGAGGAGCGCGTGAGACGTGCGACCCGAAGTCGCAGGATGGCTGGATCAGCGCTTGCCGTTGACGAGCTCGTTGGCGAGCGCGGGGACTTCGTAGACTTTGCGCAGGGCCTCGAGGATGCCGGCGCTGTCGACGCTGAGGGCGCGGGCTTGTTTGTCTTCGTAGCCGAAGTCGCCGGAAAGGGAGGCGAGGTTGCCGTCGAAGATGATGCCGATGAATTCGCCGGCGCGGTTGACGCTCGGGCTGCCGGAGTTGCCGCCGATGATGTCGGCGGTGCTGACGAAGTTGAAAGGCGTGGCGAGGTTGAGGGCGGATTTCTTTTTCAACCAGAGCGCGGGCAGTTCGAAGTCGCCCTTGTTGCCCTGTTTCGCACTGCGTTCATAGAGTCCGGCGTAGGTCGTGTGCGCGGGGATTTTTTGACCGTTCTCCTCGTAGCCTACGACGGGGCCGTAACTCAGACGGAGGGTGAAGGTGGCGTCCGGGTAGTTGCCGGCGCCCTCCAGCGCGA
This sequence comes from Opitutus sp. GAS368, assembly GCA_945871085.1. Lineage (GTDB taxonomy): Bacteria > Verrucomicrobiota > Verrucomicrobiia > Opitutales > Opitutaceae > GAS368. The sequence goes on along the minus strand of CAMBVX010000320.1, from coordinate 1,678 downwards.
AGCGGGCTTTGCCGATGATGGCTTGGGCCTGCTGCTTGGTTTCTTCGGCGGACTCGAGGGTCTTGCGGAGCGCGCGCGCTTCGGTGTCGATGGCGCGGGCGACCTCGATGAGCGGGTCTTGCGCGGCGGTCACTGCGGCGGCTCCTCCCTCGTAGAGTTTTTTGCGGAAGGTGACATCGCGGACCTTGGTGGTGGTGATCAACTCGGCGGCGCGGCCGCGGGGAGATTTTCCAGCGAGGACGGTCTTGACGACGGCGTCGCCCGCGCCGAGTTGCTCCACCAGATAAGTGAGGGAGTCGGCCAAGGTGACGATTTCGAGGTCCGTGTAGATCGGCTTGTCGGAGAAAAGCTGCTGCTCGAACGACTCGCGGCGGGCGTCGGAGTATTCCTTGAGGCGTTCGCCGTTGGGCTTCGGGCGTTCGTCACCGGCGCGGAGGAGGTGGCGGGCCAGACCGTAGGAATCGGCATTAAAGGCGACGAGGCCTTCGAGGAGGCGCTGGCGCGTGGCAATCTTGGCGATGGCCTTTTGCGCGTCCGCGATGCGGGCAAACGCGGCGAGGGCGTCTTTGCCGTCGGCGTGATCGGCGAGGTGTTTCTTGAAGGCGGCTTCGGCGGCGACCTTGGCGCCGAAGAACGCGGGGTCGTGGAGCGCGGCAATGGCGCCGTCCCGGGCTTTGCGGGTGTTCTGGACGCCGAAGAGTTCATCTTTGGCGCGGCGGGCGTTCTCGGCGTCGCGGTTGCCCCAGTTAGTAAGGAGCACCTCGCGGCGCTTCAGAAGCGCGAGCTGGTAGGGGAACTGGTTATCGCGGATGTATTCAAGTTCCGGAACCGTGAGCAGGCGGCGCGTGGTGCCGGGATGGCCGGAGACGAAGGAGAGTTCGCCGTCCTGGGCACCTTGCGCGGACCACTTGAGATAGTTCGCGGACTTTACCGGCTGGCCGTTTTCGTAGACGCGGAAGAAACACACATCGAGGTTGTAGCGGGGATATTCGAAATTATCGGGATCGCCGCCGAAGAACGCGACCCCCTGCTCCGGGGCGAAAACGAGGCGGATATCGGTGTATTTCTTGAAGCGGTAGAGGTGATAGGCGCCGCCTTGATAGAGGGTGACGACGTCGCTGCGGAGGCCGGTTTGGGCGAGTGATTCTTTCTCGATTTCGGCGGTGATCTTACGCCGGGCGAGCACGGCGGCCTCGCCGGTGGCACCGACGGGGATCGCGGCATTTACGCGCAGCGTGATGTCTTCAATGCTCTGGAGAACGTTGAGTTCGAGATCGACGCACTTCTTTTCGTCGGCCTGGGTTTTCGCGTAGAATCCGTCGCGGAGGTAATTATTTTTTTCGTCGGAGAGTTTCTGGAGATCGTCGGCGCCGACGTGGTGGTTGGTGATGACGAGGCCGTGGCCGCTGACGAAGGAGCCGGAGCCGCCGCTGTTAAAACGGACGGAGGAAAGGCGGAGGTGGTCGAGCCACGCGTCGGTGAGGTCGAAACCGTATTTCTTTTTAATCTGGTCGCGCGGGGGGGCGGAGTAGAGCCACATGCCTTCATCGGCGCGGGCGATCGAGCTCGCGGCGAACGCGAGGAGCGCGGCGAGGGCAGGGGAGAGGAGGGAACGTAATTTCATAGGGGGCGCAACGTGTCATAACTCGGGCGCGAGGCGAGCCGGAAGCGACGAACG
>CAMBVX010000319.1 GCA_945871085.1 Opitutus sp. GAS368 | reverse complement strand
TGCCTCAACTTGGTCCTCGTGGTCCGGCAGCGGCGCGCCATCCGTGGGTTCCTGTTTCTCGCGACGCTCAACGCCCTCGCGCTCGCCGTCTTTGGCACGGTGCAAAAAATGGCCCACGCCAAGGGCCTCTACTTCGATGCCGTCCCGTCCCCGCAAATCGCCTTTTTTTCGACGTTTGTTTACCACAACCACTGGGGCCCTTTCATCATCCTATCACTCGCGGCCAGCCTCGGTCTCGTCTGGCACTACGCTCGACGGGCGGATGCACGGGGCTTTTTTCACACTCCGGCCTTCGGCGGCCTGATCGCGATCTTCTTCATCGCCGCCACGGTCCCGCTCAGCACGTCGCGCTCCTGCACCGTGCTGGTCGGGTGGCTCTTGGGTGCGGCGTTGGGCCATTGGTGCACCCGGCTCATGCAGAAACGCCGTCGCGCCCGACGTAGTTTCGGTGCGCCCCTCTTAATCGCAGGCACCGCGCTGGCTTTCGCCGGAGCGGGGGTCTGGTTCATCGCTCAGGACAGCATCACCCTGCGCGTCGCTAAGACCCGTGAGCAAATCACTGAAATCCGCGCGCGGGGCGATTCCGGCTCACGGGGCGAGCTCTACCGCAACACGTGGCAAATGGCGAAAGACCGCCCGTGGTTCGGCTGGGGCATGGCGTCCTACCCGCACATCTTCACCACCTACAATACCCGTCAACCCGGCCCCGACCGTCTGCCCGTATTCTACCGTGATGCCCACAGCGACTGGCTCCAATCGCTCGCTGAACACGGCTTCGTCGGCACCGCGCTGCTCGCGCTCTGCGGCCTCGTGCCGCTGTTAAAACTCCGTCGCCGCCACCTCTCCAGCCCCGTGCCGACCTACCTCCTCGCCGGGTGCGCGCTGATCTTGCTCTACGCGTGGGTCGAGTTCCCTTTCGGCAATATCGCCGTCGTGCTCGTGTGGTGGTTGAGCTTCTTTTCCGCCGTCCACTACGCCCGGCTCTACGACCGGGAAGCGTCTGCTCCGTTCAAATCGGCGCCCGCTTCCGCCTGAGTCCGCACCCGCGATGTATTCCGTCCTTGTCCTGACCCTCAACGAGGAACGCAATCTCCCCCGCTGCCTTGGATCGGCCTCCCACTGCGACGATATCGTGGTGCTCGACTCGGGCTCCACCGATCGCACCGCGGAAATCGCCCGCGCCGCCGGCGCCCGCGTGTTTACGCGCCCGTTCGACAACTTCGCGGGCCAGCGCAATTACGCGCAGCGCCAAATCCCCTTTCGCCACCCCTGGGTTTTCCACCTCGACGCCGACGAGCAGCTCACCCCCGAACTCGACGCCGAGTGCCGCGTCGCCGCCCGGCGCACCGATCTCGACGGCTTCATGGTCGCACCGAAAATGCGCTGGGCCGGCCGCTGGGTTCCGCACTGCACCGACTATCCGACGCTCCAGGCCCGCTTCGTGCGCGCCCCGCAATTCGAATTCATCGAGGTCGGCCACGGTCAGCGCGAAGCCCCGCACATGCGGACCGGCTCACTGAGGGCAAACTACCTGCACGATCTCTCGTCCGGCGGCGAAACCGAATGGCTCGAGAAACACCGGCGCTACGCCCGGGCGGAGGCGCTGGCCCACCACACCGCGACGGAACGCCTGAGCCCCGGCGATCTGTTCGCCGCCCATCGCCTGGTGCGCCGCCGCGCGTTGAAACGCCTCAGCTTCAGGTTGCCTTTCCGCCCCGCCCTGCGCTTCCTCTACCAATATGTGCTCCGCGGCGGTTTCCTCGATGGCCGCGAGGGTCTGCGCTACTGCCGCCTGCTCGCCCAGGCCGAGGCTTTTACCGCAACCGAACTTCGTCGCTTGGCGCGTTGATTTTATGCGACTGGTTTTCCTGAATCGCTTTTATTGGCCGGACAGCCCGGCAACCGCGCAACTTCTCACCGATCTTGCCGAGACCTTCGCGGCCCAGGGCCGTGAAGTCATCGTGATCACCGGGCGGCCTGCCGCAGGCCCGTGCCCGGCGCGGGAGACCCGCAACGGCGTCGATATCCAGCGCGTGCCCAGCACCCATTTCGGCAATCGAAACCTGCTCACCCATGCCCTTGATTTCGCCAGCTACGCGGTGAGTTCCATCGCAAAACTGTGTTTTCTCCTGCAACGCAGCGACACGCTCATCGTGCTCACGGACCCTCCCCTCCTCGCCGTGCCGGCCGTCGCCGCGGCCCGCCTGCGTGGGGCCCGCGTGATCAATTGGGTGCAGGACATCTATCCCGAGGTCGCGATGATCCTCACCGGACGCCGGGCTTTCGGCTGGCTGCGGCCCCTGCGCGACTGGGCCTGGCAGTCCGCCCATGCCTCGGTCACCTTGGGCACCGATATGGCGGCGGTCCTCCTTGAGCGTGGCGTCCCGCCCGCCCGCCTTCACCTCGTCGCCAACTGGGCCCCCGATGGGGTCACCTCCGTTCCGCCTGACGCCTCTGCCGGCTTGCGTGCCGAATTGGGCCTCACGAACAAATTTGTGGTCGCCTATTTCGGCAACCTCGGTCGCGTGCACGATCTCGACGTGATGCTGGACGTCGCCGAGGCCCTCCGCGACGAACCGCAGATTGTTTTCGCTTTCATCGGGCCCGGCGCCCAGCGCCCCGCTCTGGAGTCGGCCGCCAGGACCCGCGGGCTTGATCGGGTCAGGTTTTTCCCCCCTCAACCCCGCGAACGTCGCACCGCGATGCTGGCCCTGGGCGACCTTCATTTGGTGACCTTGCGCCCAGGCTGCGAACGCGTCGTCTACCCCAGCAAACTTTACGGCATTTGCGCGGCCGGTCGCGCCCTGCTCTTTGTCGGCCCCATGGAAAGTGAGATCGCCCGCCTCATTCTCCAACGGCGCCTTGGCTTGGCGTTTGACCGCAACGCGGTGACCGCCATCGCGGAAAACCTCCGTCGCCTGCGCACGTCGCCGACCGAAGTCGCCGCCTTCGCCTCTGCCGGTCGGGCATTTTACGAATCTGAGGGCTGCCTGCGCCGGGCGGCGGCGGAATGGACAAAAGTCGTCGCTGAGGTGGAACTTGCCACCGACCAACCGTGAGTCCCTTTCGTTCAGCCCACACCTCCGACCCGGTCCCCTCCGTCCTGCTGGTCGCTCGACGCACTAACCCATGAACCCGACCCGCGCCACCGCCTACGGCCTGCTCGCCCTCGACATCGTCGTGTCGATCGTCGTGTTCAATGTGATCGCCCACTATCGCGCCCCTATCTTGGTGCAGCGTTTGCTCCTCACCCCGTTGGCCCTGCCCATCACCGCCCTCTTCGTCGCGACCTACCTGATCGAGGGCTACAAATCGCGCACCGACATGCTGAGTGTCGACTACACCAGCCAACACACCATCGCTCTGATCGGCGCGATGCTCGTCACCCTCCTGCTCACCTTCGTCTTCATCCCCGAGGGCTTCATCCTGCAGTCCAGCCGCGCCGTCATCACCCTGACCTTCCTCACGCTTATCCCGCTCACGATCGGTTACCGGCGCCTCGTCTACCAGATGCTGCTGCAGATTCGCGGCGCACGCAGCCTGATTTTTTTGGGCGACCAGGCGAGTTGCGAGGCGTTTCGCCAGGAAACCCAAAAAATGGGCACGCATCAGCCGATCATTTTTTCCGTGGTCAGCGAACAATCGGTCGCTCCGTTCGGTCCCACCGGGACCACGATCCTCCGGCCGTTTCACGAAGTGCTGGACGACGTGGAGCACCACCGCCTGGCCGTCGACGCGATCATCCTGCGCGAATCGGCCCGCGAACTCGCGCCCGAGATTTCCCGCCGGCTCGTGCAGCTGTATTTCGCCGGTGTTCCGACCTACACCCTCGAACTCTTCCACCAAGTCTACTGGCAAAAAATCCCCATCTACCGGCTCAACCAGACCTGGTTGTTTCAGGAAGGTTTCGAGATCGCCCGCGAGCCCGTGTTCGAACGCCTCAAACGCATCTCCGATATCGTCCTGTCCTCGCTCGGTCTGCTGATCGCCGCGCCGCTCATCGCGCTCGCCGCCGCCGCCGTCTGGCTTGAAGACCGCGGTCCGGTCTTCTTCGTCCAGACGCGCGTCGGCAAGAACCGCGCCCCGTTCCGCCTCGTCAAACTGCGGACCATGCGCCCGAGCGGGCCCAACGGCGACCTCTACACCCGTCCCGGCGACACCCGCATCACCCGGGTTGGACGGCTCCTGCGCAGCTCCCGCATGGACGAGTTTCCCCAACTGTGGAACGTCCTGCGCGGCGAGATGAGCCTCATCGGCCCGCGCGCCGAATGGGACCGCTTGGTGGAAACCTACGAACGTGAAATCCCGTGCTACGATTTCCGCCACCTCGTCAAACCCGGCATCACCGGCTGGGCGCAAGTCAACTATCCTTACGGCGCCAACATGGCGGACACCCTGCGCAAGCTCGAATACGACCTCTACTACATCCGCCATTTCTCCTTCGTACTCGACGCCACCATCGTGCTGAAAACGATCCACATTATGCTCTTTGGCAAAGGCCGGTGATACCGTGACCCCGCCGCCCGCGGTTTTGCCTCGCTATGAAACGCTCGACCACTGGCGCGGCTTGGCCGCGCTCGCCGTCGTGATGTTTCATGCCTTCTATCCGTGGGCCGGGCAGCGCGCACCCGCCGGCTTGGATTGGCTCAGTGTGGTGGCCGACCAAGGCTATCTCGGCGTTCACCTCTTCTTCGTGATCAGCGGCTATTGCATCGCCCAACTCGCCTTGCGCGAACTTCGCTCCGGCCGAGACCTTCCCGGCTTTCTCCGCAACCGCTTCTTGCGTATCTTCCCGCCCTATTGGGCCGCTTGCCTCGTGGCCGCCGCTCTCGCTCTCGCCGCACTGCCGTTCAACCACGCCGCGTTGTTCAGTTCGTCGTCCTCCGTTGGCGCCCTCCCCGATTCAACTGCGGCGCTGCTCAGCCACGCCTTTCTCACCGATCATTTTTTGGGCCGGCCCACCTACCTTCTCGTCGCGTGGACCCTCAGCTGGGAACTGTCCTTTTATCTCCTGGCGGCCATGTTGGTCTGGCTCGGACTGCGCTTCGGCACGGCGGCTGTCATGGCCCTCGGCCTGCTCGTCGCGCTCGCCGGGACGTCTCCCCTGGTCGCCGCCACCGTGCCGCCGCTTGCCGGCTGGGCCGAATTCATGTGCGGCGCCTGCGTGCTGGCGGCCCTGGTCGCCGCCCAAGAACGCCGCGCGACCTGGCCTTGGCTCGGCGCGATCATGCTCCTTGGAATCGCGGGATTTGTGCAAAGCGGTCGAATCGGCACGCTGCCGTTCGCGGCGATTTTCGCGTTGGCCTTGTTCAGGCTCCACCGGCACGACCAGCGATTGGCCTCGCTCCCGGCTTTGCACTGGCTCGGGTCGCTCGGCGCGATGGCTTACTCGATCTATCTCGTCCACGCTCCTTTTGTTTCAGCCGCACGCAATCTTTTCGGGCGCCTCGTTCCAAGCGAGCACCCCGTTTTCCTGATCGGTATTCTCCTCAGCATTCTCGTGGGTCTGGCCGCCGCCCTCCTCTTCTTCCGCTGGTTTGAAGCTCCGCTTGAGAACTGGCGCAAGTCGCTCGGTCGGTCGCGCCCGTCGTCCCTCTCTCCCCCATGAAACCCTACGATTTCCTCGTCCTCGGCGGCGGCAGCGCCGGCTTCAATGCCGCCCGTGTCGCCGTTTCCCTCGGGCTCCGCACCGCCATCGTCGACGGTGCACCCGACCTCGGCGGCCTCTGTATCCTCCGCGGCTGTATGCCGTCCAAGACGCTGCTCTACATGGCAGACGTGCTCCATCTCGCGCAGAAGGGAAAGACCTTCGGCCTCAAAATCCCTTCCGCCCGCGCCGACATGAAAGCCATCCATGCGCGGAAGAAAAAGCTCATCGGCGAGTTCGCCGCCTACCGCCAGCAGGCGCTCATCTCCGGCAAGTTCGACCTCATCCGCGCCCACGCCCGCTTCCTTGATCCGCACACCGTCGAACTCTCCGACGGCCGCACCCTCCGCGCCAAACACATCCTCATCGGCACCGGCTCAAAGGTCAGCGTCCCGCCCGTACCGGGTCTCGCCGAATCCAAATTCTGGACCAGCGACGACGTCCTCGATCTCGATTTCATCCCCCGGAGCGTCATCGTCCTCGGCGGCGGCATCGTCGCTTGCGAACTCGCCCAGTTCCTCCGCCGCATCGGCAGCCGGGTCGTGCTCGTTCAACGCAGCCCCCAGATCCTGCGCGAGCACTCCGCAGACGCGTCAGCCGTGGTGCAACAGGCCTTCGTCGACGAGGGCATCGAACTCTTTGCCGGCACCAAGCTCCAGCGCGTCACCAGCGATCGGCGCGGCGTCACCGTTGAGTTTCTCCACGACGGCAAGCTGGTCACCCGCCGCGCCGCCCACCTCTTCAACGCCCTCGGCCGCGAACCCAACACCGCGGCGCTCAATCTCGCCGCCGCCGGCATCCGCGCCCGCCCCAACGGCCAGATCGTCACCAACCGCTGGCAGCAGACCAGCGCGCCCCACATCTACGCCGGCGGCGACTGCTCCGGTCCCGCCGAAATCGTCCACATCGCCATCCAACAGGGCGAACTCGCGGCCCGTCACGCCGCCGGAGTGAAGAAGCTCAAACCAGTCGACTGGTCGCTCCTCCTCAACGTCGTCTTCACCGATCCCCAGCTCGCGACCATCGGCCGCCTCGAACGCGAACTTGACGAAGCCGGCACGCCCTACCTCACCGCGAGCTATCCGTTCAACGATCACGGCAAATCGATTCTCATGGACGCCAATTACGGCTACGTAAAAGTCATCGCCGAACCCAAGCGCGGCCGCCTCCTCGGCGCCGAAATCGTCGGCAAGGACGCCGGCGAACTGATCCACCTCTTCAGCGGCCCGCTCGCCCTGAAAGCCACCGTCTTCGATCTGCTCCGCGCACCGTGGTATCACCCCACCCTCGCCGAAATCGTCACCTACCCGCTCGAGGAAATCGCCGAGAAGATCGCCCCCCGACCATGAACGACGTCACCCATCTTCAGCGCGGGCTCCGCCTGCTTGGCGCGCTTGCGCGCCGGCCCTTCGATCTTCCGCGTTACGTCCGTTACCTCCCCGCATGGAACCGCTGGCCCGCCGATGTCGAACAACCGTGGATGTCGTTCGGCGCAATCGACTTCCTCCGACGCCGCCTCACTCCCACGACCGGCATTTTCGAGTTTGGCAGCGGTGGATCCTCTTTTTTCTTCGCCCGCCGCTCCGGTCAGGTGCACAGCGTCGAGAATATTTTGGAGTGGCAGCAACGCGTCGCGACCCTCGCGAAGCAACGCGGCCTGGCCAACCTCCGTTGCGATTACCACCCGATCGACATCACTCGTACGGACCTCTATCCCGGCCTCTCCTACCTGAGCGCGCTCCAACCGCGGGCCCATGACATCATTGTGGTCGACGGATTCTGCGATTACCAAAACGCCGAGCACGGCCTGTTGCGTGACCTTACGTTCGACCGCGCCCTCGCCTGTGTCCGCCGGCCCGGCGGCATCATCGTCGTCGACGACTATTGGCGATTTCCCGCGATGGCCGCACGCGCGCCCGCCGCGCGCCTCACAGTCTTTGAATCGGCCGGCCCTTGCCGCTATGGCGTGACCAGCACCGCCGTGTTCGAATTCTGACCCCGCGCGCCTAGCGCGCGATTTCCAGCAGATCCGTCAGGTCCACGCGCTTCTCGTAAAGCGCTTTGCCGACGATTACCCCGTCCAAATTAACGTAACGTCGCGCGAGCTCTGCCAACTTAACCACATCCTCGCGTCGGCTCACTCCACCACTCGCGATCACATTAAATTTTCCCGCATTCAACATCGCTTCCTGCGCCGCAAAATTTGGGCCCGTCAACATTCCGTCGGTGCCGATGTCCGTATAAATAATGGTGCGCACGCCAATCGCATCCATCCGCTTCGCGAGATCAAGTGCACCCGTCCCCGTCGTATCCACCCAGCCCTTCACCGCCACCTTGCCGTCCTTCGCGTCGATGCCCACGGCGATCTTGTCACCAAAAGCCTCCACGAGGTCCGCCACGAAACGCTCGCTCTCCGCCGCGCGCGTGCCGATTACCACGCGACTCACGCCGAACCCCAGCGCCCGCTCCACCGCCGCCCGCGTCCGCAGGCCCCCGCCGAGTTCCACCTT
>CAMBVX010000318.1 GCA_945871085.1 Opitutus sp. GAS368 | reverse complement strand
CGCAAAAAAACTGGCCACCGCTGCCGCTCCCCGCTCCCTTGTCCGCGTGCCTGCCGAGCCCGCCTCTCCTTTTCTGTCCCCCTCCCAGCGCCGAATCGCCGCCTTCGCGCTCACGTTTCTCTCTCTGCTCAGTATCATCGCCCTGCTGATCGGTGCCATTATTGTGCTCGGCCAGCTCGTCGGCTTTTTCGCCGGCGTGATCTGGCCCTTGGCCGTGGCCGGTGTGTTCGCGCTGATTCTCCGGCCCGTCGTCGAACTCGCCGAAAAACGCCTCCGCCTGCGCCGCACGGCAGCCGTTGTCTTACTTTACGGTATCTTCGCCCTCTTTGTCGGCGGCGCCCTGGTCTTCATCCTCCCACCGGTGATCGAGCAGGCGCTGGCCTTCATTGCCAACCTGTCGGACTACTGGGCTCGGGCCTCCGTCTACGTGCAGGATCACTATCCCCAGTGGATGGAATTTTCGAAACGCCAGTTGGCCAACCCCACGATCCGTAAAATTGCCGATTCCCTGAGCGCCGAGGCCAAGGGCATGGCCTCCCTCGCGGTCCCTTCGCTCAAAGCCGCGGGCGGTGGCGCCCTCGGCGTTTTCGCCTTCTTCACGCACTTGGCGATCGTGCCGGTCTATTTATTTTTCTTCCTCCTCGCCCGGGGCGAGCCCACGCGGAAGCTCGGCCATCACCTGCCATTCCTGACCGCGGACCTGCGCGCCGATGTCGTTTTTCTTGTCCGTGAATTCGTGGTCATCATCGAGTCATTCTTCCGCGGGCAAATGCTCATCGGCTTTATCCTCGGCGTGCTCCTCTCGATCGGCTTCACGCTCGTCGGCCTAAAATTCGGTCTCCTGATCGGCCTCATCCTCGGCGCGCTCAACATCGTCCCCTACCTCGGCACGATCATCGGCCTCGCTACTGTCGTGCCGTTGGCATTGTTCCAACCCGGCGGCGGCTGGCAACTCGTCGGCCTCGTCTTACTCGTCAAAGGCATCGTCCAACTCATCGAGAGCTGGGTCATCACGCCCAAAGTGATGGGTGAGCGCACCGGTCTGCACCCCGTCACGATCATCGTCGCCATTTTCTTTTGGGGCACCGCGTTCGGCGGCGTGCTCGGCATGTTGCTCGCCATTCCGCTCACCGCGTTCTTCGTGACGGCGTGGCGCCTCGCCAAACAGAAATATTTCGCCGCGCCTCATGTCTGAGCGCCCACCGCCCGACGAATGCGCCAACTGCGGCGCGAGCCTCCGCCGCCACGCCCGCGCTTGCCCCGAGTGTGGTGCCGATGAACGCACGGGCTGGCGTGAATCCACCGACACGGTTTACGACGGACTCGACCTGCCCGACTCCGCCTATGCCGACGAACACACTTCCGATTCGTCACGCCGCCCCCCGCTGCGTGCGGGCCTCGCGTGGTATTGGTATGTCGTCGCCTTTGTCCTGTTGCTCCTGCTGATCGGGTCCGCTCTCGGCCTACGCTGACCTTTTTCCTTCCTTTGCGCCCCTCGCAACCATTGCGTGGGGCATGGCTTGGGAAATCCAGTTCCGCAAAGGCGTCCACCTCCCGCAAATCGGGTGGTCCCTCGACGCCCAATCCCGCGTCGCCCGCTCGTTCATCTCGCACGCGCACTCCGATCACGTTGCCCGCCACCCCGAGGTCCTCTGCACACCCGGCACCGCCCGTTTCCTCCACGCGCGCATCCCGGGCCAACGCCTCATCCACGAACTCCCTTTCGGCCGTCCCCACGCCCTCGAATTTGGCGTGACCGCCACCCTCTACCCCGCCGGGCACATTCTCGGTTCCAGCCAAATCCTGCTCGAATCCGCCGACCACGGCTCGCTGCTCTACACCGGCGATTTTAAACTTCGCCCCGGCCTCGCGGCGGAGCCCTGCGCCACCCCACGCGCCGATACGCTCATCATGGAAACCACGTTCGGCCTCCCGCGTTACGTCATGCCCCCGGAGGCCGAAGTGATCGTACAAATCATCGCATTCTGCCAGCAGGCCGTCGCCGACGGCGCGACGCCCGCGCTCCTCTGCTACAGCCTCGGCAAAAGTCAGGAAGTCCTCCGCGCCCTCGCGACCGCCGGCCTCCCGATCATGCTTCACGCCGAGACGCTCCGTCTCACGCGCGTCTACGAAAAACTCGGCATGGCATTCCCTCCCTTCCGCGAGTTCGATGGCCGCGAGGTCGCCGGCCACATCGTGATTTGCCCTGCGCATTCGTCCGGTCTCCTCAGCCGTATCCCCGCCGTCCGCACGGCCGTCATCACCGGTTGGGCCATTGATCCCTCGACGATTTACCGCAGCCGCTGCACCGCCGCGTTTCCGCTCTCCGACCACGCCGATTACCCCAGCTTGCTTAAATTCGTCGAGCTCGTGCAACCCAAGCGCGTGCTCACGCTGCACGGCTTCGCCCGAGAATTCGCCGCCACGCTGCGACAACGCGGCGTCGACGCCCTCGCCCTCGGTCACGCCAACCAACTCGATCTGTTCGCACCGCCCTCCCGTTGACCGCGGTATGTGCGCGCGGCTCAGGCCCCACCTCGTCAAAGGTCCGACGTCGCTTCGAGCCCATCGGCCACCCGACCGGCGATCCGCTGACTCAACGCGCAAAACGCTCGGTCCCGTTCCGCGCTGCAATCGGAATTGTCTTCGACCACCTTGATGGCCGCGGTCGGCTTCGTCGAAACCGTCACCGCCACGCGCTCGCGCCCATCAGCGGAGAAGAGTGCGAGGTGTGGGTTAAATCCATTGAGGCGCATGACTGAACGCTTTCCGCCCGACGAAATTCCGCTCCTCCGTCAACCGACCCTCTCTCAGCAACGCCCGCAGCCCAAGCATTCCTCCGCCACTCAGCCCGCTCTCTGAAAAATCCCCCAATTCGGCATCGCCCTCGCTTGCCCGATCACTATCTGTCCGCCCACGTCATGCGACAGATTTTCGCCCTGCTCCTGCTCGCCGCCTTGCCCGCCGCCACCGCCGCCGCGGCCAAGCTCCCGCTGCGCGACGGCGAGGCTTTCACCTTCAAGGTCTCGTGGGCCATTCTACCTGGGGCCGGCGAAATCAAAGTGTCCGCGGCCAACGACACCGCCGGCCCTTCCCCGCGTCTGCTGATCTCAACCACGACCCACACCCGCGGCCTCGCCCGCGTTCTGCTCCCTTTCGACGCCCAAGCCGATTCGTTTTTTGACCAAGGCACCGGCCGTCTCGTCGCTCTCACCGAATCCAGTGAGCAGCGAAACAAAAAAAATGCCCACTCCGTCGCGTTCGACTACCCGGCGGCCCAAGCGCTCTACACGCGCACCGATCCTGCGGAACCACCCCGTCCGCTCGTGCTCCCCGCCGGCGATCCGCTCGATCTCATTACCTGCCTCTTGCAAACGCGCACGTGGACGCTCCAGCCCGGCGAGAAACAAGACGCCCTCGTCCTCTTCAACGACGATTTCTACGAACTCACCATTCACGCGACTGGCCATGAAGAAGTGCGCACCTCCCTCGGCACATTTCAGACCTTGGTGCTGGAACCGCGGATGGAGAAAACGCCGCCCAAGGGCATGTTCAAAAAAGGCTCGACCGTCCGCGTATGGATTTCGCGGGACGACCGCCGACTGCCCGTAAAATTCGAAGTCGAATTTAAGATCGGCACCGGTGTCGCCACCCTGGCGCGCTACGACGCCCCGCCCGCCGCGCTCGCTCCAGATGCGAAAAATCCTCGTCCTTAGAGGCGGCGCCCTGGGTGATTTTATCGTCACCCTGCCCGGGCTCGCTCTGCTGCGTCGCCGTTGGCCCGCTGCCGAAATCCACCTCGTTGGCAACACCACCGCCGCCGAACTCGCCCGCACCACCGGCCTGCTCGACTCGGTCCACTCTCAACACGAGTCGCGCTGGAGCGCGCTCTACACCTCCGCCCCACTCCCCGTCCACTTCGCCGCCGAACTCGCCACCTTCGACCTCGTCCTGAATTTTTGGCCCGACCCCGACGAAACCCTCGCCCGCCATTTCCGCGATCTTTCTGCCCCCATTTTTCTGTCCTCTTCCGCTCTCCCCGTCCGCGCCCCCGCCGCCGCGCACTATTGCGAGCCGTTGCGCGCCCTCGGCCTTATCCCCACCTCCGCCTTTCATCTTCTCGCCGCGCCCGCGCCCAACCCACAACTGATCGCTCTCCATCCGGGCAGCGGGTCTCCGCAAAAAAACTGGCCACTCCCCCGCTGGATCGAACTCTGCCGTTGGCTCCGCAATTCCTACCGCGCCGAGCTCCTCATCATCACCGGCGAAGCCGACGGCCCCGCCGCCACGGCCCTCGCGGCGTTCGGCACGCCCGCCCCTCAACTCCCGCTCGCCCAACTCATCGCCCGCCTCACCCAATGCCGCCTCTTCCTCGGTCACGACTCCGGCATCAGCCACCTCGCGGCCGCGTGCAGTGTCCCCAGCGTGCTCCTCTTCGGCCCCACGGCCCCCGCCATGTGGGCACCACCCGCGCCGCACATTAAGGTGATCCAGCGCGGCCCAAGCCTCGATCAGATTTCACTCTCGGACGTGCAGTCCGTGCTTCATCCGCTGCTCGCGGTTACGCTTTCGCTTTAATAACCCGGCCCATGCCTGTTTGATCCCACCCAAACGCACCGTGAAAGCAACCACCGCGCGCGCCGCCGCCGTCCAACATAAGGCCGACCTCCTCCGTTCCCTCCGCCTCTGCACGGCCGAGGGCATCATGGCTATGCCCCTCGTGACGATGTCGCTGCCAGTCAGTGTTTTTATGACCGCTCTTGTGGCGAAGGCCTACCCGCTCCCGAAAACCACCATCGGACTCATCTGCTCGCTCCCGTTCTTCGGCAACTTTCTACAAATTTTCGCCGCCCCGTTTCTCGCCCGCTGGAAACCCCCGAAGACCATCACCGTCCTCGCCGCCTCCCTCCACCTCCTCACCTGGGCCGCCGCCGGAATACTCTTGCCCTTCGTCCCCCGCGATAATCCCACCGTCGCCGGCCAGTGTTTCATCGCGTGGTTTCTCCTCTCCAGCTGCTTCGCCGCCGTCGCCGGCGTCTCGTGGAACGCGTGGATTCAAGAGTGGGTTCCCGCCCGTCTGCGCGGCAAATATTTCGGCCGCCGCAACGGCACGCTCCAAGTCTCGACGCTCACGTTTCTCCTCCTCGCCGGCTGGGCCCTCGCGCAGTGGGACTACGCGATTCCCGTTTTCCAAGGCATCATCGCCGTCGCCGTCCTCATGCGCGTCTGTTCCCTCCGCTGGCAGTGGCAAAGCCCCGCTCGCGCCCGACAGGCCGCCGTCACCATCGACCTCCCCTTGCCCGACCAACTCCGCGTCGTCGCCGGATCGCGCTCCCTTTTATTCTTTATCGCCTTCGGTGCCGCCTGGTCCTTTGCCGCCAATTGCTTCGGCCCGTTCTACCATGTCTTCATGTTCGAGGAGCTCGATTTTTCCGCCTTCGACGTCGGCGTCCTCGCCACCCTCGCGCAACTCGGCGGCGCGCTCTCGCTCCCCGCGTGGGGTAAACTCCTCGATCGTTATGGCAACAAACCCGTCATGATCGTCTCGTTGATCCTCTGGCAGGCGCAAAATCTCACGTGGTGTTTCCTCACGCCCCACAATCGCGGACTCCTCTATGCCATGTGGATCTGGGGCGGCGTCACGAGTGCCGGTTTCATCCTCGGCCAATTTATCATCTTGCTGCGCCTCATACCCGTTGAAGCCAAGAACCTCGCGATCGGCATCAACCTGGCCATCACCTCTCTCGTCGCCGCCATCGCCCCCATCACCGGCGGCTGGATTCTCACCCACGCGTTGGTCCGCTGGAGCGATCCACTCGCCGTCTACCACGCGTGCTTCATTCTGCAGCCGGTCCTCGCCCTCGCCGGCTGTTTCCTGCTGCGCCGCGTCCACGAACCCCAGGCGAGTTCGCTCACGATGGTCTTTGGCGCGATGCGCAATATCCGCACCCTCAGCGGCGTCCTCGGGCTCAGTTTTCTCACCAACTATATCTTCTTCAAAGCCGAGAAGCGCCCTCCGGGCGTGCAGCCATGATCCCGCCGAACGCCGCCGCGCCCCACATATTTACGCTCACTGGCAATCTGCTGGCCGAGCGCACCCTCAACTTCGAAACGTGGACCGCCGGCCAGACCCAGCGCGCGACCTCGGAAAGTTTTCAGGTAGGCGGCAAGGGCATCAACGTCGCCAAAATGCTGCGACGCCTCGGCGCTCCGGCTACCGCCTTGTGCTTCAGCGGCGGCGCGAGCGGCGCCGAGTGCGAGTCGTGGCTCACCGCTCGCGGACTCGTCCATCACACCTTCGCCACCTCGGCGTCCACCCGCACCGGCACCGTCGTGCGCAGCGGCGGTTTCGCCGAGACGACTTTTCTCGGGCCGGACAACGCGCCCGATGCCGCCGCAATCGTCGCCTGCGCGGAGTTTCTCCAAGCCCAACCTGCCGGTTCCGTCCTCGCCGTCTGCGGCAGCCTCCCCGGCTGGAATTCCGGGTCTTTCGAACCACTGCGGGCCGTCCTCCATCGCTGGCCGGAGCGAGGTCCTCTCATCGTGGATACCTACGGTTCCGCGCTCGCCTGGTTCGCGAATGAACGCACGTCATTCATCCGCATCAACCGCTCCGAATTCGTCTCCTTGTTTCCCCCGGCCGAGCACAAGCGCTCTGGCGGCGAACTGCTCCAGCTGGCCCGCGACCGTTTTCAGGCCCTGCGTTGGGCGGTTTCGGACGGGGCCGCACCGGTCTGGTTTAGCGCCGATCACCACGCCCCCGAGACCATCCTGCCGCCCAAAGTTCGGCAGGTCTCTGCGACCGGTTCCGGGGACGTCATGCTCGCGTGTGTCTTGCACGCCCGGTTCCATCGCGGATTGAGTTGGCGTGAGTCCGTCGTAGCTGCTCTGCCCGCCGCCGCCGCCAATGCCGCCCACGCCGGCGTCGCCGAATTTCCCGCGCCGATCGGCTAACGTCCGCGATTTTTCCCGAGCGAGTAAATAATCCTTGCCTTCACCTCTCTAAAAACGCTTTTTGTCCGGTTTTATTTATGAAAGCCACTATCAAAACCCAAGGACAGCAGTTCACTGTCACCGAAGGCGACATCCTGATCGTCAACCGCTATCCCGGCACTGAAAAAGGCTCGACCGTAGAAATTACTGACGTGCTCGCCGCTGGCGAAGGCGAAGGTTACAAAGTCGGCACTCCCCGTCTCGTTGGCGCCTCTGTCTCCGCCAAGATTCTCGAAAACAAGCGCGGCGATAAGGTCATCGTCTTCAAGAAGAAGAAGCGCAAGGGCATGGAGCGTAAACGCGGCCACCGCCAAGAACTTTCCGTCATCAAGATCGAATCCATCAAAGCCTAAAAAGGACCACCCACCATGGCGCACAAAACAGGTCAGAGTTCTTCCAGCAACGGTCGTTCCAGCCACTCCAAGCGGCTCGGCATTAAGCGCTTTGGCGGCGAGTCCGTCCTCGCGGGCACCATCATCATGCGCCAGCGCGGCAGCAAGCTCCACGCGGGCAAGAACGTCGGCATCGGCCGCGATTGGACGCTCTTCGCGCTCAAGGATGGCACCGTGAAATACGACAAGCCACACCGCAAGGTCGCCGTCGTCACTGCCTAAGCGTCGGGCCGCTGCTCGTCGGCCCGCCTCCTCAGCCTCCCATTTCCGCGCCGGACACATGTCCGGCGCTTTTTTGTGGATTGCTAGCCGACCGCGGCGCACGTGATCGTTCCCCACCTGTATGTCCGACCGTCTTCAGGACCTCTTCCGTCAACGCCAGCTCGTCCAAGAGCAACTCGCGTGGCTCGACCGCGAAATCGCCAACGCCTCCGGCGACCCGCTCCGTTCGTCGCCCGCAACGCTCCCGCCAGCCGATTTTCCCCAGCCCACCCCGCCCCCAACCAATTTCGTCGCGACCCAAGCCGCCGCCATCGCACGCCATGCCGCCGCTGATCGGGCCACACGTTCCCGCGCTCCGGATAGTGCGGAAAGCCCGCCAGTCACCGCCTCCGCCGACGCCATCCTCGATCAATACCGCGTCCAACCGGACTCCCTGAAAACGAACGTGCGCCAAGGCTGCCTGATCTATTTTTTCGTCGCGCTGGCCGCCGTCGCCGTCGTGGTCGCCGGACTCTATTACGCGCTGCGCAAATAATCGGACGCGTGCCCAGCCCGCCCGCGCCCACCTCAACTCACCGCCGGATAACTCCCTAACCACTTCACCAA
>CAMBVX010000317.1 GCA_945871085.1 Opitutus sp. GAS368 | reverse complement strand
ATCTGGACCGCCGTCGCGCTCTACTTCATCCGGATGTTTTTTGTCACCGGCATCCACCACCGCTACTTCTCCCACAAAACCTATAGCACGTCCCGGTTTGGCCAATTTATCCTCGCCCTCTGCGCCGGCACCACCGTGCAACGCGGTTCGCTCTGGTGGGCTTACCACCACCGTCATCACCACCTCCACTCCGACGAGCCCGACGACGCCCACTCTCCCCACGTCCACGGTTTCTGGTGGTCGCAGATCGGCTGGATTACCAGTCGCCGCAATTTCCCCACGGATTACACCAAGATCAAGGACCTCGCGAAGTTCCCCGAGCTCGTTTGGCTCAACCGCTTCGACCTCGTCGTCCCCGTCGCCTTCGCCTTCTCGCTCTTCGGCGCCGGCTGGCTGCTCGAGCTCTATGCCCCCTCGCTCGGCACGACCGGCGGCCAGATGCTGGTTTGGGGCTTTTTTATCAGCACGACCGTCCTTTTCCACGGCACCGGTTGTATCAACTCCATGGCCCATCTCATGGGCAAACGCCGCTTCAAGACCGACGATGATTCGCGCAACAGCGCCATCCTCGCCTTCATCACGCTCGGCGAGGGCTGGCACAATAACCACCACCGCTTCCAAAGCAGTACCCGCAACGGATTTTATTGGTGGGAGATTGATCCGACCTACTACGGCCTGAAGCTCTTGTCCTACACCGGCTTCATCTGGGGCCTGAAATCCGTGCCCCAATCCGTCCTCGACGAAGGCACCCGCGCAGAACACGCCTCCTCCATCGCCGCCGCCGAACGCGCCGCCTTGGTCCATCCCGAATTCTCCTCCCTCAAGAAAGTCGTCCCCGCCGCCGCCGCCTTCGCCGTCGCGACCGCCGCCGCCGCACAGGCCACCGTCCCGAAAAAAGCCGACGGACCCGCCATCCACCGCGACATGACCGAGGAAACGCACAACATGACGAAAACCAATCCGCCCCCGGCCGCTCCGGGCGCGTAAGCTCCGTCTCGCTCCCCTTTCTCCAGCGGGCCGGTCAAACGACCGGCCCTTTTTATTTTTCGAATGTGGGCTGTGGGTTCTGGACTGTGGAGCGGGCTTTACGCCCGCCAAGCTGCGTCCACCCGCGACCACCGCACGTAGCAAACCTCCCTTGGTCCTTGGTAATTCGTCCCTGGTCCTTCCTTCCACCCATGCCCTCTCTCGCCATTATCGGCACCGGTATCGCTGGCCTCGGCTGCGCCCATTTTCTCCACCGTCACTTCGACCTCACCCTGTTCGAACAAAACGACTACGCCGGCGGCCACACCAATACCGTCACCGCCCCCGAGCCCGGCACTGGCCGCCTCGTGCCCATCGACACCGGTTTTATGGTCTTCAACCAGGTGACCTACCCGCACCTCACACGCCTCTTCACCCAGCTCGCCGTCCCGATCAAAAAAACCGACATGTCGTTCAGCGTGCGTCACGCCGACACCGGGCTCGAATTCGCCGGCTCCTCGCTCAACCACCTCTTCGCCCAGCGCCGCAATCTTTTCCGCCCACGTTTCTACCGGATGCTGGCCGCGATCAACCGCTTCAACCGCGAAGCCGTCGCCGCCCTCCACGATCCTGCCACTCAAAACGAAACCCTGGGCGACTACGTGCGCCGCCGCGGCTACGGCGAAGATTTTTTCAATCTCTACCTCGTACCCATGAGCTCTGCCGTCTGGAGCACCCCGCCCGAGCAGATGCTCGCCTTTCCCGCCACCTCGCTCCTGCGCTTCTTTCACAATCACGGCTTTCTCGGCCTCTCCACCCAACACCAGTGGTGGACCGTCGACGGCGGCGCCAAGACCTACGTCGAAAAAGTCACCGTCCCTTTCCGCGACCGCTTGCACCTCCGCCAAGCCGCCACCCGGGTCATCCGCACGCCCCGCGGCGTCACCGTGATGACCTCGACCGGCGAAGCCCAAGCCTTCGACCACGTCATCCTCGCTTGTCACGGCGACGAAGCGCTTCGCCTCATCGTCAACCCCACCCGCGACGAAGAGCGCCTCCTCCGCGAGTTCAAATTCCAGGCCAATATCGCGACCCTCCACACCGATGCTTCCGTGATGCCCCGCACCAAACTCGCCTGGTCTGCTTGGAACTACGAAATCAGCTCCTCCCGTGGCACGGGCGATTTCGGTGGCACGGGCGTCCCACCCGTGGTCCGGAGTGGCATGGGCTTTCCAGCCCATGCGGATGAGTCCGCTCCCGTCTCCACCGCCACCCACTACTGGATGAACAAACTCCAGGGCGTCTCCGACCGCGAAAACTATTTCGTCACGATCAACCGCCCCGAGTCGATCGCCCCCGACCGCGTGCTCCGCCGGATCAACTACGAGCACCCGCTCTTCAGCCTTGGTGCCGTCCGTGCCCAAGCGGAGATCCCCGCGCTCAACCTCGCCGGGCGCACGACGACGCACACTTATTTCGCCGGTGCCTGGCAACGCTACGGCTTCCACGAAGACGGCCTGCTCAGCGCCGTCCGCCTCAGCGAACAGCTCCTCGGGCGCGATCCCTGGAACACCTAGCGGGGTCATTTCGAGGCCGGTCTCGTCAAAAGGCATCCGTTCTCGCCTTCTGGTCGTAGTAAGGGCATCTGCATGACCTGCGGCCGAATGAATTCCTGTCTCTACGAATGCTCTGTCATGCACGCGCGTTTTTCGCCGCGTCCGCACCGCTTTCTCTACCGGATTTTCCTGTTCGCCATCGATCTCGACGAACTCCCCCTGCTCCATCGCCACCTGGCGCTTTTCTCGTTCGGCCGTCGCAACCTCTACTCCTTCCGCGACGGAGACTACCTCCCCACCGGCGAAGCCCTCCACCACGCCCCACTCCCGCCCGTCACATCCGCCGCTCCGCTTCCCCATCGAAAATCCGACATCGGAAATCTAAAATCCAGAGTTCTCGCCCACCTCGCCGCCTCATCGCCCACGCTTGATCTCACCGGTGCCCGCGTGGTTCTCGTCACCCTCCCGCGCGTCTTCGGCTATCTCTTCAACCCCGTTTCGTTTTATTTCTGCTACGACCGCACCGGTACCCCGGTCGCCGCCCTCGCCGAGGTGACCAACACCTTCAAGGAAATGAAGCCCTACGTCCTCGGCCCTGAGTGCAGGCAACCAGCGACCGGGAACAGCACACAGGAAAAAAACAACCTGTCCCCTGCCCCCCCTCCCCCGGCCCCTGTCTCCTTCGCCCTCCGCACCCCCAAACACTTCTACGTTTCCCCGTTCTCCGACGTCGACGTCGCCTTTGATTTCACGCTCCGCCCACCCGGCAAAAACCTCTCGGTGCAAATCGACGATTACGTCGGCCCCGAACGCACCCTCACCAGCACCCTCGCCGGCCCCCGCCGCGAACTCACGGGCGCGCGCTTGGCGTGGTTTACGCTGAAATACCCCGCACTGACCCTTCGCATCATCGCCCTCATCCACCTTCACGCCGCCCTCCTCTGGTGCAAACGCGTTCCGTGGTTCGCCAAATCCGCGCGTTCCGCCGACCAACGCGCGCTTTACCGCCCCCACTCTTCCATCGCCCAATCCGCGCCGACCCTTTCATCCGCCCACCCCTCCGAAGCCCTATGAGTTCCGAGCCGCCCACCCCGTCCTCCGTCAGCGCCACCGCCGATTTCGCCGACCGCGCCAAACCCAGTTTCTACCGCACGGCCGTCCTGCGCTCGTTCGCCGCGATGACGCGCGGTCACCTCCGGATCGAGCTACCCGACGGCACCACGCACGAGATCGGCACCCACGCCGCCGCCGTCCAGCTCACGCTGCCGCTCGCCATCCCCGCGTTCGCCCTCATTCGTGTAAAGCGGGACGCCTTCTTCAAGAAATGTCTCTTCGCCGGCGACATCGGCTTCGCCGAATCCTTCATCGACGGCGATTGGGAGACCCCCCATCTCGCCGCCGTGATCGCGTGGTTTCTCCTCAATGTAGACGACGCTCCCACGCTCTCCGGCTCCGCCAAGAAACACGCCCAGGCGCTTGTCCTCAACCTCCTGCGCCACACCAACCGCGTCGGCCACCTCCTCCGCCCCAACTCCCGTGAAACCGCCCGCCGCAACATCGCCGAACACTACGATCTCTCGAACGATTTTTTCGCCCTCTTCCTCGATCCCTCGATGATGTATTCCGCCGCGAAGTGGCCGGCCGCCCACCCTCACTTCACCCTCGAGGAAGCCCAGCGCGAAAAGAACGACGCCCTCTGCCGCCAACTCCGGCTCGTCCCCACCGATCACGTCCTCGAGATCGGCACCGGCTGGGGCGGCTGGTCCGTTCACGCCGCGAAAACCTACGGCTGCCGCGTCACCACCGTCACGATTTCCCAACAACAATATGACCTCGCCCGGACCCGCATCGCCGCCGCCGGTCTCACCGACCGCATCGATGTCCAACTTCGCGACTACCGCGATCTCACCGGCACCTACGATAAAATTGTCTCCATCGAAATGATGGAGGCCATCGGGCACCGCTACCTCCCCGAATTCACCGCCGTCCTCGACCGCGTCCTCAAACCCGACGGTCTCCTCGCCCTCCAATTTATCACGTGTCCGGATTCCCGTTACGACGAGTTCCGCCACGGCGTCGACTTCATCCAAAAACACATTTTTCCCGGCTCGCTCCTCCTCTCCCTCAATCGCGTCAACGACCTCCTCTCCCGCGCCGGCGGCTTCACACTCCACCACATCGAAGACCTCGGCCACGATTACGCCCGCACGCTCCGCCTCTGGCACGACAACTTCCGCCACCGCACCGCGCAGATCCTCGCCCTCGGTTTCGACGACCGCTTCATGCGCAAATGGAGCTACTACCTCGCCTACTGCGAATCCGCCTTCGCCATGCGCAATATCTCCGTCGTCCAAACGCTCCACACCCGCCCCAACAACCTCAGCCTCTAATCCGAAAAATCGTTCTCGTTCTCGTAATCGTTCTCGTTCGTCAGCGCTCCTCCGAACAGAGAACGATTACGAGAACGAGGAACGAGAACGATTCGCCCTCCGCCCCCCGCCATGATCCTCTTCCTCCGCGCCCTCTTCTTCATCGTCTTGGCCTCGATGCTGTGGGTGACCACGTGGGCGAGCCTGCATCAACCCCTCGGTGACTTCTTGCGCGGCGGCGTCATCCGCGACCCGTGGGTCATCGCCACCCTCTTCGACGCCTATTGGGCCTTCATCGCCTTCTTCGTCTGGGTCGCGTGGAAAGAACAATCGCCCGCCGCCCGCGTCCTCTGGTTCCTCTCCTTGATCGCCCTCGGCAATCTCGCCATCGCGATCTACATGCTCGTCCAACTTTTCCGCGTCTCCGCCACTGCCCCCGACGCCCTCACCACCGTCTTCACGCAACGCCAACCCGGCCGCCTCGCCCTCCCCGGCACCCTCACCGCTGTTTCCATCGCGATCTACCTCCTCGCCTGACCCTCGTTCTCGTTCCTCGTAATCGTTCTCGTTCTCTTCCGTCAGGCCCCTCTCGCCACCGCCCGCCGCATGTCCGCCCTCACCCTTCTCCTCCTCGCCCTCGCCGGCCTCTGCGCCCTTTTCGC
The DNA here is from genome assembly GCA_945871085.1 of Opitutus sp. GAS368. Lineage (GTDB taxonomy): Bacteria > Verrucomicrobiota > Verrucomicrobiia > Opitutales > Opitutaceae > GAS368. The sequence continues at coordinate 2,676 of CAMBVX010000317.1, read as the reverse complement.
CGCGCTCTACCTGATCGCGCGTCGCATGGACAACTACGGTATTGTCGACATCGCCTGGTCCTACGCCTTCGGCACCCTCGCCGCCTTCTACGCTCTCGGCGGCCCCGGCTGGCCCATCCGTCGCGCGCTCATCGCCTCCCTCGCCATCGTTTGGAGCCTCCGCCTCGGCACTCACCTCGCGATCCGCGTGATCGGCCACCACCCGACTGAAGACGGCCGCTACGTCCAACTCCGCAAAGATTGGTCCGCCAACTTTGTCTCGAAGATGTTTTGGTTTTTTCAAATGCAGGCCGCCTCCGTCGTCCTCCTCGGCGCCGCCTTTCTCCTCGCGTGCCTCAATCCCCACCCGTCCCTGCACCCGCTCGAATACGCCGGCGCCGCTCTCTGGCTCCTCGCCATCAGCGGCGAAGCCCTCGCCGACGCCCAGCTCGCCGCCTTCAAGAAGAATCCCACCCACAAAGGCCAAGTCTGCGCCGTGGGGCTCTGGCGCTTTAGCCGCCACCCGAACTATTTCTTCGAATGGCTCATCTGGGTTTCCTTTTTCGTTTTCGCCCTCGGCTCGCCCTACGGATTCATCGCCATCGTCGGCCCCGCCAGCATCCTCTACCTCCTCTTGCGCGTCACCGGCATCCCGATGACCGAAGAACAATCCCTCCGCAGCCGCGGCGACGCCTACCGCCGCTACCAACAAACCACGAGCGCCTTTATCCCGTGGTTTCCGAAGAAACTCCCGCCCCCTCAAAATTAATCGTTCTCGTTCTCTTAATCTTTCTCGTTCTCTCGCCCACGGAAGAACGATTACGAGAACGAAGAACGAAAACGATTCCATGATCGACTCGCTCCTCGAAAAAAACCTGCTCCCCGACTGGCTGCTCCGGATCGGTATCCGCCGCCTGCTCGCCCAACGCATCCGCGACGAATCCGCCGTCTACGACCGCGCCGCCTACGTCGCCGACCTCAAGCAGCGTCCGCTCGCCGAGCAAACCGCCGCCGCCAACGAGCAACACTACGAAGTCCCCACCCGCTTCTACCAACTCTGCCTCGGCAAAAATCTAAAATACTCCGGCTGCCTCTACCCCACCGGCCGCGAAACCCTCGACCAAGCCGAGGACGCCATGCTCGCCCTCTACGCCGAGCGCGCCCAACTCGCCGACGGCCAATCCATCCTCGAACTCGGTTGCGGCTGGGGCTCCCTCGCCCTCTACAACGCCGCCAAGTTTCCCCGCGCGCGCCTCACCGCCATCTCCAACTCCCGCACTCAAAAGGAATTCATCGACGCCGAGGCCCGCCGTCGCGGCCTCACCAATCTCACGATCGTCACCTGCGACATCAACATCTTCGACACCGCACCCGCGCAATTCGACCGCGTCGTCTCAATCGAGATGTTTGAACACCTCAAAAATTACCAACTCCTCTTCCGCCATATTGCGCGTTGGCTCAAACCCGGCGGGATGCTTTTCACCCACATTTTCACGCACCACCGTCTCAGCTACCACTTCGTCGCCCGCGACGCCTCCGACTGGATGAGCCGCTACTTTTTCACCGGCGGCCAAATCCCGTCGCACGACCTCTTCCTCCAATTCCAAGCCGACCTCACGATTGTCTCCGACTGGAAAGTAAACGGCCGCCACTACCAGCAAACCGCCGAGCACTGGCTCCAGAACATGGATGCCCACCGTGCCGAAATTTTCCCGCTCTTCGTCCAAACCTACGGCGCTAAAAACGCCACCAAATGGTGGGCCTACTGGCGCGTGTTTTATATGAGCTGCGCCGAACTCTGGGGCTACCGCGCCGGCGAAGAATGGCTCGTGAGCCACTACCTCTTCCGCAAACCGTGACTCGGTTCAGGATTCGACCGTTAAACTCAGAAAAGGCAGGTGAAACGCGGAGGACGCGGAGCGCGCAGAGGCGAAAACCATTTTAGGTGCACCGCGGAGGTGTCACCCGACAGGTGAGTCGCTCGCTCGCTTCATTTCCTCCCGTCTTGCTCCGCGTCCCCCGCGCTCTCCGCGTTTCACCTGCCGTTTTTAGGTCTAAAGGAGCTGCGAGGTTGGTGAGCAGTTACGAACCGTGAAGACCACAGTTCGCGCTCACGCCGCTCAAAACACCTTGTCGAACTCGTTGTGCGTCCCGATCCAGAACCACTGGATAACTTCTCCATACCGCACACCGACCGAGCGATATTTCTGATTCACGCGAACCGACCACACCCCTTCATCGCCCTCCAACGGCTTAAAGCGCAACGAAGGATGCCCGGGATTCTGCATGAAGAGCACGTAGGATTTGCGGGCCGCAGCTTTCGCCCCACCGGGGAGTCGGTGGTATAACACCCAAAACTCCGGCCGCGGCTCGGAAATCACAAATCCTCCACTCGCATCGGGGGGAAATGTTTTCCAGATTTCATCTCAGCGAGAATCTTGGCCGCCATCGCATCGAGCTTCGGTCGCGGCTTCGAATCGGCGATGATCCGCTCCCACGCCGCGTCACTGTCTTCCTCCACCACCGCCGATTTTTTTTCGGTCTGCGTGGTAAGCGTGCGGCCGTAGCTCAACCACTCCCGCCGTTTCTTCGGCGACAACTTGCGACTGATCTCCAGCAATTCGGTTTCGGCGGCGGCTTTCATGGATCAAACCGTTGGGCGTTCCTGCGGGTAGCGCAAAAGTTTTTTCCATGACA
>CAMBVX010000316.1 GCA_945871085.1 Opitutus sp. GAS368 | reverse complement strand
GACGCAGGGCTTCTCACGGCCGTCAGCGATTTATCCGACACCAAGCTGCTCCCCGTCGCCGACGGCGAAGGTTCCACCGACTGGCCCGGTTTTGCCTACCATGAAGGCGGTCACTTTTCCTTCGGTCGCACCGCGGAAGATATGTGGTTGGTCCATCCCCGCCGCGTGGCCCACGCGTTTTGGTCGAAACTGGCCCATGACACCGTCTCCACGCTGAACATTACGACGCGCGCGCCGTCGTGTTCTGAATTGTCCTTTTTCTTCTTGCGCGAGTTTACCAAACACTTGGTGGCGGCCTCCGGTCCGCTCGAAAAGCTCGTGATCGCCGTCCCCGGTTCCTATCTCAAAGATGCCGCCACCGAAGAGGAAAAAGTCGGTCTCCTCCTGGGCATGGCCTCCGAACTAAAACTTCCGCTCGCCGGAATCGTCGACATGGCGTGCGCCGCCTTGTGTGACCCGCGCGCCCCGGGCTTCAACCCCACCTTGCCCGTCGTGGTCGTGGATGTGCATTTAGAGGGTGCTGACTTCACGATTCTCACCGTCGAGGAGCGCTTAGAACGTAAACATTTTTTGCACCTCCCGAATTCCGGCTATGCGCAACTGCTGAAGCATCTGACCGCCACGATGGGCAATCGATTCCTGCGCCACACCGCCTTTGATATTCTGGAAGATGGTCGGGTTGAGCAGATATTTTTCCGGCAGACCAAAGATTTTCTCGTCAGTGGGGCTCCGGAACATCGCTACCAAATCACCACCGCCACCCGCAACTACGAGCTGCTCGCCAAACACGAACAGCTCGCGACCGACGCCAACTCTTTTGTGACGACGCTCGTGCACGGCGTCCAATCATTCGTAGAACAGGCCACCCTGGCTCCTGGACTTTGCACAATCGCCTTAAGCGCTCGCAGCGTCGGCGTCCCCGGGCTCGAAGCCAAACTCCGGGCCGTTGGGTTCTCGCGGCAGATTCGGCTCCCCGCCGGGGCCGCAGCCGCCGGCGCGGCGCGGATCGGCGCGAACCGTCTTTCCGTCGCCGGCGATCTGTCGGAGGTTCCCGTCGAAATCGCCATGCCGCTCTCGGATACGCGGCGAGTCGCCGCCCGGGCGTGGGAGCTTCGTTTCCAAAAAGCCCGCCGCTCCGAACCCCTGCCTGCGCCCACGCACGCGATTATCGAGGGGTTGGGCCATCCGCTCGGCATGGGGGCCCGCTTCACCATTGGGGCAACCAACGCGCGCCCCAACTTAGCCCTTCCCGAGACGTTCTGCGGCGACGATTGTTTGATCCCGCTGGTGCGCGACGCCGGCCGCCTGTGGTTTGTCGATCCCACGGCCGGCCGAAGTGGCGAGGTCACGCCCCGTGTCCCAGTCGAAACGGGAGACCGTCTCTCGCTGAAGGCCGGGGCTGCCTCGGCGGAAGTATTGTTTGCCCATTGCCCGGACGCCCACCGGCAAGACGTTTAGTGCTGCCCGCTCGCCGACATGTCCATCGCCTCGAAACGTCGTGAAACCGAGGTCTTCAGCTTAGCTTTCTTGGACTGTATCTGCTGCGGCTTTGGCGCGGTGATTCTCGTGTTCGTGCTCACCGTCGCGCAGAAAATGAACGTGGATAAAAGCGACGTCGATCAGCTCCGCGAGGAAACCAAAGCACGCGCCAAAGAAATCGAGTTTAGCCAAGGCGACCTCGACCGACTCGCAAAAATTCTGGCCGCGACGCAAATCGAACTCGACGACGCCAACGCCAAGAATGCACAAGATCAGAACAAACTGAGCGCCCGCCAACGCGAACTCCTGCTGATGCTGCAGCAAACGGGTGCCATGAAAGACGCGTTGTCTACCCTGCTCGGTGAAAAGAAGAACCTGCCGACCGAAGACCTGGCCCCCATCCCGATTCCTAATATCGACCGCCGCCAATACCTCACCGGCGTTCAACTCAACGGGGAGTTTATCGTCTTTGTCATCCGCGCCTCCGGCTCCATGCTCGACGATACCATCGACGCCGCGATGTCCCGACTCGACGACTCCGATGGGAAAAAACGCGAAGCGCCGAAATGGCAGCGCACCGTGCGCGCCCTCCAGTGGATGATCGCATCTCTCGGTCCGTCGACCCGCTTTCAAATTTTGTTCTTTAACGACGAGGTCACTCCGATCCTACCGAACCGGGCAGACGAATGGTTCTCCACGCGGGACAAGAAAGGGATGGTCGAGATCCTCAAGCAACTCGACGACATCGTGCCCAAAGGCGGTGCGAACCTCGAGAAGGCATTCACCGCCATCCGTTTTCTTTCCCGATTGCCGGACAGTATCGTTCTCTTCACCGACGGCCTGCCGACGCGGAGCGATTCTCTGCCCTCCGAGGGCGAAATTGGGCAGGACGAACGTATCCGCTATTTCAAACTCGCCACCAAACAGCTCCCGCCGCGCATCCCCGTGAGCACGATTCTTTTTCCGATGAGCGGCGATCCGGCCGGCCCCGCCCTCTTTTGGGAGCTCGCCAACGCCACGCGCGGAGCCCTCGTCAGTCCTGCCAAATCTTGGCCCGACCTATGATCCGCCGTCGCCCTACTCAAATCTTCAGTCTGGCGTTCCTCGATTGCATTTGTTGCGGCTTCGGGGCCGTCATTCTCATTTTCGTGTTGAGCATCGATTCGCGGCAAAAGGAGAAACTCGAAGCGATCGCCGCCTACCGAAAAGTCATCGCCGAGCAGCTCCTCGCTCTCGTGAAACTGAAGGACAGCAAAGAAGACCTTGATCGCAGCAACGCCCGCGTCGCGACGCTCGTCACCGACTCCCGCGTGCGCAACGACTCCCTCAACGCCCTGCTCGACGACTTGGAGCGGAAAATGCAATTGGAGAAGAAAGGCCAAGCCGCGCTGCTCACCGAGATCGACGATCTCAAGCAGCTGATCGCCGCTCGCCAAAAGAAGCCCGAGATGGAACTCAAAGACGTCAAGCCGCTCCCGGTCGGCGTGCCCGTCGGGAGCAACTACATCGTCTTCGTGATCGATACCTCCGGCTCGATGCGCGACCCCAACACCCTCGGCCTCTGGCCCATCGCCATCCGCAAGATCGAAGAAGTGCTCGACGTGTATCCGCAAGTTGAAGGCCTCCAAGTCATTGATGCTGACGGCCGGTTTGTGCTGGGCGGCGGTCGCAATGGCGGATGGCTGGCCGACGGACCCGATACCCGTGCCGCGATTAAACGCACGCTTCGCCGCTACGACGGCGACACGGTGAGCAATCCCGTGCCGGGCATCTATCGGGCGATGACTACGCTCTTCGACCCCAAGAACGAAAACATGAAGATGGGCATCTACGTCTTCGGCGACGAATTCACGGAGACCGCCGAACCCGTTCTTCGCCGTCTCGACCAACTGAATCCCGCCGATGAAAACGGCCACCGCAAGGTCGTCATCAACGCCGTCGGATTTCCGACCACGATTCAGTTCCAGTTCTCCATGGGAAACACCGGCCTAAAATTCGCGAACCTCATGCGCGAGGTAACCTATCGCCACGGCGGTGCCTTCATCGCACTGCAAGATTTGTAGCCGCTGATCCGGCGTCGCATGGTCCAACCGCCGCGGGCTGGCCGGAGGACAGGACAGTGAACGAGCTGCACGGCGGAGCCCAGAGGACCCTGGCCGGACCAACTCGAACCATCGCCCGGCCCACCCGAACTTGATCCCTTCACAAGCCAAGAATGGCTTTTAGCAGCGCGCCGATCATTTGGAGCGGACTACCACCGCCGCCTTGACCGCCCCCGGAGGGCCCGCCGGGAGAGCCACCCTGGCCCTGTTGCCCGCCCGACTGACCGCCGGAAGAACCACTGCTGCCACTTTGGCTGCCCGACTGCCCAGCTTGCTGCCCGCCCGATTGGCTTCCCTGCTGACCGGACTGACCGCCAGATTGTCCGCCCGCAGAGCCGCCGCGTTGAGTGCCACTGCCACCCTTGGCGGAAGCTACTTTTTGCGGACCGTCTTTGCCCGCGCCGACAATGCCGTTCGGATCGTCCCCCTCGCCCCCACCGCCGCCGGCCTGTCCACCCTTGGACGATTTTCCGTCTTTACCTTGATTCCCTTTGCCACCACCCGAGCCCGAGCCATCTCCGCCCGAACCATCCGCACCCGCCATCCGACCGTCGGCCCCAGCCGCTCCGCCGGAACCATCTTTGCCTTTGCCGAGTCCACTCTTTCCGTCTTTCCCGTCGCCGGTCCCATCTTTGCCGTCCTTGCCCGTGCCGGAACCGTCTTTGCCTCCGCCGCCTTCGCCATCGCGGCCCGGAAACGCACCAAATGCGTAGTCGTCCACCTCGTTTGAGATGCCGTCACCGTCGACGTCGGAATCTTGGCCATTCGCGATTCCGTCCCCGTCCATATCATCGTCTTTCGCGTTCGGAATACCGTCCCCGTCGAGATCACCGTCCGGCCCGCTCCGCCCATCTTTGGAAATCCGTGCGTTACCAGTCACCGAATACGGACGGTTCCCTGCCTTCCCATACACTCCGGAATAGGTGAACCGCACGTAGTCGACCTTACTGGTGCCGAGCGTTGCGCGATTCCGGATCGCCGCGTCACGCACGGCTTCGAGTTCCCATTTCTTTTTCCGCGCCGCTTCTACGTCGGCTAACGGACCAAACATATACGTCAGGTTCTCGTGTTTATAGCGCACATACCACCCCTCGTCACTGGGTCCGATTCCGCTGATATTGATGCCGACATATTTGGCGGTGAAGTCATCCCCCGCCAAAAGCCAGAGGTCGTCGATTGCCTCCACCGGATAGATGTAGGTCACCGCACGCGCCAGCGGCAGGCCAATGAGCACTAGCAAAATGACCAACAGGGAACGGGGGTATTTCATGAGAGGGTCGCTTCGGGGAAAAAATCAACGTTAGAGCCCAGCCGGCATCGCGCGGCCCTTTTCCAATCCGCGGTTAGAATTTTCGCCCGAGCCCCCTTTGCCACCACCGCCGATTCCGGCCTTTTCTGTCGCAATTACCGGACCCGTCGCGGTCGTGGCACCAACAACGCCGGGAACCGGAGCACCGGTTTTGATCTGCCGAGAGGGATCACCAATCGCCACCGGTTGCGGCTTCGAGGCACCGCTGGCGGGAGCGCCGCCCTGCACACTGCCTTGTGCGCCTCCTTGCACGTCGCCCCCCGCCGGAGACGAACTCTCCCCACCGCTCGCGCTCTGAGCCGCGCCGTTCGGAAGGGCCCCGAGGCTCGGATCGGCCTGTCCGGCCCCACCCGTTCCGGTTTTTGTTGGATCGCTCAAAATGCTCGAACCGCTACCCAGCGAAGGCACCCCGCCGCCACCGGACATCCCAGGAATACCGGGCAACGGAACGCTGATCGCGAGCGGAGGCGGCGAGCCTCCGCCTCCGCCCTGCGGTGGCGGCGGTTGTCCGCCGACCTTACCGCTCTTCGCATTCTCGTCTCCGGGAAGCTCAAACTCACCGAGCATGCCGTGTTCGTTTTTTTTCTCCGGTGCCATGGCCGATCCATCCAAAATCGCCGGGTCGGGCAAAGTGGCGCGGGCGCTCTTAGCGGTGTTTTTTTGGGCCGCGACCGGTGGGCCTCCCCTCGTCGCACCACCAGCCCCCGCTGGGCGATTTTCCTGCGCTCCCGCGTCCGAGACCAAGAAAAGAGAAATCAAGCCGACGCTGCGGCCAAATCGGCGAAAGATAGATGATGGCATGGCGGGGAAAAATTAGCTGCGGTCGGAGGCGGTTTGGCAGATCACAGTCACGGTTGGCGGCGGCGTGCCATTGCGAACTTGCAGCAACATCAACACGTCCTTGTAGCCCTTGCGACGGCCGACGACTTGATAGTCTCCCGGCATCACCTTGACCGTGAAATTCTCGGATTGCGTCGGCTGCCGGAAATTCGCGATCGAGACGTAGGTCTTACCGTCGGACTTAAACGTGACATCGACGGGCTTGCTCTGCGCGGTCAGCACGGTGTGGAGCTGCTCCATCGTGTCGTCATTGGGCAGAGGATAGCCCGGTTTGATCGCCATGGCGCGGCTGAAAATCCGGATCGCCGCTTGGAACTCCGAGTTGTTGGCCAACCGCTTGGCGCTCTCAATCAGGCGATCATATTCGAGCAGGGTGCGAATCATCGTCCCGCAACGGATATAGGCTTCCTTCGCATCCGGCATTTCCGGCTCAAGCTTCAGCGTCTCGGCGTAGGCGTCGCGTGCCTCTTTCCACTGATGCTGATTTTCATACGCGTAGCCCTTGGTGAGTGCTTTTTGCACCGCGTCGCGGTGCTCGTTTTCGCGGGCCGAACGCAACAGCGCCTGCACGTCAGTTTTTTGCGGATAAATCTTCAGCGCACTCTGAAACTCCGTGATCGCTTTGCTCCACTCACGCCGCTTGGCCGAAACTTGTCCCGCCGAAAATGCCGCCGAAAATCGTGTCTCTTTATCCAACCTAGCGGCCCGGGCTTGACCGGCCTGCGCCGCAGCCGAAATGGGGTCGAGTGAGAACGCTTTTTGGTAGGATTCAACCGCCCGCGCAAACTGGCTCTCCTTCTCTAGTGATTCGCCCTGCAGCAGCAGGGCGTAAACCCGGTCGATGTTCTCCGCGCGCTTTAATCCGAGAATCGCGATCTCATTGCCCGGGGCCAACTCAAGCGCCGCATCGAACGCGGCCTTGGCCGTATCGCGCTGACCTTTCGTGAGCGCCTGTTGCCCCTTCAAAAGACTTTCCTGCACTCGACCCGCCAAGGCACCCTCGGCCTTCTTGAGCTCCGCAAAGCCTTCATCAAATGATTTCTTCGCTCCGAGAAAATTACCGTCGTCCAGCATCTTGCGCCCGGCTCCGGCATTTTCGAATGCGGTCTCCAGCGTGCCCGGAGCCAAATTCCGCGCCCGCTCCAGATCTTTGATCCGCACCAAAATCGCATCATAACCCTGCTGCGCTTCGTGCTTCGCTTTCACGTTACGACTGAAGGTATCCATGTCGGTGTTCAGGGCCGAGAAGGTCGAGAACGCTCGCGCCCACTCGTGCGCCGACAAAAAACCTTCGCCCTCTTGAAACGACTTCGTGATCAAAATCAGCCGCTGCAATTGAATCGGATGATCCTGCGGCAAGCGCCTCAACTCATTCAGCGCCTTCGTCGCGGTCGCGTGCGCGAGCTCGGCCTTCGATTGACTGACAAACGCAGTGTTCGCGTCGTCGTGCGTTGGTGCAGTTGCCACCACCGCGTCCCCTGATTGAAAAACTTGGGGCCCCAAAACCAGCTTAGCGAGTCGGATGACCACCCCCGCCACGAGCAACAGACCAAACCCTCCGCCGACGGTCCAAAGCACGAGCCGCAGCCAACCCCACTTGCGCTGCTGCGTCTCGCGACCGGCTTCAGGGTTCCAATGGATAATGCGGCGTTTCTTGCCGGAGGAAGAATCATTTTCGTCTGCCATGAGGGGATGCCAGCTGGAGCCGGTGGGCTAGGGGTTGGGAGGGCGGCGGGAGGGCTAACGAGTCAACGGTTTGTTGGAAAGCAACGCGTGGGTAAGACGAACGGGACCATGCTTTGTTCATGCCAATTTGCAAAGGGCATTGTTATTTTCGCCGACCTCCCTCGTTCCCTGGACAGAATCGGCGCGGCGCTTGCCAAGTATCTAATCCGGACTATCGGTTCCGGCTGCGTCCGAAGTTCCCTTCACTCCCATGAAACTTTCTCCCGGATTTTTCACCGCTCCCTTTCTGCTGATCGTCCTCTTTTCCGGCGGATGCTATGAGGTGCCCGTTACCGGTCGCCAATCGATGAATCTCGTCGATGACAAAGAGGTCACCAAAATGAGCGTCGCCGCGTTCGACGACATGAAACGTCAATATCCCCTCTCGCGCGACAAGGAGCGCATCGCCCAACTCCAGCGAGTCGGGGATCGGATCTCTAAGGTCGTTTTCTGGGATATGCCCGATGCCGATTGGGAGTTTGTCGTCTTCGAAGTCCCGCAACAAATCAACGCCTTCGCGATGGCCGGCGGGAAGGTCGGCATCTTCAGCGGACTCTACAAAATCACCGAAAACGATGACCAACTCGCCTCCGTGATCGCGCATGAAATCGCCCATGTCACCGCGAAGCACATCCACGCCCAACTGTCGCAAGAAATGCTCGTTAACACCGGCGGCCTCGTCGGCGGTGTCGCCCTCATGGGATCGGGTGCCGGCATGCTGACCTCATCCGCCATCATGAATGCCTACGGCCTCACGGCCGGCGTGTCCGGTCTCGCCTTCGACCGAAA
>CAMBVX010000315.1 GCA_945871085.1 Opitutus sp. GAS368 | reverse complement strand
AATCCGGGGGCGGACGACTAACGCTTCCTAATTCGGGTAGTTGATCGATCCGAAAGAACCGAAATCTGCTGTGCCAGAAAAGGGGGCCTTTTCGGGATGCCCACCCACTCCGTAGTTCCGTCTTCCGCTGACGCATTTCTAAATCGGTGGCTATTGGCACAGGAAATCCGCGCCAATCCGGCACAGAATTACTTATCTCGGGCGGTATCGAAGTTGCCGTGACGCGAGACCGCTTTCGTTTCAATATTCCGATTCGGGTGGGTAAAGAAACGCGCCAAATCGGCCCACCAGCCTGTGGTCAGTCCGCTCAAGACAGCGGCGCGTTGTCCTTCGGGGCGGCGCGCAACGCATCCAGGCTCACGTCCACTGGAGCAGGAATCACAGCGGACGAGGGATGGAGCCACCCGACGCGAACGTTGGAAGAACCGATCGAGTGGGCATTAGAAAAGGCGATCCAAAGAGCGTCCTTCAGTGTGCGGTATAACCCCCGTCGACCGGGAGATTGATGCCGGTCACGTAGCGCGCAGCTTCGCTCAGCAGGAAAATTACAGGCCCGCCCAAATCGTCGGAGTCGGCCATCCGCCGGAGAAACGTCGCGCGTTCATAACGCTCGACGAACGCCGGGGGCTGGCCCTCGAAGAAGCCCCCGGGCGACACGCAATTCACCCGGACGCCTTGCGGACCGTAGTGCGCAGCGAAAAATCGCGTAAGGTTCACCATCCCGCCCTTGTGGAAGAAATAATCGGGAATGGGATTCATGTTGAGCCCGCTATAAAGGGAAAAATCCGGCCCGACCATGCCCTGGATCGATCCGATGTTGACGATGCAGCCCGCCCTGCGCCGAGCCATCTCATCGCCAAACGCGCGGGTGATGCAAAAGAGGCCCGTGGCGTTTGTTTTCATCGACGCCTCCCAATCCGATAAGGGTGCGGAGGCACTTTTCATCGGGCGGGCCACAGCATTGTTGATCAAGCCATCGACCTGGCCAAATTCGGCCAGAACGTCGTCGCGCAGCCGGAGGATGGACGCTTCGTCTGACTGATCGAACTGCCGGGCGTGAACGGTGTGCCCACGGGCGCGTTCTTCTGCGGCGACCTGTTCCAGCGCTTCCACGTTGCGGGCGGCGAGAATGAGTTGGGCGCCGGTCTTGGCCAACCGGGCCGCCAGGCCCCGGCCGTAGAGACCGGCACCGCCGGTCAGCAAAATGTTTTTTCCCGCGAGAGAGAACGTGGATTCCTTAGTGGCTGCTGGCGTTGAAGTCATGGGTCGATCGGGCGGATTGTCAGGAACGATTAGAATTATGAAGTGCCGCTGGTCTTTTCGAGCACCGTGCCGGGACGCGGAGTGATGCAGGCAAGGAGTCCGGCGCAGATGATTGTAACCATGGCCGCGCATTCGAAAATAATGCCGACCTCGATCTGCGCGTCGCGGAGGGCTCCGCCAATATAGATCGTGAGGCCGCCGATCGTACATGAGCATAGGTTGAGCACGCCATAGCCGGTCGCCCGATAGCGTTCTTCGACGATTGAGCAGAGGATGGGCATCATGTTGGCGTTGGCGAAGGCGGAGCTCAGGGCCCAGAGCATGAACGCTGCGATGGTCATCCAGAATGTGGCCGCGTTGACCGCGAAGAAAATGCTGGGCGCGGCGACCCCAAGTCCAATGACCGGGACGAAAATTCTACCTCGAGGATGGGTGCGACTCCAGTGATCGGACCACACGCCGCCGATCAGCAGGCCAATCCACACCGCCGGCTGGAGGTAACCCGTGGCGGAGAGGCCGGCAGTGCCCTGGCTCAGGTGAAATCGCTCGCCGAGCAGCGTGGGCAGCCAACCGATCACCGCCCAACCCGCGACCGCGAGAAGCCCCCAATACGCGAGCGCCAAACCGTAAGACGGCGATGCGGCCAGACTCTTCAGCGCCGGGACAAACTTCACCGGTGGCCTCTCCGGGCCTGAGCCGTCAGCGCGCAGCGACGGGACATCGCGCAGCGTGAACGCCAGCAGCACGCTGTAGGCGACGCCGATACCGCCGAACAGGCTGAAGGCGTAGGTCCAGTCATGCCTCTCTGCCAGCCAACCGCCGAGTCCACCGAGTCCCTGGCCCACCGAAATCCCGATCATGTGCAGGCCCGTGGCGAGCGCGCGGGTGCGTCCGGGATGATAGTCTGCGATCAAGGCGAGCGCGGCGGGAATATAGCATGCTTCACTGAACCCCATCAGGCCTCGGGTGAACAGGAGTTCGTTTGCGGTTGAGGCATGCGCGGTCAACCACGTTGCCGTCGACCAGAGAAACAGGCTGCCGATGATCACTTTCGAGCGGCTCACCCGGTCGGCGAGAAATCCCCCCACCGGGCTCATGCAAGCGTAAGTCCACAGAAAGACCGAGGTCAGCAGACCGAATGTGGCGTCGGTCATCGGGATCGCGCCGACCAACGACGCTCGCATCGTCGTCAGCATGACGCGATCGAGGTAGTTGAGCGCCGCCACGACCAGAAGCAGAGCGACCACGAGCGGCGCGCGGACGTGGCTCGAGGGATGGGGGCATGGGTCTTGATTACGACCTTGCTACGCGCGAACGACCAGGCGCACCTACTGGACACAATACTTCGCCAGTGCCGCGCACGGCAGGGCCGACGTGGCCGGCGCGCGGAGCCCGCGTCGTCACGCCGGGCATACGAAAACCGCATTTCCGCGGAGGTTTTTGATTGAACCGCCGGGAAAAAAGCGGGGGAAAATCAAGGTGGGTTTCGCGGCCAGGTTCCCGCGGTTGACCATTTGGAGCATGAGCCGGCTCAGCCGGTGGTTAAAGGCGTCGTTGGCGATGCTGTAATGTGCTATGGGCGGACTGACGTTGGGGAATAAATTATCCTGATCGCGGGCGATGAGCGATATCGTGTCGGGCACGGCCAGACCGCGTTGCAGCAGGTAGATGACCACGATGAAGACATGTTGCGGTTTGGCGATGAGGAGGGCCGTCGGCGGTCGCGACGAGTTGAAGAGGGCGTCGAGCTTGGTGCGAATGTTCTGCGCGGTGCCGTTGTGCCGCACGATCATCACCGTCGCGCGCGCCGAAGGGCTTCCGTTTTCGACCGCCTCGCGGAACCCGAGCTCACTGGCCAGTTCGCCCGCGCCGCCGGAATTGGGCACAATCAGGGCCATGCACTGGTGCCCTTTACTGAGAAACGCGCCGCCCGCATGCCGGCACACGGCCCGATAGTCGACGTCGAACGAGGGCAACTGGACTGAGGCATGACAGGAGCCCAGCACCAGCGCCGGCACGGTTTGGCGTGCGAACCACTGTTGCAGTTCCCGGCGGAGCGAAATCAGGACGCAACAAAACACGTGCGGCCGGTTCACGAACTCCGCGAGCTTGCGGAGCCCGCTGGTGCCGCTGCGGTTGGGACAGACGAAGATCTCGGTCTCGAAACCGCGCTCGGCGAGATGCGCCTGCATTTCGACAATTCCGCGGTACGCCGCCGGCGCCATCATCGTGAGCGGCTCGTGGGTCACGATGGCAACGAGCCGCATGCGGGTGGCGGGGGCGCGCAGGCGGCGGGGGATGATGCGATTGCGATGCCCGTGCCGAACGGTGATCAGGCCGTCCTTGGCGAGCAGGTGCAGCGCCGCGTTAACCGTGGGCCGGCTCACGCGCAGAAGCTCGCTCAAGCGGCGAGCCCCCGGCAGAAATTCCGCCCAGGCATTTTTTTCGAGCCCTGCGCGGATCGATCCGGCGACCTGCAACGCCAGCGACACTCGTTGGGGAATCTCAAGCTTCATGGCAGGCCTTTGGTAGCGGAGCCGCGCCGGGCCATGCCAGCTCGAAACGCGCCGGTGGCGGACATACTGGCCAAGTGATCTAGCCAGTAGTTTCCTTTTGCTGGCCCGGCGGACGGCGTTTCATCTCGCCGGGCCAGCATCGAGCCCAACTCAACCGCGCCACCTCATGTGTTCCTCGACTCAAGTCCCAAGCGTTCCGTCGCGACCGGCTTCCGCCTCGGTGCGTGCCATCGGTCGCGTTTTCATTTCCCTGGCGATTGGCGCGATCGGTCTCGGGCCGACCTTCGCTGCGGCCGTCGCTCCGGCCACGGGCGCGATCGAGGGCCGTGTGTCCAATGCCGCCAGCGGAAACTATTTGAACAGCGCCGTGGTGGCGATCCGGGGCACGAGCCTGGTCACGGCCACGAATTCCGTCGGTGAATATCGGCTGGCCAACGTTCCCGCGGGATCGGTGCAGATTGCCGTGACGTTCTCCGGTATGGACCCCCAGACGGCGAGTGCCGTCATCGCCGGTGGACAGGTGTTGCGGCAGGATTTCGCGCTCGGGCTCGCCGAATTGGGAGCCGAGAACGATGTGCTCCGGCTCGACAAGTACACCGTCAGTGCCCGGGTGCTGAGCGGCCAGGCGGTGGCGGAACAGGAGCAGCGCAACGCAGTCAACATCAAGAGCGTCGTCTCCATCGATCAGTTCGGCGACATGGGCGAGGGCAACGTCGGGGAATTCCTGAAATACGTGCCCGGGATCAGCCTGGTGTACGATCCGCAGCGGCCCCAATCGGTATCCATTCGTGGGATGCCGGCGACCGGCACGATCGTGATGCTTAACGGATCGGAAATGGCATCGACCCAGGCTGGCACCCGCACCTTCGATCTCGGAGTCAGCGCGAGCGGCAATGTCGATCGCCTGGAGGTCTCGAAGGTTCCCACGGCGGAAATGCCGGCGAATGCAGTGGGCGGGACGATCAACATCGTTAGCAAGAGCGGCTTTAGCCGGCGCAAACCGCTTTTCAGCTACAACGCGTTCCTGACGAGTTCCGCGGTCGGGGGCCTGGGCGATCTCGATTACAGCTTCAACAAGCGGAAGGGCGTCGATCCCGACACCAGCGTCGCGCCGAACCGACCCGCCCTCAACCTCTCCTATATTCTGCCGTTGAACCAGAAGCTCGCGTTCACGTTTGCCCTTTCGCATTCCTCGCGTCCTTCCGAGATGGAATTCTATTTCGACATCTGGGATCAGGTCCGGCTCGTGCAGACCTACAACCGGCCGAGTGTGGTCATCTTCGACGAGAACCGGAATCTGGCGGCGATGACGGTCGACTGGAAGATCGGCGACAAGCACGTGCTGCAGGCGAGCTTTCAGGGCACCAACTCGGATATCTATACGCGTCAGTTTCAGTCGATCGTACAGACGGGCGCGGGTGCCACCGGCTCAGCGCAGTTTTCCCAGGGCGCCGCCACCGGCGTGGGCAGCGCCCAGCAGGCGGTTCCGTGGACCACCCAGTATCGATCGCTGCGACATGGTGCGCTGAATTACAGATACGAGGGCGACAGCTGGAAAATTGATGCCAACGCCACCTGGTCGCACGGCGGATACAAGCGCAGGGATGTTGAGGATGGCTTCTTCAACACCATCACCACCACTCTGGCCAATCTGATCGTGCGTTACGATGGCATCGACGGCTTCGCGCAACGGAAAGCCGCGTTGGTGACAGCGACAGATCGGGCCGGCCGGCCGGTGGATATCAGGGAAGGTAACAATTTTTCCGTCACAGCGGCCAACGCCAGCCCGCTCACAAGCAAAGATGTAAACCAGCGGCTGGGATTAAATTTCCGGCGCGACTTCAATCTTTCGCTGCCTTTGTCGCTAAAATTCGGCGCGCTGGTCAGCCGGGTCACAAAAGACGTCAGCGGCGGGGCTTATGGATATGCTTTCAATCCTCCGGGCGGGGTCGCCGCCCAGGTCGCGGGCAACTACGACCTCGTCGCTGACGGTTTCTCGTCGAGTCATCACTTTACGACGACTGGTGGCGCGCCCGTCACGACCCGGTGGCTGAGCCCCTATAAGATGTACAGCCTCTATCTGGCGCACCCGGAATATTTCACGTTTGGCACCGCCCAACAGGCGAATGCGTATACCAGCCAGGTCAATACCTCCAAGTTTCTGCAAGAAACCATTCCGGCGGCGTACGTCCGCGGAGATGCCAGGTTTTTGAATCAACGGCTGCGGCTGTCGGTGGGAGTGCGGTTCGAGCAGACGCAGGACGCCGGTAAAGGTCCGTTGAACAATGTGGGAGCGGGCTATCAGAAGAATGCGAGCGGCGGGTTTCTTCGGGATTCCGCCGGCCGGCTCATTCCGGTGTCCACGGACGCGTTGGCGACCGCGAAGCTGCGTCTGACCGAGCGGGGTGCCCGCGCCAGCCGGACGTACGAGGGTTTCTTCCAGAGCCTCAACTCGAGTTTCGAGATCACGCCCAACGTTCTTCTCCGCGCCGCTTATGCAAAGACCATCGGCCGGCCGAACCTGACGGAAATCATTCCCGGGATCACGATCACCGACCCGGATTCGCCGGCCGCAACCAAGACCATCACCGCCATCAACACCGCGCTGACGCCGTGGACCTCGGACAACACCGATGTGACGCTGGAGGCCTACAGCGTGAAGGGCGCCACCGCGTCGGTCAGCCTGTTTCGCAAAGACATCAAAAACTTCTTCGGCACGGTGCGCACACCGGCGACCGCGGACCTGCTCGCGGAGTTTGGGCTCACGGACGACTATTTAAACTACGAAGTCATCACCAAGCGGAATTTCGGGGAGGCGTCGATCCAGGGAGCCGAATTCAGCTACCGGCAGTCGCTCACGCCGCTGGTGCCTGAGTGGGCGAAGGGTTTCGAAGTGTTTGGCAACGCGACGACGCTCAGCATCGGTGGCGCCAACGCGGCCGATTTCACCGGCTTCTCTCCTCACGAGATGAGCTGGGGCCTCGGCTATGCGCGCGCCCAGGTCAGCGCCAAGGTGAATGTCCAACGTAGTGGCTGGATCCGCGGCAGCCGGGTTGCAGCCACTGCGGTTGTTCCGGCCGACACCTACAACTATGTCGATCCGCAGACCCGGGTGGATGTCTCCCTCGAATATCGCTGGTCGAAGCGATTTTCCCTGTACGGCAGCGTGCGCAATCTCACCCACACCGCCAAGGTGCAGAGCGTCCGCGGTCCGGGCATTCCGGACTACGCGACGGTGAGCTATTTTCAATATACCGGCGCGTTGGTTACTTTCGGCCTGAAGGGGGATTTTTGATGCCGCCGATTTCCGGCGGGCGCGCTGGTAGGCGCGGAAACCTGGTCCGTCGCATAGGCGAAGTGCGCAACCCGGGCGGCGCTGGTGCAGCGTCATCGAAACCCGTGGAATTCGGCCAACGATGAGAACGAGGATCGCGGTTCTTGCGGCGTCGGTTTGGGTGCGTGCGCTCTGCGGTGCCCCTGGACCCGTCGAAGCTGCCGCCGTCAGCGCGCAACCGGCGCTCGACTACGAAATCGCGCTGGAAGTGGCGTACAAGGGCTACGCCGGCGATTTTTGCTTTGTGCATCCCAGGGCGGGCATTGTGCCGCGCGGACCGGAACGTTCGCCGGTGGTCGTGATGACCATGCAAAAACTCTGGTTGAAGGGCAGCGACGTATTTTTTTCGATCAACGAACTGCGGACTGACAACCTGGGGCGCACGTGGCGGGGGCCTTATGAACACGCCAGCCTGGGACGGCGGAGCGAGCCCGACGGCGTCCTGGCGACGCCCGCGGATTTTTGGCCGAAATGGCATGCCAATAGCGGAAAATTACTGGGGATAGGCGTGAATGCCCGGTACGCGAACGACGCGCAGATTCCGACCGCGCCGCGGGAAACAACCTACGCCGTTTACGATCCGGAAAAGCGGACCTGGACGCCCTGGCGCTCGCTGGCGGTGCCGGCTGAAGATCGGTTTTATCACGGCGGCGCAGGCAGCGCGCAACGCGTGGATCTGCCGAATGGCGACATCCTGTTGCCGGTTTATACGAAAGGTCGAAACGAGGACGACTACCGCGCGATCGTTCTGCGCTGCCAGTTCGATGGGACGACTTTGAGCGTCGCCGAGGTGGGTGGAGAACTTGCCTTCAAAGGGGGACGTGGTTTCAGCGAGCCTTCGCTCACGCGGTTTCGCGGCCGCTACTACCTGACCTTACGGAACGACCAAGCCGGCTACGTCGCGGTGAGCGACGATGGGATGCATTTCGGCACGCCGCAGCTCTGGAGGTGGGACGACGGCGCAGAACTCGGCAGCTACAACACGCAACAGCACTGGGTCACACACCGGGCCGGCGTGTTTCTCGCCTACACCCGCAAGGGAGCGAACAATGAACATATTCCTCGCAACCGCGCGCCGCTCTTCATTGCGCGCGTCGATCCCGAACGGCTGACGGTGCTGCGGGCGACGGAGCGGATCCTGATTCCGGAGCG
>CAMBVX010000314.1 GCA_945871085.1 Opitutus sp. GAS368 | reverse complement strand
CCGGATCGCGTCGGCATGGCGGAGATTCGATTTATCACGGGGCTTTACCAGTTTTGGGATGACCTGCTCGCACGTTGTCCGGGCCTGCTGATCGACAATTGTGCGAGTGGCGGCCGACGCATCGATCTCGAAACCATGTCGCGGAGTCTACCACTTTGGCGGAGTGACGTGCCGAGCTTTCCCGGTTTCGGCGTCACGGCGATGCAAGGGCAGACCCACGGTTTGGGACTGTGGGTGCCGCTCAGCGCGGGCGTCTGCGATCGGGAGGACACCTACATGTTTCGCAGCGGATTGGGGCCGGGCATGGTCCTGATCATGGCTGAATTCGAGAAGGACAACCGCCAGCACTTCGCTCTCGATTGGCTGCGAGCGAGACTCCAAGAGCTGAACCAGGTCCGGGATTACTTCCTCGGCGACTTCCATCCTTTGCTCAGTTTCACTCTGGCGGAGGACGCTTGGGCGGCGTGGCAATATGACCGGCCCGACCTTGGCGCGGGTGTGGTGGTCGCGTTTCGCCGACCCCAGAGCCCGCTGATGGAGGCGACATTTCCGCTGAAAGGATTGGAGGCGGAGTCACACTACGAATTCCGCGATGTCGACAGTGGCGCAATCACCCTGTTGTCGGGCAAGGAAGGCGTGGAGCGGGGCCTGCGCGTCGCAATGCCGGACAAACCGGCGTCGCGTCTGCTCATCTACCGGAAACTGAAATGAGCGTCTGGCCGGTAAACTGATTGCTACTATGAAACAACTGCCAGCAGGAGTCATCGCCAGGGAATGGCGGCGGATCATGAAAGCGGCGGAGTGTATCCTTTTCCTGTCAACCGTGTCGCTCGTCGCCGAGGAGACGAAGATGCGGATTCCGCCGTTGGATCTTCCCGACCGCGAAGTCTTGACGGCCTATGAGCGCGCGGCCGACCAAAACGTGCTGGCTGCTCGCAATCCCACGATCTTTCCCGGCTATTGGTCGGTGTGTGCGGATGGCGTGGGCCACGGCTACGGCAATACCTACCCGGCCTTGGACGGACATCAGATGGCGGACGCGCTGCTGTGCTTGGAGCAAGTCGCCGACGTCAAAGCCAACTGGGATTACGTGCGGCGATTTCAGCGGCCGACGGGACAACTGCCCTTCGCCATCCTTCCCGCCAAGGCGGGCCAAATGATCGGCCCCGCCACGGCGCAGGCGAGGGTGGACGAAAACGGGGGACTCTACTCCCACTGGGTGCCGGGCGATCCGTTGCGTGCGCTGAGCTACCCCACCTATATTCAGAATGCGGATATCATCTTTCGGCGCACGCAGGATCGCCTTTGGCTGGAGACGCAACTCCCGTCGGTCAACCTGGCCGCGGAATTTCTCGCCACGCTGACGACCGAGGAAGGAGCCGTTAAGGGTGCGGGGTATTACGTTGAAATGCCTACCAGGATCGAGTTCGACGGCGTGACGCAATGCCATGCGGTGGACGCTTTCCGTCGGGTCGCCGCCCTGAACCGCGTGGTGGGCGATGAAGCGAAAGCCCGGCGTTACGATGAGCTGGCCGGCCGCATCGAGCGGCATTTTATCACGCGGTTCTGGGTCAAGGATCACTTTGCAGAGTACCTCGACCCGGTGCGGGGACTGATCAGTAACCACGGATTGACCGACGTGGATTGGGCCGCCCTTGCGATGGGTGTGGCCACGCCCGAACAGCAGACGATTCTCTGGCCGAAGCTCAAAGACGAAAAAGGGTTCTACTACGGCGGTATGCCGTCCGGCATCGCGACACGCCCGGAGACTTATGCAGACTGGGAATTTGCCTACCCGCGCCGCCTCGACCTCGCGGCGATGGGCCGCGTCTGGTATCTCGAAGCCACGGCGCGGGCACGGATGGGAGATGCCCAGGGGCTGCTCGACGGTCTCTGCAAGGTGAGCCGGACGGGGCGGGAAAATGGTTACTACTGGAACGAACGTTATCCGCCCCGCGGCCAGGACACCGGGAAGGCGAAATACTGCGAGTATCCCGCCAACTTGATCCGCATCGTGCAGCGCTGTCTCTACGGCGTGGATTTTCGATTGGACGGCTCGTTGGTGCTGGCACCGACAGCCACTCCCGAGTTCTGGAAAATGGGTTTTGGTCAAACCATTGCCTGGCGGAACCGTAGGCTAAGCTACCAGATGCAGCAGGATCGCATCGCAGGAACGTTTTCCGGTGATGCCACCCAACGGCTGGGAGTGAAGCAGCGTTCGGGGACTGGACCGGGCGAACTTTTTGCCACGGTTGACGGTCGAGTCGTGGATCCGACGCGGGAGGACGGATGGGTCTTCATCACATTGCCGGTGTCATCCGCGCAGCAGCCCTGCCGGTTTGAGATCACCGGGTTAAGCGGTGGCAGAAAATAGCTCCGATGCTCTACCCGCCTGATCGCCATCGGCTTCACGTCCTCTTGTGCCTTACGGCCATGGTGGGCGCGGGCACGGTTTCCACCACTGCGGCGCAACAGACGTCCGCTGTTTCCCCTTCGAAACGCCTCCCGTTGCTCGCGCCGGATGACTTCGAATCGCTGCAACTGGTGGCTTGGCGGGTTGAACCAGGGCAGCCCGACGCCCGCAACCCCCTGCTCGAACCCGCCATGCCGTGGGACTCCGGCGGCATCATGGCCCACGGCACCGTGCTGCACGACCCGATCGACGGACTCTGGAAAGCGTGGCAGGTCTCCACTCCCGGCGAGGAGAAGTTGGACGGCCTGAAGACCGTCCACGAGCATCAGCGGCGGCTCACGTATCTGGAAAGCAAGGATGGCGTGAACTGGTATCGCCCGCTGCTACCCTTCGTCCGTTGGCCTGGCCATGACCGGACGAACATCATCTTCGACTTGGATTCTGGCGGTACCTCGGTCTACGCCTCGGTCTTCGTCGATCCGACCAACACGGCGTGGCCCTACGAGATGTTTGTCATGCGCGGGCCGCTCTACGGTGGACAGAAGGAAAACAAGGTCGGGCACCTGCCGGGCCCCAAGGAGCGTTTGGGCACCTATCGCTATCGCTCCAAGGACGGCAAAGATTGGAAATTGAGCGAGGGCCCCATCAATCCTTCAGTCGGAGGTGGAGGCGATGTCTCGTATGTTTATCGCGAGGCGGATGGTTCCTACGTCTCATATTTCAAGACCTACCCCAAGGCGCGCGAAGGCGATCGCATCATCCCTTACGATAACAATGCCCGTGGCGGCCTGCGCAGCGTCTCGCGTCGCACCAGCCCCGACGGCAGCGAATGGGGCGGCGAACAGTTGGTGTTGACCCGCGACTGGCGCGACCCCGACTACGCCCAGTTCCTGGAAATCTGCCCCGTCCGCGTGGACGGGGGCTACGTCGCGCTGGTCAATTACTACGACGCCGTGATCAAGACGATGTGCCTGCAATTGGCCGCCTCGCGCGACGGCATCACTTGGTGGCGGCCGGACCGCCGGCCCGTTCTCGCCAATCCGCCCCTCGGCGACTGGGGCGGCGGGATGATCTGGCAAATGCACCACCCCATCATCGAGGGCGGCAAGATGCATGTCTATTACGCCGGCTCGGAAGGCCTCCATGGCGAGATATATGACACTCGCTTCGGACCCCGCCTCGAAGTCGGCGGCGAGACCGTGATGGGCGTCAACGCTCCCACCTTGCCCTTTAGCACCGCCTTGTGCCGGGCGACTTGGGAATTTGACCGGCTTTACGCGCTCACATCCTCGGTCGGTGGCGTGACCCTCGGCGAAGCTGTGACCCGGCCGGGCAAACCGGCTGGCGCTCATTTGACGGTCAATGTTCACGTCAAATCCGGCGGGGCTCTCCGGGCGGAGTTATTGGACAGGGCCGGTCAGCCCATGCTTGGTTTCACGGCGGAAGACTGCGAGCCGATCATCGGTGATCACCGTCGGGCCACGTTCCATTGGCGGGGCGGAGCGACTGCTCCGGCGGCGGCGGTCAAGACTCGCTTCGTGTTCAAGCGGGCCTTCCTCTACGGCTTCGTTTGGGAACCCCGGGCCCCTTGATTGCCCTCACCCCGGATAGCGCACCAACTTATGATCTACGGAAAACTTAACGATTTTGAGGCGATGGGGCTGGTCGCACTGGGCGAGACGATGTCGCGCTCGGTCGCCTGGATTCGGAATTTGCCGGCCGAACCCAAGGAAGGGCGCCATGCCTTGTGGGATGACCGCATCTATGCCCTGGTGTTGCGTTACACCACCGGCGATGCGGCGGATTCGCGTTTTGAAACGCACCGCAACTACGTCGACCTGCAATACACTCTGGCCGGCGCGGAGACCATCGACTGGGCGCCGCGCGCATCGCTGGCCAACGACGGAGACTACGATGCGGAGAAGGACCTCCTTTTCCATCACCCTGGTCCCGTGTATGGCAGCGCGGTCAAGGCCGCCGGCTACTTCTCAATCTATACGCCCGTCGACGCGCACCGGTGTAAAATTCGGGCCGGGGGTTTTGGAAGTGTGTTCAAATTGGTTGTCAAGATTCCGGTCGACCGGTTTTCCTCGCCATGACCATGACGTTTGAACCCGGCCTGACTGCGACGGGACAAAACTCCCGAAGAATGGAGCGAGCCCGCAAATTAAAATCATGAGCACCACCCCAGCCTTCAAAGCGGAAACCATCGGCATCATCACGCGGCGGCTGCTGCCCTTCCTGATGCTGCTGTATTTGATCGCCTACGTGGATCGCGCCAATATCTCCGTCGCTGCGTTGACGATGAATGCCGACCTCGGTCTGTCCGCCCAGATGTATGGGCTGGGCGCAGGGTTGTTCTACGTCACCTACATCCTCTTTGAGGTACCGAGCAACGTGGTCTTGGCGCGGGTGGGCGCCCGGCGCTGGATCGCCCGGATCATGGTCACATGGGGCCTGGTGGCCTGCGGCATGGCCTTCATCAAATCCGCCAACCAGCTTTACGGCATGCGCCTGCTGCTGGGTGCGGCGGAGGCCGGTTTCACTCCTGGCATCATCTACTATATCAGCCGCTGGTTTCCCTCCAGCAACCGGGCGCGGGCGATGTCCTTTTTCTATATCGCGGCGGCGCTGGCCTCGGTGATTGGCCTGCCTCTTTCCGGAGCTTTGCTCAATATGGAAGGGATACTTGGGGTTTCCGGCTGGCGCTGGCTCTATTTTGTCGAGGGCGTGCCTGCGGTCGTGCTCGGATTTGTCGTGCTTAAATATCTTCCCGACGGTGTGCGCGACGCCAAGTGGCTGTCGGCGGCCCAAGCCGATTGGTTGGCCGAAACGATTGCAGACGAATCGGCGCACGCGCCGCGCGGACATGCCGCAGGCTGGCGCCAGGCCTTTTCCGACGGCAGAGTCTGGCTCCTGAGCCTGTTCTGGCTACTCCAGGCTTTCGGCACGATCGGCGTGACCTTGTTTCTGCCCCAGATCCTGAAAGCGCTCTCGGGTGAATCCAATTTCATGGTCAGCCTGTTTTCCGCTCTGCCCTTCCTCCTCGCCTGCGTGCTGATGTATTCGAACAGCCGTCACTCCGATGCTCAGCATGAACGTCGCCTGCATCTTGGCCTGCCTCTGCTCGCCGCCGGCGTCCTGCTGATAGCGAGTACCTGCACCGCGAACATCACCGTCACCTATTTACTGCTGGTGGCGGCGGTCGGCTTGAACTGGGCGGTCACTCCCGTCTTCTGGGCGGTGACAACGGAGTATCTTGCCGGCGGGGCCGCAGCCGCGGGCGCGATCGCGTTGATCAACGCCGTCGCTAATCTGGCGGGAGTGGGATTGCCGCCGGCCATGGGCTTCATTCGCGATCATACCGGCAGCTACAACCTTGGTCTGTCTCTGATCGGAGGCGTACTGATCACGGGAGGTTTTCTCGGCCTTTATTTGGCCCGAGCGTCCACGGGACCTCGTCCGGCCATTTCTGGCTAATGACCATCCTTGCGATGTCGCACATCGGTGACTCCACCCAAAACATGAATGCAGTTTTGAGATACCTGGCCCTTCTCCTGTTCGCCTCGCTGGCGCGCGCGGCTGATCCAGGGACGCCGGCGACCCAGCCAGGCCCGGTCGCCAGGGACTGGTTGTATGCCGATCTTCGCCGCATCGCCGCGCCCGAGGCCCGGCAGGGTGTGGCGGCGGACAGCGAATTCCTGTATGTCATCTCCAACCACGCCCTCGGCAAATACCGGAAGGAGACGGGCGTGCGTGTAGCGAGTTGGGAATGTCCGTTGGGCGAGCCGCTCATTCACCTCAATGCGGGCATCATACATGAAGGCCGGCTCTACTGTGCGCACTCCAATTACCCCGGTGTGCCCAACCTCAGCTCCGTCGAGATCTGGGATACGGCGACGCTCCAGCATGTCGGCACTCGCAGCTTCGGCCGGGCGGACGGTTCCTTCACTTGGTTGGACAGGCGCGACGGCCGCTGGGTCGCATGCTTCGTGCATTACAGCGGAAAGGGCGGTGAGCCCGGCCGCAGCCCCGAGTGGACACGCTTGGTGGAGTTTGACGATGAATGGCGGCAAACGGGTGGCTGGGCCTTTCCCGACGATCTGATGAAGAAACTCGCGCTGCGTGGCTTCAGTGTTTCGGGCGGAGCCTTTGGTCCGGACGGTTTTCTTTTTGTCACCGGTCATGACGACACCGCGCTCTATGTGCTGGCGATGCCTGCGGCCGGGCCGACGCTGAAGTGGGTCGCGACCATCCCAATCACCGCGCAGGGTCAGGCCTTCAGTTGGGATCCGCGTGATCCCACTCTGCTCTACACCCTCAGCAAAGCCGGCCGCGAAATCATCGTTGGCCGTGTGACGCGAAAGCCGTAGCGCGGACTGCACCCTTGGTGCTGATCACCGGCAAACCGGCCATGCCCCTCACATCTGGCATCATCAAGCTCCTTGTCCGGTCAATCGACGAAATCTCTTGCTCGGTGGCGCGGCGGTCACGGCTTCCCCCTTTCTGCCAGCTCGGGCCGCCGATGTCGCGGGTCGCTTTGCCGACTTTCTGTCTCAACTTGGCGTCGCCTCCGGCGACCGGGCTCCGGATGGTTTTGTGCTCTGGACGCGTCTTGCACCCCGGCCACTCAAGCCCGGCGGCGGGATGACTCCCGCGGTTATCGAAATCAGATGGTAGGTCGCGGAAGACGCGACGATGACCAAGGTGGTTCGCCAAGGCTCCGCTACCGCCCGTTCCTACTGGGCGCATACGGTCCATGTGAAACTGCGGTCTGATCGTTGGTATTGGTATCGCTCCCCGGCAGGCGGCGAACGCAGCCCGACGGGCCGCACTCGCATCTTGCCAGTCGCGCGTGCACTGCCGGAACAGCTGCGCTTCGCCTTTGCCTCCTGTCAAAAACACGAGGTCGGCTACGACACGGCCTACGAGCACATGGTGCGCGAGGATCTCGACCTCATCGCTTTCCGTGGCGACTACATTTACGAAAGCGCGGATGCGAAGGACGCGGCGATGAACACACTGTACACTGCGATGCGACAACTCCAGGCCGAGATGCGGATCCCCGGCAGCTACGACTTCATCATCGATCTATTGCCCCACATCGCCGCGTTCACGTATACCATGACGCCGGGGCGGAACGGGTTTCGGTGGGGGTATTCGAGTTCAGTTGAGATGCGGGGCCGGGAAGGGTGGAAGGTCCGTCGGTCATGGATTTCGTCTGTTCCTAAAAAGGGGGGGGATCATTTGGGGTGAAGTCCGCAGATGGTCAAAAAACTCAAGCGGCCTCCCGGTGATAGAATTTGAGCAGGCCGCCGAGGCGTTCGCGCGCGGATTTTACCAGAGGAAGTGCCGAGCCGGTCTGCGGCTGCCGGAAACAGGATGACATTGTCTTTCGCTTGGTGGTTTCTCTCCTCGTGATCGTGCCGAGCGTAGTTTGAGAGCGCATGGCGGAGCGACGCCTCGCCGAAGAGGATCCGCTTCGACAGACACTCCTCTTTCACGGATCGATTCCATCGTTCCAGACGGGCGTTTAGGTTTGGACTGCGTGGGGGCAGGGCCCAGGGTTCGACGCCAGCCGACCGCAGGATGGCGCAAAATGCTGCGCTAAATTTGGTCTCTCGGTCGCGCAGCAAATTTGGACAACGGTTCAGGAAGCCATCGCCAACCATCGTCACGTTGCGAGCCAGCTGCTTCATCCACTCCGCGCGTAGGCGCCAAGGTGATCCCCGCGATGTGGATCTGGCTGGGCGCAATCCGCATGAACACCAGCACGGTGGTGGTCATCAACCCGCAGCCGTCCAAACCTCCGCGGTGAAAAAATCCACGGACGCCAGCGTTTCCTGAGGCGAGCGGATAAACTCCTTCCACGG
>CAMBVX010000313.1 GCA_945871085.1 Opitutus sp. GAS368 | reverse complement strand
TGCTGCCAGATGATTTTTCCGGTGCGTTTGTCGAGTCCGACGAGTTTACCACCGCCCTTGTGGTCCGCCGCGACGAGCAGCACCGTTTCGTGTACGACGGGCGAGGAACCGAAACCTTGGTGCGGGACATAGTCGGACACGCGCTGCTGCCAAAGGATTTTCCCGGCCGGATCGAGGGCCGTCGCATGGATCGCCTTGTCGTGGAGAAAATTCACGTAGAGCCGTTCGCCGTCCCACGTGACGGATCCGGATGCCTGCGAGGTGTTGCGGTGCCCGATGGTATCGAGCGGGCCGCGGTGGACGACTGTTTCCCAGAGCGGTTTGCCGGTGGCTCGATCGAAACAGAGGACAAATTGCTCCTGCTTGGTTTCGTCGGCGCTCGTCACGTAGACGTGATTCCCCACGACGATCGGTGTGCTGTGACCCCGTCCACGAATCGGCGCGCGCCAGACGATGTTTTCCGTTTCGCTCCATTTCACCGGCACCGTTTGACCGGCGGCCGCGTGGCCATCGGCGGTCGGGCCGCGCCAAGCCGGCCAGTCGTTGGTGGACGCAGCTGGGGCGGCCAATGAGCCGAGGAGGAAGGAGAGCGTAACGAGCGCGGGATAAATTTTCATGGGGAGAAGGAGAGGGGAGGAGTTGGCCGATTCGGGTGGCTTCGGCAAGCGCGCGCAACGGTTTGGGTGCTACGGAATTCTCTTTGACCGCGAATCTTCTGCCACCTCTGCTTCGTCAAGTGCCCGAATCTTTCCGATCAGCCCATCCCCTGACCCCATGAAATCACTGCCCCGCGCCGCGCTCCTAAGCATCGTCATGACCACGAGCTTCGTGCTCACCGCGAACGCGCAAGAGTGGACCCGCTTCCGCGGGCCGAACGGCACCGGCATTAGCACCACCAAAGGTGCCCCGGTTACCTGGGCGGAAAGCGGCTTTGCTTGGCGCGTGCCGATCGCGGGTGCGAGCCACTCGCAGCCGGTCGGTTGGGGTGACCGGTTGTTCCTGTTGACCGCTCTCGCTAACGGGAACGAGCGCGCGATTATTTGTGTGCGCAAATCGGACGGGAAGGAATTGTGGCAGAAGAGTTATCCGCTGCCGATGGCGCGCTTGGGCAATAAAAATACCGGCTACGCCAATACCTCGCCCGTCGTCGACGCCGAGCGCGTCGTCGCCTGTTTTGTTTCGAACGATCACTTTTGGGTGCGCGCCTACGATCACGCCGGCAAAGAGCTCTGGAGTCGCGACCTGGGGACGTTTGTCGCGCAACACGGCCACGGAGCCTCGCCGATGATTTACGACGGCAAGGTAATCGTGACGAACGATCAGGACGGCGAAAGCTCGGTCGTCGCGCTGGATCTAAAGACCGGTGCCGTGAGGTGGAAGTCTCCGCGCGCGGCCGGGCGCAATCCCAATATCGCCACTGCTTACGGCACACCCATGACGCATCAGCGCCCGGACGGCTCGATGGAATTGCTGCTCACGAGCCAGTCGCACGGCGTCTCGAGCCTCGATCTGCTCACCGGCGCGCTCAACTGGGATTCGCCCGTTTTCGATAAACGCATGGTCGCCTCACCCGTCGTGGCCGGCGATCTCGCGATCGGTAGCTGCGGCTCGGGGGCCGGCACGGGAAACTTTTTGTCGGCCATCAAGCTCGGGGGCAAAGGCGACGTCGGGAAGACCCACGTGGCCTACACGCTGCGGCGGGCGACGCCCTACGTGCCGACGCCGCTCTATTACGAAGGTCGCCTGTATCTGCTGAGTGACGCCGGTTTCGCCAGTGCGATTGAGGCGGCGACGGGCAAGGAAATCTGGTCGGAGCGCCTGCCGCGCGCCGAGTTCTTCAGTTCCCCTGTGTTGATCGACGGAAAAATCTACTGCGCCTCCACCAAGGGTGAAATGATCGTCCTCGCGACTGGCGATACGTTCAAAGAACTCGGGCGCAGTCCCCTCGGCGAAGGCACGCACAGCACGCCATGCGTCGACGGTGGGCGAATCTACGTGAAGACCTTTACCCACCTCGTGTGCATCGCCGGCAAATGAGAGTCCACGCTCCGCTCGTCTGCTGCGGCATCGCGGCCATCCTCACGATATCTCTCCGGGCCGACGACTGGCCCATGCTCGGTGGTCGGCCGGACCGAAACATGGTCTCACGCGAAGTCGGGTTACCGGCTGAGTGGAGTTTTGGCGGTAAAACTCCGGCCAAGAATATCAAGTGGATCGCTCCGCTCGGAAAGGTGACGTATTGCGCGCCGGTCATCAGTGGCGGTCGCATCTTCATCGGCACCGATAACGACGCCAAGGATCACACCGAGCAGCGCGGGATGATGAAGTGTTTCGCGGAGAGCGACGGTAAACTCCTCTGGGCGGTGAGCCACGAAAAGCTCCACAACCCCAGCGAAGACGACGGCACGATCGGCGTCACCTCCACTGCATGTGTTTCCGGCGACTTTGTCTATTACGTGAGCAACCGCGCCGAACTCGTCTGCCTCGCGGTGAAAGACGGCAAACAATTTTGGTCCATTGATATGCGCGCTGCGCTCGGCGTGATGCCGAACCAGGCCTCGTCGTCGTCGCCTCTCGTGGTGGACGGACGCGTGTTTGTCGTCACTGGCACGGCCGCCGACTACAAAACTGGCAAGGTGAAGAACCCGAGCGCCCCGAGTTTCCTCGCTGTCGACGCTCTGACGGGAAAAATCCTGTGGCAGGATAACTCACCCGGCGCCCGGATCATGACCGGCCAATGGGGCTCGCCTGGATACGGCGTCGTCGAGGGCGTGGCGCAAGTTGCCTTCCCGGGCGGCGACGGCTGGCTCTACAGTTTCGAGCCGGCCACCGGAAAACTCCTCTGGAAATTTAACGGCAAAGCGCACGAAAAACCGCTCCCGTCAGGCGAGCCGGAGACGCTGTTTCAATTCCTCGCCGCCCCCGTCTTCGTTGGTGATCGGGTCTACGCCGCGATCGGTGAACCCGAAGCGGGCACGGGTGCGGGTGCGTTGCGCTGCCTTGATGCCAAGCAACGTGGCGACGTCACGAAAACGGCCGAAATCTGGCGACTCGATGGCGCCGATTTCAACGACAGTATTTCGATGCCCACGGTGCATGGCGGGCTCGTTTACGCCGCCGATACGCCGGGGTATCTCTCGTGTCTTGATGCTGCCACCGGGAAGAAACTTTGGTCGCACGACGTGAAGTCCAATATCTGGGGTTCTCCGTTGGTCGCCGACGGCAAGCTCTACATTCAAAGCTCGGAAGGTGCCGTTTTTGTGTTCGCTGTCGGCCGGGAGAAAAAACTCCTCGCGACCAATACGAACCTCCCCGATCTCCAGCACGGCACCGCCGTCGCCGCCAACGGAGTCCTCTACATCACGGGCCAAAGACAGCTTTTCGCATTGGCGATGGGGAAGTGACGGCCCGGCATCTGCTGAGGCTGCATCCATTCCGCTCATGAGACCACGTTGCTTGTTCGCCGGATTATTATTGGCAGCCATTCCGTTACTCAGCGCGGCAGATTGGCCCGAGTTTCGTGGACCCACGGGTCAGGGGATTTCGACGGCGACCGGACTGCCGATCGAGTGGTCAGCGACCCAAAACGTCGCGTGGAAAGTCTCGGTTCCCGGGACCGGCTGGTCGTCGCCGTCGATCAGCGGTGGACAGATTTTTTTGACGACGGGTGTGACGAATGCGAGTGGCGGCGTCGCGCTACGTGCCTTCGCGTTCGACGTCACCACTGGCCGGGCGTTGTGGGACACGGAGATTTTTTCCGCGACTGAAGCGAGCGTGCAACCCGTGCACACGAAGAATAGCCCGGCGAGCCCGACGCCCCTCGTCGAGGGCGACCGCGTGTATGTTCACTTTGGTCACCACGGCACGGCGTGCCTCGACCGCGCGGGAAAAATTCTCTGGCGCAATCGAACGCTCGGCTACGAACCGGTCCACGGCAACGGCGGCTCGCCCGCCTTGGTGGGTGGTCTGTTGGTGTTCAACGCGGACGGCGCGAAGGAGCCCTTCGTCGTCGCGCTCGACAAAGCCACCGGCGCAATCGCCTGGAAAACGCCACGCACGGCCAAGGTGAAGCAGAATTTTTCTTTCTGCACCCCGCTCGTCATCACGGTGAACGGTCGCACGCAGATCATCACGCCCGGCAGCGGTGCGGTCACGGCGCTCGATCCACAGGACGGCCGTGAACTGTGGCACGTGAACTACGGCAACGGTTACTCGGTCGTGCCGCGGCCGGTCTTCGCCCACGGGCTGCTGTTCATCGGAACCGGCTACAACCGCGCCGATCTGCTCGCCATCCGTGCTGATGGCTCCGGCGACGTGACCGACACGCATATCGTTTGGCGCACCACGAAAGGCGCACCGCTCACGCCATCGGTCGTCGTGGTGGGAGATGAGGTTTACGTCGTCGCCGATAGCGGCGTGGCCAGTTGCTTCGACGCAAAAACCGGCACGCTGCACTGGCAGGAACGTTTGGATGGCAACTACTCGGCGTCGCCGATCGCCGTGGGCGAACTGATTTATTTTCTCAGTGAAGAAGGTGTTGGCACCGTGGTTCGTGCTGCGCGCACCTTCGAAAAAATAGCCACCAACAAAATCGGCGAGCGCACGCTCGCTTCCTATGCCGTGGCGGACGGCGCGCTCTTCCTCCGCAGTGCCGCGCACCTCTACCGTATCGGCGCCAAGTAAATTTCGACGTTTCTATGCACCACCGCTTCACGACGTGCGTTTTCCTCGGCATCATCGGTAGCGCGGCGCTCTCCGCTGCCGCCGCCGTCTCCAGCAACTGGCCGCAGTTTCGCGGCGACAACGCCTCTGGTCTTGCGGCCGGTGCGAAGCCGCCAGTGAAGTTCGGTCCGACCGAGGGGGTGGTGTGGAGCATCGACGTGCCGTGGTCCCCGTCGTCGCCGGCGATTTGGGGTGAGCGAATTTTTCTGACGACGTTTCGTAACGGGGAACTCGAGACGCGTTGTCATAATCGTGCGGATGGGAAACTGCGTTGGGCGCGCGGCGTGAAGCCTGGCGAAGTGGAAGATTTCCACCGGTCGGACGGCAGCCCCGCCGCGTCGACGCCCGCGACCGACGGTCAACGCGTGGTCAGTTATTTTGGGTCCTTCGGGCTCATTTGTTACGATATCGAAGGCAAGGAACTCTGGCGGTATCCGCTGCCGCTGGCACTGAGCGCCGGCCAATACGGCAGCGGAACCTCACCGATCATCGTCCGGGAAACGGTCGTGCTGTGCCGCGATCTCCACCGCTATTCGACCTTGCTCGCGTTGGATGTGAAGTCCGGAGGAAAACTTTGGGAAACGCCGCGCCCGGATGCGTCCGGAAGTTTTGGCACGCCCGTGCATTGGCGAAACAACGGCGTTGATGAAATCGTCGTCGCCGCCAACGGCCGCCTCAAAGGCTTCGATCTCAAGGCCGGGAAAGAGCGCTGGCTCGTCGAGAACGTAACGGGCTACGTCTGCACCACACCGGTCATCGCCGACGGTATGTTATATTTCGCCGCATGGTCCAACGATGTCGCGGACTCACCGCTGCCGCCGTGGGAAGAGTTCTCCAAAAAATACGACAAGAACGGCGACGGCATCGTCGCATTCAGCGAAATCGCCGAAACCAGCATCGATTACTGGCGTGGCGTGGATGCGAACCGCGACGGCAAGTTCAGCAAGGAGGATTGGAATCTCATGAAAGCCGAAGCGACGCGTTCGGAGAACGTGGTCGTCGCCGTGAAACCCGGTGGCACCGGCAACATCACCGAGACCCATGTCGCTTGGAAATTTCGCAAAGGCCTGCCCTACGTTCCCTCTCCGGTGCATTACGAGGGACGGCTGTATTTCGTGAAAGACGGCGGTATCCTCACCTCGCTCGATGCCAAAACCGGCGAGCCCGCCTATGTGCAGGAGCGCATCGCGGGAGCACCCGGAGGCTATTATGCGTCCCTCGTCGCGGCTGATGGCAGAATCTATGTCGCCTCACTCCCCGGCAAACTCACGGTCATCAAATCAGGCGGCGACAAGCCGGAGATCTTGCGCCAGGTCGACTTCGGCGAGCGCATTTTGGCCACACCCGCGCTCGTCGACGAGCGACTCTATGTGCGCACGGCCACCAAGCTCTGGGCTTTCGGGAAGTAGCGATCCGGCCTTCCTGCGTTACCCAACTCACAGATTTCGATCGAGCCCGCACCGAAAAATGCTACCATGGATACCGCCTTTGCCCGTTACCGCAGACTCGCCTCGTTCGCCCTCAGGGTGCTGGCGACGGCGCCGGCCATTCCGCTCTCCGCCGCAGAGGCCGCGTCGGACAACTGGCCCCAGTTTCGCGGGTCCAACGCTTCCGGGCTGGCCGCCGGTGCGAAGCCGCCGGTGAAGTTCGGCCCGGCCGAAAACGTCGCCTGGAGCATAGACGTGCCGTGGTCACCGTCGTCGCCCGCGATTTGGGGTGAGCGAATTTTTCTTACGACGTTTCGTCATGGCGAACTTGAGACGCGCTGCCATGGTCGCGACGACGGAAAGTTAAGTTGGGCTCGCGGTGTGAAGGCCGGCGAGGTGGAGGAGTTCCACCGGTCCGACGGAAGTCCGGCCGCGTCGACCCCTGCAACCGATGGTCAACATGTCGTCAGTTACTTCGGTTCATTCGGGCTCATTTGTTTCGATGTCGAAGGCAAGGAACTCTGGCGCTATCCGCTGCCGGTGGCTTTGAGCGGCGGCAAATATGGCTCGGGCACGTCACCGATCATCATTGGGAATACCGTCGTGCTGAATCGTGATCAGGACCGCTACTCATCGCTCCTCGCCGTCGACGTGCACACCGGCAAAAAACGCTGGGAGGTCCCTCGCGTCGAGGCCTCCGGCAGTTTTGGCTCACCCACGCACTGGAGAAACGAAGGCGTCGACGAGGTTGTCTTGGCCAGTTCAGCGCAGCTCAAAGGCTACGACTTGAAAACCGGCGCCGAGCGCTGGGTGATCACAAGTGTCAGCGGTTTGGTTTGCACGACGGCCATCGTGGCCGACGGTATGCTCTTCTTCGGTGCCTGGTCGCCTGGACAGGCGGATGCACCGCGTGAACCCTGGCCGGAGTTTCTGAAGAAAAACGACAAGAATGGTGATGGCGTGGTGACCTTCGATGAAATGAATCCTGCTCGCCGTGACTACGTGCGCGGATTGGATAAGGATCGGGACAATAAACTCACCGAAGCCGATTGGACCATTATGGCGGCCAATGCGGCGCGCTCCCAGAATCTCTTGATTGCGGTGCGTTCGGGTGGGCGTGGCGACATCACCGAAACCCACGTCGCGTGGAAATACCGGAAGGGTCTGCCCTACGTGCCGTCGCCGTTGCACTATGACGGACGGATCTACCTCGTGAAAGACGGTGGGCTGATGTCGTCGATCGATGCCAAGACGGGCGAACCCTACTACGCGCAGGAGCGCCTCGCTGGCGGCGCGGGCAACTATTACGCTGCACCGGTGGCGGCCGATGGCCGAATCTACGTCGCCTCGCTCCCCGGGAAACTCACGGTCGTCAAAGCCGGCGGCGACAAACCGGAGATCTTGCACCAAGTGGATTTCGGCGAACGCATCCTCGCGACGCCCGCGATCGTGGGCGAACGGCTTTACGTGCGCACAATGACGAAGCTCTGGGCCTTTGGCCGGTAGGCCGCGCATCGACCCGGACTTACTGGTTTGCCGCCAGGCGGTGTTCGACGCCAAAAAAGCGCTCATTCTCCGAGGGAGTGTCACGCAATACGTGACTCTCAATTTTTGGGATTCCATGAGAACGACTTGACCGAAAACCGGACGGGAATCGCTAGTTGACTTCGACAACGCTAACTTCGATGCGCCGTCCATTGCTCGTGAGATCGTAGCGGTGCGCAACGACGGTGCTGGCAGATGGAACTGAGGCCGTCGGCGGTGGAGGTACGGCGGGTGCGATTGCGCGCGCAGGTGCGGGTGCTGATGAACTTTTGTGGAGGTTGGTGAACTTGACCGGGAACATGGCGTGCAGCACGCAGGCTTCGTCGTCGGTGGGGAGATTTTGCAGCGAGTGCCCCACCGAGGACCGACTGGGAGGCCACTACAAGGTGTGGAACTGGCCACTCACCGCAGCCTGGAAACAATGAAATCCGTTCAGTGCCGTCCCACAGCGTGAGTGCACGCGGAAGCGACTACCTCTGGGAAGGCAGGATCAGGCTGGCTCGTTGAGCCCAACTGCAATCGGTGATTTTCGGTTCGTCGGTGGTTTTTAGTGGATACGACTCACGCCGGCTGTCCCATGAGCGGGTGCGCCAGA
>CAMBVX010000312.1 GCA_945871085.1 Opitutus sp. GAS368 | reverse complement strand
CCTCGCCGAACTCACGCGGGTGATCGAGCTCTACAACACCCGCACCGGCACGCTGCGCACCGGTCGCTACGCCGCCTCTGCGAGCACAACCGACGGCTTTACACCCGAGCCCACCGTCACCGCCGGACCGATACCGGTGCCACCGCATTCCGCTGACACCAACCGCGACGGATATCTCACGTTGACCGAACTCACCCGCGTGATCGAACTCTACAACGTCCGCGCGGGCACCCTACGCACCGGTGTCTACCGCGTCCAAGCGGGCAGTGAAGACGGCTTCGCTCCGGGGCCGTGAAGGTTTGCAGGGTGGGGTCGGGCCTGATTGTTGTCCGTTCCACTCATGCGTCGAATTCATCCCGTGTTAAGCGTCGTGCTCGTCGTCCTTCTGGGAGGGGCGGCCTGGTGGTGGATGGCGGCACGAAACGAGGCGAACGTGGCGACTGTGTCGGCTCCGACCCCGAGCGGGGCAGCGGCGACGCGTGCGGGAAACGCACCGGGGCCGGCGACGATCCCTCCGGCGGTGGCTGCGACTGACGCGCGAGCGGGGCTGGCATCGGTGTCCTCGGCACTGGCGCGGCTCACGTATGCGCGAGGGTGGGGCGCGGAGTTGCCGCCGGCGTTCGCCGCGTTTCGTGTGTGGACGGAGCGATTTCTCAACGCCGCAAATTCCGCGAGTGCCGCGCAGCGCACCGCGCTCGAAGTCGAGGGGCTCGCTCTGGCGCAGTCGCGTCGAGCGGCGATGAAGTCGCTCATCGAGCGCGATCCGCGCGCGGCGCTCGAGGTCACCGTGCCGGCGGCGATTCGTGCGCAGTTACCGGCGGCGGTGGTCGCGGAGTTGGAGACACGCTTTTCCGCCCTCGGCGATTTCACCGTGCTGGCGATTGACTACGGTCCGAAGGAGCTGATCCGGCGCCAGCAAATGGGGCTCAGCACCGACCCGTTTCAACAAACGGTGCAATGGGCCGGCGCGACCGAGTATCGCGCCTTCGTTTATGGCCGACGCGATGGACAGACCACCAAGGTCGGTATTCCCCTGCACGGTGTGCTCCTCGATGAGATCGTCGCGCTGCACGAATCGGCGGTGCGGGCCTTGGAGCCCGGAGAATCCGCGCCTGCCGGTCAACTCCCGGTCGAGGTCGCTCGCGCGAGTCTTCCCTCGATTTCGGCGGCAGCGATTGTCGTGGAGATCGGCGGAAAAGTTTACCGCTTCGCGACCACGGAGGATGTTGTGCGCGCCGAGGGCAAACTCGCGGCGGCGGAGGCGGGCATCGGGCCGCAGCGAATCCCCTCGATCAATTCAGTGCTGCTGGGGGTCGAACCCACGGTGAAATCTGCGGGCACGATCAGCCCGGCGAATGAAGCCTTGCCGGCGACGCCGTGGACCGTCGGAAACAAAAAGGTTCTCATTATCCGCGTCGACTTCTCCGACCTCACCGGCGACCCGAAGAGCGGCGGCACGACTTACACGTCGGGCTATGTGCAGGATCTGTCCGATGCTCAGCTCAACCCGTATTTTGCGCGGAGTTCGTTCGGAGCGGCCACCCTCACGAACACGGTGACGACGCAGGTCTATCGCCTGCCGAAAACGGCGACCTACTACGCCACGACTGGCACGGGCGGCGCCAATACCGAGCTGCACACCGCCGCGCGCACTGCGGCCGCCGCCCACTACACGATCGCGAGTTATGATCGCCTCGTTGTGCTCTTCTCGTCACTCGCTGGCCTCGCCGGATCGAAAATCACCTATGCCGGCCTCGCCAACGTCGGCGGGCCCAACGCGTGGATCAACGGCGAGTTCGCCTTCCGGGTCGTCGCGCACGAGCTCGGGCACACCTTCGGCCTGCGCCATGCAAATCTCTGGAAGGTGACCGACGGCAACCCGGTGAGCACAGCCACGACCGCCACCACCGCGGAATACGGGGACGATTTCGATACCATGGGGGCCAACTTCGCCAATGACCCACGCACCGATTTCAACCCGTGGTTCAAGAACCTCCTCGGTTGGATCGCTGACAGCCAGGTGCTGACGGTCACAAGCACCGGCACGTATCGGATAAACCGTTTCGACCACGTCACGGGCACCGGGACGCTCGCACTGAGTGTCACACGCGACAGCACGCGCAATTACTGGATCGGCGCGCGGCGCACGTTCACCACCCATGCGACGATGCAGCACGGCGCCTACGTGATTTGGGGCTACAACACGAATCAAGCGAGCAACCTGCTCGACCTCGGCACCCCGGGCACCGATGTCAGCGATGCGGCCCTCGCGCTCGGCGCCACGCTCCTCGATCCGGTGGGCAACGTCTCAATCAAGACCCTCGCCGAGGGCGGCACGGCACCCAACGAATACCTCGATGTGCTCGTAACCGTGGGCCTCAACGGTCTGCCGGTCATCTCGGCGCACCCCGCGAGCCAGGGGTTTGCCGTCGGCGCCACGGTCACGCTGAGTGTGACCGCCACGGGCACCGCGCCGCTCGCCTACCAGTGGCGCAAATACGGCGTAAATCTCCCGGGCGCGACGGCGGCCACCTACCTGATCGCCGATGCGCAGGCTCACCACGCCGGCACCTACGCCGTGCAAATTTCCAACGCTGTCGCGACCATCGTTTCAAATTCCGCCGCCCTGTCCGTCAACGCGCTACCGTTCCTCGCCGTGCCACCCCGCCACGTCACGGCAGCCGCTGGCCTGACCGCCACGTTCAGCGTCGGCGTCACCGGGTTTCCCCTACCGACCAGCTACCAGTGGCGCCAGGCTGGCACGCTTCTCGCTGGAGCGACGGCAGCCACTTTCGTGATTCCCCATGCGCAGGCGACGCATGCCGGGAACTACGACGTCGTCGTCACCAACGTCCTCGGCACCACGACGTCCGCCACCGTCTCGCTCACCGTTCATCCGGCCAGCACGCCGCCGGCCAATGATAACTTCGCCACCGCGTGGACCCTCGCCGGCAATGTTGGGGTGGC
Source organism: Opitutus sp. GAS368 (assembly GCA_945871085.1). Taxonomy (GTDB): domain Bacteria; phylum Verrucomicrobiota; class Verrucomicrobiia; order Opitutales; family Opitutaceae; genus GAS368. Next base: position 5,342 of record CAMBVX010000312.1, on the reverse strand, counting down.
CCTCGGCACCGTGATTGGGGCGACGGGTGAAACGGGCGAACCCACGCACGTCTCCACTGACGGCACGGCTTCTTCGGTGTGGTATCGCTGGACGCCGACCGCGAGTGGTATCGCCCGAGTGGACACCATCGGCTCTCCGTTCGATTCGGTGCTCGCGGTCTATTCGGGCAGCGCGTTGTCAGCGCTCACGAAGCTCGGAGAGGACGACGACGGGGGTGATCCGGCCGGTGGTGGCCCCAGTCTCGTGACCTTTCCCGTCACGGCCGGGACCACCTACGCGATTGCCGTGGGCAGTTTCGATACCGGCTTCCGCGGCAGTGTCACGCTGAACTACGAGGCCGTCGCGCTCGCACTGATCACGCACAGCGGCGACACGGATAGAGATTTCAGTTTTAGTCTGGGTGAACTGACCCGCGTGATTGAACTCTACAACACTCGCAAAGGCACTCTGCGGACCGGTTGTTACGCGTTGGCCACGACGACAACCGACGATGGGTTTGCCGCGGATGCCAACCGCTTGTTCGGCGAGCCCGTGTCGCTCGCCCGCTATCACTCCGCCGACTCGAATTTGGACGGACGCTTCAGCCTCATCGAACTCACCCGCGTGATTGAACTCTTCAACGTCCGCAGCGGCACGACCCGCACCGGCGCGTATCGCGTGCAGGCAGGCAGCGAAGACGGCTTCGCGCCGGGGCCGTGAGGAACAAGGCGGCCGGTGGCTTCGCACCGTAAACGATTCTCCAGTATCCGGCCTCGCTGCTTCCGAGATATGGCGCACCGCCCTCCAGCCGATGATGCACTCCGCCGATTTGAAAAATCGTCGGCAGGCAGAGTCTAATTCTTGGAGGGGAGCCCCGAGCGAACGCCCCGCGTTCACCGGTGAAGCGTCTTGCGGTTTTTCGATTCAATCCCGTCATTACCCCCTTTCTACCGTGAATTTCCGCCGCCTCCTCCTGACTGTTGTCCTCTTCATCAGCGCGCGCGCCATGGGGCTCGCGCAGACCGCGACACTGACCCCGAACGTTGCCACGCTGAACGCCGCGGGTGGTCAGGTCACACTCACCTTGGCGGCGACGTTCACGGGCACCGCGATTTACGATCTCACGGTGCAGCTGCCGGGTGGCTGGAGCTATGTCTCTGGCACCGGGGAACCGAGTATCAGGCCGACGGCCGGACAGACCGACAAACTCGAATGGGCGCCTCTTAGCCTCGCGAGTAATTCCGCGGCCTTTGCTTTCACCGTCGCCTATCCCGTCGGTCTGACGTCCGCGACGATCACCTCTGTCTTCGGACTGCGCCCCGCCACCGGCAGTCGCCTTACGATTACGCCCAGCCCGGTCGTCTTTGGCGGTCCGCCGGTGATCGCGACGGCACCCACCAGTCAGATCGCCAGTGCCGGCTCAAACGTAACTTTTAGCGTTACGGCGACGGGCACCGCCCCGCTAGCCTACGAATGGCGCAAGGATGGCGTCGCCGTGACGGGAGCCACGAATGCAATTTTAACTCTCTCCGGCATTACGGCAGCGAATGCCGGGAGCTACACCGCCAACGTGACCAATGCCTTCGGCAGTGCGACGAGCGCGGTCGCTACCTTGACGCTCACGACCACGCCGCCACCCCCCGTGGTGATCGTTCCCTCGATCGCCCAAAGCCCCGTCAGCCGCTCCGCCTCGGTCGGTGCGAGCGCGACGTTCACCGTCGTGGCCGACGGCACCGCACCCTTCACCTACCAGTGGCGCAAGAACGGTGCGGCCATCGCGGGTGCGACCACCGCCTCTTTTTCAATCGCTGCCGTCGCCGTTACGGACGCCGGAGCCTACACGGTTGTCGTCACGAACTCCGCAGGCTCAGCCACGAGCGCTCCCGCGACCCTCGAGGTTACGCTGGCCCCTCCGACCGCGACGGCCCCGACCACCGCTGCGGCTTTACTCGTTCAAGGTCCTGGCAGCCCTCCCTTCGTGATCGGCGCCAGCGCGAATTTCAGCGTGATCCACAACGGCACCGCACCATTTACATTTCAGTGGCGCAAGAACGGTGCGGCCATCGCCGGTGCGACCGCCGCAACATTTGCGCTCGCGTCCGTGGCCGCGACTGATGCCGGGTCCTATAGTGTGGTCGTGACCAACTCCGCTGGCGCGATCACCAGCATTTCGGTTAACCTCGAAGTCGCTCCCCCCGCACCCCCGGCCATTACCACCCAACCCGCTGCGTTGACCGCCGGCCAAGGTCAGACCGCAACGTTCACGGTCGTCGCTGCCGGTGCCGGCCCGCTCACCTATCAATGGCGGAAGAACGGAGTGGTGCTTCCGTCCGCCTCGTTCGCCACGCTCTCCCTGACGAATCTTTCCGCCGCTGACGCCGGCAGCTATGCCGTCGTCGTCACCGGTGCCGGGGGCGCTGTCACGAGCGGTAGTGCCGCCCTCACGGTGCGGCCCCCGAGCTACACCGGCAGCTACTTCGGCACGTTTGCGACGGGCGGTTCCTTTGCGCTTCAGGTGCGCGCCGATCAAACGGGCGTCTTTCTTGGATACGCCAGCGGCTCACAGGCAACTTTTATTACGCGGGATGTCGCGGTCGACTCCGCCGGCCGTTTCCGCGTCTCCACGTTGGCCACGACCCCAAGCGCCGCCCGCGTCGCTGCGGCCACGATTGAATACACGATCGAGGCCACCATCTCGCCCGCCGGCGCGCTCACGGGTGCAGTCAACGGGGCCACCCCGCTCACGGCGACGCGCTCCGCCGCCACGGGTGTCTCCCAGGCCGTCGCCGGTTTCTATCAGGCGGGTGCGGCCAACTCGTCCGCCACCAGTTATGCCATCGTCAGTCCGGCGGGTCAGGCGTTCGTGCTCACCGTCACTCCCTCGACCACCGATGCCGGTACCGGTACCGTGGATGCAGCGGGCCGAGTCGCGGTCACCACCGCTGCCAAGGCCACCTTTGCGGGCACACTCGGCGCGGCGGCCGCTACACTGACTGCGACGGTGACCACCGCGACCGGGGTGAAACTTGATTTCCTCGGCGCGAGCGACACCCGCGTGGCCACCGAGAAACTCCTGAACATCGCCACCCGTGGTGCGGTGGGTGGCAGCGCCGGCGAGATGATCGCCGGCTTCGTGCTGCGTGGTGACGCGCCCAAGGCCGTGATGATCCGGGCCATTGGTCCCGGCCTCGGCAGCTTTGGCGTCGCCGGTGTGCTCGCGGCTCCCCGGCTCGAACTCTTCCGCGGCTCGACCTCGCTGCTACTCAACAACGGCTGGGGCAGCTCGACCGACATCGCCGCCGCCGCCGCGCGCGTCGGCGCATTTGCGCTCACCCCGAACAGCAAAGACGCCGTCCTCTTCGTCTCGCTCCCGCCCGGAGCTTACACGGCCGTCGTCTCTGGCAACGATGGCACCGCGGGCGTGGCCCTCGTGGAAGTTTACGACGTATCCGAAAATTCCCCGCCGACGCAGAAAGTGGTGAACATCGCTTCGCGTGGTTTCGCGGGCAGCGGAGACACGACGCTCACGGCCGGATTTGTGATCAGCGGCGCCGTGCCCAAACGCGTGCTGATTCGCGGCGTCGGTCCTGCGCTGAGTGGCTTCGGCGTCCCCGGCACACTGGTGGACCCGCAACTCAAATTGTTCGACCAGCCCGGCGCGATCATCGCCACCAACGACGACTGGGGGACACCGGTTACTGCGGCTGCGGCCGATGCCGCGCAGATCGCCACGACGGCGAACGCGGTGGGAGCGTTTGCTTTCGCGCCGGGCAGCAAAGATTCTGCGCTGCTCCTCAACCTCGCGCCCGGACCCTACACGGTTCAGCTCAGCGGGGCCGGCACCACGACCGGTGCAGCGCTCGTCGAAGTTTACGAAGTGCCGTGACGTCGGCGCAGCGGTGGGGTTTGTGGTGCCGCCGGGGACGCGCCTGCGCGTGGCCGGTTGCGGTGATGCTGCGCAGTCCGACGGAGGGGCGCTTTCCAAGCGCCCGGCTGGGCCGACGGCGCGGTGGCGGTTGGAATCCGCCGTTCCGTGGGATCGGCCATTTAACCGGGAGAGGCGCAGGACCGCTCGCAACCGTAATGGGCGAATCGGTTCGCCTCCGGTCTGTCCGGCACGACCGCGCTTTATGCGGCGGTCACTTCGCGTAACTTGGTTTCATGCGCACTGACTCCGCCCTCTGCCAACAGCTCATTCGGACGATAATTCTTACTCTCGCGCTGCTGGGGCCGATGGACGCGAAAGAGTATTTTGTCGCGCCCGACGGCCGTGACACAGCGGTTGGAACACAAGCGAGCCCCTTCGCGACCCTCCAGCGCGCGCAGCAGGCGGCGGAGCCCGGCGATACGGTGCTGATCCGGGGGGGCACCTATCGCATGAGTGCGGCGCAAATCGCCGGGCGAGTGGGCCCGTATGCCTGTGTGACGTTACTCGACAAGAGCGGAACAGCGGAGAAGCGGATTAACTATTGGGCGTATGCCGGCGAGCAACCGGTGTTCGACTATTCCGAGGTGAAGCCGGCCGGGCAGCGCGTCACGGCATTTCGCATCAACGCTTCGTGGGTGCATCTCCGGGGCATCGAAGTGATCGGCGTGCAGGTCACCATCAAGACTCACACGCAGTCGATCGGCTTTGATAACGCGGGGAGCCATAACGTCTACGAGCGCCTGAGCGTGCACGATGGCATGGCGATCGGGTTTTGGATCGGCGGCGGCGCGAACAATCTCGTGCTGAACTGCGACGCGTATCGGAATCACGACGCCTTCTCCGAGGGTGGGCGGGGCGGCAACACCGACGGCTTTGGCTACCACGGGCACAAGGGCAGCAGCGGAAATATTTTTCGCGGCTGCCGGGCGTGGTTCAACAGCGACGACGGTTACGATTTCATCAATGCCGACGAGGTGGCGCGGATCGAAAATTGCTGGGCCTTCTACAACGGCTTCTCGACGAGCTTCGCGTCGCTCGGCGATGGCAACGGCTTTAAGGCGGGCGGCGAGGCAGGGCGGCGGGTCGATCAATTGCCGAACCCGATCCCCCGGCACGTGGTGGTCGGCAGCGTCGCCGTGCGGAACAAAGTGAACGGATTCTACGCAAATCATCACCCGGGCGGTCTCGAGTGGATCAACAATACCGCCTACAAGAACCGCGCCAATTTCAACCTGCGTGGACGCGATCCGAAGGACAACCGCACGGTCATCCCGGGGCGCGGGCACGTGCTGAAGAACAACCTCGGATTCGCCGGTGAGGTCGAAGTGGCCGAGTTGGATGCAGCGGCGAGCGACGTGAGTGGGAATTACTTCACACTCCCGGTGACGCTCACAGCGGAGGATTTTATCGGGCTAGACGAGGCCGATTTGGTGA
>CAMBVX010000311.1 GCA_945871085.1 Opitutus sp. GAS368 | reverse complement strand
CCGTGAACCCGCCCTCTGCCGACGCCACGATCTTCGCCATCGAGCGCCCCCACCCACGGCTCTGGACCTACTACTGGCTGTCACTCTTCGCCTTTCCCCCGGCGCTACCCTTCTTGATTCTGCCGATGTGGTTTCGTTTCCACACCATGCGTTACAAGTTCACTGCCGAGGGCATCTCGATGAGTTGGGGCCTTCTTTTCCGTCGGGAAGTGATCATCAACTACGCGCGCATCCAGGACATCCACCTCCGCTCCAATTTCGTCGAGCGCTGGCTCGGACTGTCGAAAGTTCTCGTGCAAACCGCCAGTGGCAGTTCCTCCGCCGAACTCACCCTCGAAGGCCTGCAAGAATTCGAAGCCGTGCGCGATTTCCTCTATTCGAAAATGCGCGGCGTAAAAGATCACGCCACACCGACCTCCTCCCTTGCCGTCGGCGCTCCCCTCACCACAGCCGCGCCACCACCGCCCGAGGAACTCGCCGCCGTCCTGCGCGAAACCGCCGCCGAGCTGCGTGCTTTGCGCGCGGAACTTGCCCGCCGTCCCTCTGACTGAACACCCGAAAGCTCGCATGTATCCAGCCTGTCGTGCCTTCGTGCTTCACTGGCTCAAAGTCCCGCCCGAGCCACACCCGCCCGCCGGAGCGCCGGCTTCGCTCCGCGTTTTTCGCGCGGGGAAAAACTTCCTCAAACTCCGCCTCCTCGCGTGGGCGGTGGCACAGCTCATCGCATTCGGCGGTATCATTTTCTGGACCGTCATCTTGGTCGACGTCGAGCACACCGTCCGCGAGCAGCGGGTCGCCCGCGCCAGCACCCCCCCACCACCCACGCGGATTAATTTCCGTGAAGCCCTGGAGTCCGCCGTTCCGCCTTCCGCGACTCCGCCGCCCACCACCAAGGCCAAAGCTTCGAAATCGCGACCGCGCATCAACGACTGGGCGACCTTCAAGGGAATGCTCGTCAATCTCGCGCTGCAACTGCCCGCCTGGATGTTCCCTTTGATCTGGGTCGTCAAAGTCGCCGGCATTCTTGCCTACCTCGCGCAGATCCCGCTCACCTACGCCATCCGTCGCCTCGACTACGAGATGCGGTGGTATATCGTCACCGACCGTAGCCTCCGTCTGCGCAGCGGCGTCTGGCAGGTGCAGGAACTCACCATGAGCTTCGCCAACCTCCAGCAAGTCACCGTCTCGCAGGGCCCGCTCCAGCGACTCCTCGGTCTCTCCGATCTCCGCGTGCAAACCGCCGGCGGTGGCGGCGGCGACTCCCACGAAGGCAAACAGACCTCGCTCCACCTCGCCGAATTTCACGGCGTGGAAAACGCGGCGGAAATCCGCGACTTGATTTTAGATCGCCTGCGCCTCTTCCGCGCGGCCGGTCTCGGCGATCCCGACGATGCGGCGTATCATGTGACCGTGGCAGCGGTTCCACCGCTTCCTCCCCCGGCTTCATCCGCCACCCTCGCGGCCGCGCACGAACTCCTCGTGGAAGCGCGCGCGTTGCGCCGTGCGCTGAGTGCGTCCCGCTAGCGGGTGCCACGGCCCGTTACATCACAGCCGCTTCGGATCAAACATTCCTGTCGGCACCGCTGCGCTGGCCCGGCCTGCAAAGAGTTCCCGCAACCGCGCGCGCGTGGCGGCCCACTCCGGACGAGCCGCGAGGTTGGAATATTCCTGAGGGTCTGCGTCGTGGTCATACAACTCCGCGCCCGCCTCCCCTCCCGCCCATTCCGTGTAGCGCCAGCGCGCCGTGCGCACCGAACGCCCCATGACCGGCGTGCCGTTGCCCGGTCGCAGAATCTGCGTAAACGCGGGATGATTCCACGTGCGCACAGGATCGGCCAACAACGGCACCAAGCTGCGTCCCCCAATTCCCTTCGGCGCCTCGAGCCCGGCAACCGCCGCGACCGTCGGATAGATATCCACAAACTCGACCACCGCCTCGCACACCGTCCCGTTTCCCGCCGCGCCCGGCACCCGCACGATCAACGGCGCGCCGGCCGATTCCTCAAATAAAGTCCGCTTCTGCCACACGCCCCCGTGCTCACCCAAATGATAACCGTGGTCGCTCCACAAAACGACGAGCGTGTTCTCCGCGAGCCGCAACCGCTCCAGCGCGTCGAGCAACCGCCCCACCTGCGCGTCGACGAACGACACGCTCGCGTAATACGCCTGCAACGCCCGCCGACACGTGAGTTCGTCGAGCCCGTAGTGCGGCGTCAGATTATTGTGGGCCAACGCCGCCGCCGGAATGTCGTCGCGGTCTCCCGCCCGCGCCGCGGGTAGTTTGATTTCCTCCAACGGGTAGAGGTCAAAATATCTCTTCGGCGCGACGAACGGCGTGTGCGGGCGAAAGAAACCCACGCCCAAGAAAAACGGCCCCGCGCGTTTCTCCTCCAGCAACGCAATCGCCGCTGTGGCGATCATCCCGTCCGTCTGCTCGCCGTCGGTCCCGTCAGCCGCGAGCCAGCTCAACGCCGCGCTCACCGGCTTGCCCGGCGTCGGATTCACGATGAGCGCCTCGTCGGCCACGTCGCGACCCTTGGGATTGACCACGTGGTCCCACGAGGGCCGATCATCGAGTCCGTCCGTGCCAATTCCCGCCGGCACATCATAGTGATAAATCTTCCCGACCCTTCCCGCCCACCGGCCCGCTCGGCGGAACAATTGGGGCAACGTCACCGCGTCGGGCGCACTCGCGCGGAAGTGTCGCGACAGATCGAATACCTGCGTGACATCGGGTCGCAGGCCCGTGAGCACCGACGCACGACTTGGGTTGCACAACGGGATCTGGTTGTAGGCGCGCGCGAACCGCACCCCGCTCCGCGCCAACCGATCAATGTGTGGTGTCTTGACGACCGGATGGCCCGCGCCGCCGATCACCGGCCCGAGATCATCGATCGCGATGAAGAGCACGTTGCGCGCGAGTGGCGGCGCCTCCGCACCCGCGAGCGGCTGCGATCCACCCACGGCAATCACGGTCAAGAAAACCAGGACCGGAGCAACGACCGAGAGAGGGAAACGCGGCATCGTCGAAAGGAACCGGTCCACACCCTTGCACGCGAGCTGATTTCCCGCTCTGCCGCGGTCACGCATCCAACGCACCGGCGGCTTTCCAGCCGCCGCCTATTCGCGTTCCGCCAGTCCGCAAATCCTGCGCGGCGAATGCCAACCTATGCACAGTCAGACTGCGCGCTTCTTGTATGATGGACCGCGTCGGCCTCCCGCCCGCCCACCGTTCACGTCATGACTCCCCCCAAACCCACGTCCACCTTCGCCACCCTCGATGCCAACGAAGCGGTCGCCTCGGTTGCTTACCGCCTCAACGAGGTCATCGCGATCTACCCGATCACACCTTCCTCCGCGATGGCCGAGTCGTGCGACGAATGGTCCGCCGCCGGGAAACCCAATCTCTGGGGCGAAGTCCCGCGTGTCGTGGAAATGCAATCCGAAGGTGGCGCCGCCGGTGCCGTCCACGGTTCGCTCCTCGGTGGCGCGCTGACCACCACGTTCACGGCTTCGCAGGGCCTCCTGCTGATGATCCCCAATCTCTACAAGATCGCCGGCGAACTCATGCCGCTCACCTTGCACGTGAGCGCCCGCGCCCTCGCCGCCCAAGGCCTTTCCATTTTCGGTGACCACGCCGACGTGATGGCCTGCCGCGCCACCGGGTGCGTCCTCCTCGCCTCGAAATCCGTCCAGGAAGCGCACGATTTCGCCCTCCTCGCCCACGTCGCGTCTCTCCGCGCCAGCCTGCCCTTCATTCACTTTTTCGACGGCTTCCGCACTTCGCATGAAGTCCAAAAAATTCTCACGCTGAGCGACACCGTCCTCCGCGAGATGGTGGATGAAGGCGATATCACTGCCTTCCGCGCCCGCGCTCTCAGCCCGGATCGGCCGACCATTCGCGGCACCGCGCAAAACCCGGACGTCTATTTTCAAGGCCGTGAATCGGTGAACCGCTACTACGACGATCTGCCGGCGGTGGTGCAGTCGGCCATGGATCGATTCGCCGCCCTCACCGGCCGCCACTATCACCTCTTCGACTATCACGGCCACCCCGAGGCCGACCGCATCGTGGTCGTCATGGGCAGCGGCGTCGAAACCGTCAGCGAGACGGTCGACTGGCTCGTGGCCCAAGGGGAAAAAATCGGGGTCGTCGCCGTCCGCCTCTTCCATCCGTTTCACGTGAAATCGTTCGTGGCCGCGCTGCCTAAAACCACCAAGGCCATCACGGTCCTCGACCGAACCAAGGAGCCCGGCTCGCTCGGTGAGCCTCTGTTTCTCAACGTCGTGGCCGCACTCGCCGAAGCGCGCTCTCCCCTCGCGGGGTCGGCCCGCGTCGTCGGCGGCCGCTACGGGCTGGGCTCGAAGGAATTTACCCCGGGCATGGTCGGCGCCGTCTACAAAAACCTCGCCACCTGGGAACCGCGCCACCGCTTCACCCTCGGCATCAACGACGATGTCACCGGCTCCTCGCTCGACTACGACGCCGACTTTGATCTCGAGGCCGCCGACGTCCGCCGATGTGTCTTCATCGGCCTCGGCGCGGATGGCACCGTCGGAGCCAATAAAAATTCCATTAAGATCATCGGCGAGCAAACCCCGCTCTACGCCCAAGGCTACTTCGTTTACGACTCGAAAAAATCGGGTTCGATGACCACGTCCCACCTGCGCTTCGGCCCTCGTCCCATCAACGCACCCTACCTCATCCGCCAAGCTGATTTCGTCGCGTGCAGTCAGTTCGCCTTCGTCGGCCAGACCGACATTCTTGGTTTCACCCGCGTCGGTGCCACCGTGTTGTTCAATTCTCCCTACACCGTCGACGAAACCTGGCGCAAGTTCCCGCGCGACTGGCAACGAACCATTTTGGCCAAGAAACTCCGCGTTTTCGTCATCGACGCCACGCAAGTTTCCCAAACCGCCGGCATGGGTCGCCGCACCAACACCGTTCTGCAAACCTGCTTCTTCGCCCTCTCCGGGGTACTGCCCCGCGAGGAAGCCATCGCTCAGATCAAAGCGACGATTAAAAAAACCTACGGCAAAAAGGGCGACTCCATCGTCGCGATGAACTATGCCGCCGTCGACGCCGCCCTCGCCGGGCTCCAGGAGTTGACCCCCATCTCACCCGAGCGCGCCGCAGCAGTGGATACGACCGCCCTCGTCACACCGCCGCCGCGTTATGTAGGCGCACCCGACTTCGTCCAACGCATCACCGCCCGCCTCCTCGCCGGCGAAGGCGACCTCCTCCCTGTCAGCGCCCTCCCTGCCGACGGCTGCTGGCCCACCGCCACGAGCCGTTTCGAGAAACGCAATATCGCCCTCGAAATCCCGTCGTGGGATCCAACGGTCTGCATCCAATGCAACAAGTGCGTGCTCATCTGCCCCCACGCCGCGATTCGTGCGAAGTTCTGCGAACCCGCCGCGCTCGCCGGCGCGCCTGCCGAGCTCAAATCGACACCCTTCCGTTCAAACGATTTCCCCCACCAGCGCTACCTACTCCAAGTCGCACCCGAAGATTGCACGGGGTGTTCGCTCTGCGTCCAAGTCTGCCCTGCGAAGGATAAGACCAACCCCCGCCACAAGGCCATCGACATGGTGCCGCAGGCCCCGCTCCTCACCGCCGAGCGCGCCAACTGGGATTTTTTCCTCGCGCTGCCCGATCCCGACCGCACCACCCTCAAGTCGCACGAACTCAAAGCCTCGCAGTTCATGCGCCCCCTCATCGAGTTCTCGGGCGCATGCGCCGGCTGCGGCGAGACGCCGTATCTGAAACTCCTGACGCAACTCGTCGGTGATCGGCTCCTCGTCGCGAACGCCACCGGTTGCTCCTCCATCTACGGCGGCAATCTGCCCACCACGCCGTATTGCCAAAACAGCGCCGGCCGCGGTCCCGCTTGGGCCAACTCGCTCTTCGAAGACAACGCCGAGTTCGGTCTCGGCATCCGTCTCGCCACCGATCGCCATGCCTCCGCCGCCCGTGAACTTCTCCAACGCCTCGCGCCCCAGCTCGGAGAAACCTTTGCGCAGGAAATGCTCGCCACTGATCAGACCACCGAGGCGGGTATCGCGCTGCAACGCCAGCTCGTTACCGCTCTCCGCGCGAAACTTCCGCTGCTCCGCGACACCCCCGCCGCCCTTCGCCTCGCCGCCCTCGCCGATCACTTGGTTAAGAAATCCGTCTGGATCGTCGGCGGCGACGGTTGGGCCTACGACATCGGCTTCGGTGGCCTCGATCACGTCCTCTCGACCGGTGCCAACGTGAAGATTCTCGTCCTCGACACCGAGGTCTATTCCAACACGGGCGGTCAATCCTCGAAGTCCACCCCGATGGGGGCCGTCGCCAAGTTCGCTTCGGGCGGCAAGCCCATCGCGAAAAAAGATCTCGCCCTGATGGCCATGCAATACGGTCACGTCTACGTCGCCCGGGTCGCCATGGGCGCGAAGGATTCCCAAACCCTCCTCGCCTTCCGCGAAGCCGAAGCGCACCAAGGCCCATCGCTCATCATCGCCTACAGTCCGTGCATCGCCCACGGCTTCCCTCTTCACCTCGGCGCCGAACAACAAAAACTCGCCGTTGATTCCGGCTACTGGCCGCTCTTCCGCCGCGACCCCAAGCTCGCCGAGGTCGGTCAAAATCCACTCCGGCTCGATTCCGGCGCACCCAAGATCAGCCTCGACCGCTTCACCGCCAACGAAACCCGTTTCGGCATTCTGAAAAATGTGAACCCCGATCGGGCCGATGAACTCGCCGTGCTCGCCCAAGCGGATGTGCGCCGCCGCTACGCGTTCTACGAATCACTGGCGGCTGCCCCCGGCCCCAACGCCCCCACCGTCGCCCAACCGCCCGGCAGCAAACCCCCGACCTCATGAGCCTCAACTTAACCACGCGCTACCTCGGCCTCGAGTTGCGCAATCCGTTCATCGTCGGTGCCTCGCCCTTCAGCGACAACCTCAGCGCCTGTGCCGCCCTCGAAGAGGCCGGCGCCTCCGCCCTCGTGCTCCGCTCGCTGTTCGCCGAACAGTTCGAACTCGAGCAGCGCGCCTTGGTCCACCACACCGAGTCGTCCGGCGAGAGCTACGCGGAAGCCACGTCCTATTTTCCCAACTACGAAGACTACCAACTCGGGCCCGATCAATATCTGCGGCGCATCAAGAATCTGAAAAAATTACTCCGCATCCCGGTCATCGCGTCGCTCAACGGCAGCCGCCTGGGCTCCTGGGTCAGCTGCGCCCAACAGATGGAGCAAGCCGGCGCGGACGCCATCGAACTCAACCTCTACCAACTCGCCACCGCCCCGGAACTCGATGGCGATCAAGTCGAGGTCGAGATGTTGCACATCGTGCGCACCGTCGTCTCGACAGTGAATATTCCGGTCGCGGTAAAACTTTCCCCGTTTCATACGACCATGACCAACTTCGCGCTGGCCCTCGAACACAGCGGCGCGGCCGGCCTGGTATTCTTCAATCGTTTCTATCAGCCGGATTTTAACATCGAGGACCTCGAAGTCGTGCCCCAGTTGAAGCTCTCCGACTCCTCCGAATTGTTGCTACGCCTGCGGTGGCTCTCGATCGTCTCCCCCCACGCCAAGTCGTCGCTGGCGTGCAGCGGCGGCGTGCATCACATCGAGGACGCCATCAAAGCAATCCTTGCCGGCGCCCACGGCGTGCAAGTCGTCAGCGCGTTGCTGAAACACGGCCCCGCCTACCTGACCACGCTCCTCAACGGCCTGCGCACCTGGATGACCGACCGCGGCTATACCTCGGTCGAAGAATTCCGCGGCGCCATGAACCTCAAACGTTGCCCCGACCCCGCCGCCCACGAGCGCGCCAACTACATCCGCATCCTCCAGAGCTGGCGGGTCTAAGCGTTAGCGATACGGATGTTTCACACTCATGTTTGTCATCGCGAACCCGAAGAACGAGGGCGTGGCGATTTAGCTAGCTGGGCACAACCCAAGGGCGACAAGTTGAATTTTCGCGATCCGGAGCGCGTCGATCGTGACCAACGAGCCATCATCATGGTCGACATTCGCGCGACGGGAAAAGCGCTGCACACCGCCATGATCTGGCGTCGGCACTTCGTGGCGCGAGCGATTGGACAGCACGATCACGAACGGTTCAACCGGGCTTGCACGCCGTCGATTCAGGACTTCGACAATAATGACCGTCGCGGGATTCAGTTCGTCCGTGGCCTAGGAAAGAAACGAGTTTGGGGTCTCTTCTCAACGCATTCCTGCGTGCGGGGAACGTCCAGGATGTGAAGTGATCTGTGCTTATCCGCCGAGTTCGGAGTTCCGCCTTCAAGCGGCGTCAAGTCTGCACGTGTCCACCC
>CAMBVX010000310.1 GCA_945871085.1 Opitutus sp. GAS368 | reverse complement strand
CAAGAGACCTCTTTTGTCGGAGATCCACCGACAAAAACTCGACGTGATTCTTGGGAAATGCACGAACGTCCTTTCTGCGCTCTACCCGCACGTTTATTTCCCGACGTATTCCAACGGACTAAAAGACATCGGTAAGTTTGTTGGCCCCGAACGCTCCACTGGTGAGGCAACTGGACTTCATAGCATTGTCTGGCGTTACGATTGGGAGGCAGATCGAACTGCTGGACAAAAATCCCGGCTGTTGGGTTATAACCAAGACGACTGCACAACGCTGAGGCAATTGACCGACTTTCTGGCTGAACAAACGACTCCAACACCGGCAGGGCTGGAGAACCGAGGCAAGATCCGCCGCACCGATGATCTCGCAAAGGCTCGCCCACGATGGTGCATGTTTTCGCGGAAGGAATACGCCCTCGAAGATCTGCGCCACATCACCAAGTGCGGCTATTTCGACTACCAACGCGAGAAGGTCTTTGTGAAGACGCATCGGTATCTCCATGAAATCAATAAACGCCGCAAAAAGGATCCGCGCCAAAGGCTAAGAGCCACTAAGATCGTCGATTTCGAACGCAAAAAATGCCCGAAGTGCGGAGGCAAGCCTCAGCCGATAGCGAGTAAGTGCAAACATACTTTTGACCTGAGGTTTAGTTCTACTTTGTTAAACAATTTCCTTGCGATTCCCAGCGATTTTGTACTTCCATATCGGCGACACACCAGTTCGGTGCCACTCCTGCGGGTGGCCTTAAAAAAATGACGCGCTCGACGCGGGCTCGTTGGCGAGCCGATTCGTCGCCTACTGCCAGATGTTCGACCACCACTTCATCGTCCGCGGCAAAGACGTGATCCGCCACGCGCAGCACTACCTGAGCGGCTTGCTCGGCAAAGAGCGCCGCAAGAATATCGAGCGCATCGAAGCGGATGTAGCCGAGAGTGATTACGAAAACCTGCAGCAATTCATCAGCGACTCGCCGTGGTCGCACACGGCGGTGCTGGCCCAGGTGGCGACGGCAGTGGAAGCGACGCTGGGCGGTCAACCCGACACCGCGCTGTATGTGGACGAAAGTTCGTTCACCAAGAAGGGCGAGGCGTCGGTCGGGGTGCAGCGGCAATATTGCGGGCGGCTCGGCAAAGTGGAGAACTGCCAAGTCGGCGTGTTCGCCTCGCTCGGCTGCGGCACGCGCGCGGCCCTGGTGGATTTCCGGTTGTTCCTGCCCGCCGCGTGGGCGGACGACCCCGCGCGCTGCGCCAAGGCGAAAGTGCCGGAGGACCACTGCGTCCATCGCACCAAACCGGAACTAGCGCTGGCTATGATCGCGGCCGCCCGGGCCCGGGGTTCGACGCATCGGTGGGTGGGCGCGGACGAGGTGTATGGCAACAGCCACGCCTTCACCGACGGACTCGACAACCTCGGCGAGATCTTCGTGGTCGATGTCGCCTGTAAAACACGGGTGTGGACCCGCGACCCGTGTCGGCTGACGCCCACGCCCGCTGCCGGGGAATCCCGTCGGCCCCGCCACCGCGCCAAGCCGCCGACGAAAACCGAAAAAACGGTGCGCGTGGATCGGCTCACCGCGCAGCGCTTCGAAGCCGAAGCGCGCACAGTGACAATCCGCGACGCGACCAAAGGCCCGCGCCAGGCGCGAGTGTGGGTGTGCCTGGTTTGGACGTGGGACGGCACAGCTCCGACCGCCCGCGCCCGCCTGCTGATCGTGCGCCAAGACGCGGACGGCACCTTTAAATACTCCCTGAGTAATGCGCCCTCGGCGACATCCTGGGAACGCCTCGCCTACATGCAGGCGCAACGTTTCTGGATCGAACGCTGCTTCCAGGACGCCAAGAGCGAACTGGGCATGGCGCAGTATGAAGTGCGCGGCTGGACCGGCTGGCATCACCACCTGACGCTGGTCTGTCTGGCGTTGCTGTTCACGCTCCAGGAGCGCTGTCGCGCAATAACACATACGCCGCTCTTAAGCGCCCGCGACATCGTCGAACTCCTCGCGCAATATTTACCCCGCCGCCCCCGCAGCGAAGCCGAAGTGCTGCGCCAAATGCAAAAACGTCACGCGGCCCGCCAGCGCGACTTGGACAATCGCCGCCGCCGCTTCCAACGTGACCAGCGAAAAAAAACGATCCGTCTTTGACCCATGAGAACTAGCGGGAACCTGCTCCAGTGACTCGCCGTTGGCAGGACAAACCGATGGAGACACACCAAGGCTGGCAATTTGCTTCCAGCCGTTGTTTGTTCAACCGGCTCGCCCTTCGGCCATTCCATGACCCTCCCTCTATCTTATTCGCTCCTGTCCCTGGCTTTGCTGTTGGGCGCCTGCAAACCTACCGGCAGCAGCCAACCCGCCGCTGCGCCACCGCCCGTGCCGGTGCAGACCGCCGTGGTTCGCCAACGCGACGTACCGCGGGTGGTTGAATCGATGGGCGCCGTGCAAGCGCTCCGCGCTGTGACAGTGAAATCGCAAGTGGACGGGATGATTGCGCGGGTCCATTTCCAAGAAGGCGACGAGGTCAAAGCGGGCGACCTGCTGGTGTCGCTGGATCGCCGCCCCTTTGAGAATTCGTTGCGCATTGCGCGTGCGGATCTGGCCAACGCCCGGGCGGAATTCCTCCGGGCAACGACGGATGTGGAGCGCTATCTCCGGCTCGAACAACAGCAGGCGATTTCCAAGGAGCAATTTTCCCAACTCAATACCAAAGTCGAAACGACAAAAGCGCTCGCACAGGCCAAGGAAGCTGCGGTCGCCAATGCGGAACTGCTCCTCGGCTACACGGAAATTCGCGCACCGATTGACGGGCGCACCGGCCAGCTGATTTTGCACGAAGGCGCCTTGGTGAAGGCAAACGACGTTAGTCAGTCGATCGTCGCCCTCAATCAGCTCGCACCTATTGCCGCGGCGTTTGCTGTGCCAGAGAGCACCCTCGCCGCAATCCGCGCCGCGCTTGCGGACGGTCGGGCGAGTGTCGTCGTCACGGATCGCAATTCGGGACTCGTACGCGCCGATGGAAAACTGAGTTTTGTCGACAACGCGGTCGATCCAACGACCGGCACAATCGTGTTGAAGGCCGTCTTTGAAAACAGCAACCATCAGCTTTGGCCCGGTCAATTTGTGCAGGTGCAGACGAAAACCGGCGTCGACCTTGCCGTGATCGTCGTGCCGGCAACCGCAGTGCAGGCCGGGCAAACCGGGGCTCAGGTTTATGTCGTCAAGGCGGACCAAACCGTCGAACTCCGGCCCGTGAAAGTGCTGCGCTCGGCGGGCGACGAGTTGCTCATCGCCGAAGGGTTGCGGTCCGGCGAAACCGTCGTAACCGACGGGCAACTCCGCCTCGTGCCCGGCGCGAAGGTCCAGTCGACGACCTTGGGCGCGACGGCACCGTCGAAAAAGACGACGCGAGCGCCATGAACCTTCCCGCTCACTGTATTCGCCGCCCGGTGATGACGACGCTGCTCACGGCGGCGCTCTGCGTGTTCGGCGCGATGGCGTATCGGTTTCTCCCGGTCAACGATCTCCCTAATATCGATTTCCCGACGATTGTCGTGACCGCGAACCTGCCGGGGGCGACACCCGAGACGATGGCGTCCGCCGTGGCGACCCCCATCGAGCAGCAGTTTTCCACCATCGCCGGCATCGACTCGATGACGTCGTCCAGCTCGCTGGGTGCGACGGCGATCACGCTGCAATTTACGCTGGAGCGAAACATCGATGCGGCGGCGCAGGATGTGCAATCGGCCATCGCCGCCGTGCAGCGCCGTCTGCCGAACGACATGCCGACGCCGCCGTCGTTTCGCAAAACGAACCCCGCGGACCAGCCGATCCTCTTCATGTCCATCGTCTCGGCGACGCTGCCTCTGTCAGTCGTGCACGAGTTTGCCGAGTCACGCATCGCCCAGCGGATTTCCACGCTCGAGGGCGTCGCATTGGTGCAGGTTTACGGCGCGCAGAAATACGCGCTCCGCGTGCAGCTCGATCCCCGCGCGCTCGCCAGCCGCGGCATCACGCTCGACGAGGTGCGCGAGTCCTTGGCCACCCACAACGTCAACCTGCCGACTGGCGTGCTCGACGGCAATCAGCAGACCATGACGGTCGTGGCGTCCGGCCAGCTCGCGAACAGTGCTGAGTTCAGCCAGATTGTCGTCGCGTATCGCAAAGGTGCTCCGGTGCGCCTCGGTGAGCTGGCCAAGGTCATTGATAGCGTGCAGGAAAACCGCGTCGGCTATTGGTTTCACAGTGGCAAGCCGGGCGACAGCGGAGCGCGAGCCATCGGCCTCGGCATCCAACGCCAACCGGGCACCAACACCATCGAAGTGGTGCGGCGTGTCCGGGAATTGTTGCCCAGCCTCCGCCAACAACTCCCCGCGTCGGTGAGTATCGAGATCCTGATGGACAAATCGATCTCGGTGCGGGAGTCGGTGGACGACGTGCAATTCACGCTCGTGCTCTCGATCGCGCTCGTGGTGCTAGTGATCTTTCTCTTCCTGCGCTCGCTGACGGCGACGATTATTCCTTCTATTGCGATCCCGATGGCCCTGCTGGGCACGTTTATCGTGATGTATTTTTCCGGCTACACGCTGGATAATTTTTCACTCCTCGCGCTCACGCTCTCGGTCGGCTTCGTGGTCGATGATGCCATCGTGATGTTGGAAAACATCGTCCGTTATATCGAGCAAGGCATGCCCGTGCGCGAGGCGGCGCTCAAGGGAGCGGGCGAGATAGGATTCACCATCATGTCGATGACGCTCTCGCTCGTTGCCGTATTCATCCCGGTCCTCTTCATGGGTGGAATTCTCGGGCGGTTACTGCACGAATTTGCGGTGACGATCACTGCGTCGATCCTCGTGTCGGGCCTCGTGTCGCTGACCCTCACACCGATGTTGTGCAGCCGGTTTCTAAAGCCGCACCGCGGCGCCGGGGCCGGCGCACACGGGAGAGTCTATCAAGCGAGCGAGAGGGTATTTGGCCTCATGGTTTCACTCTACGAACGCACCCTGCATGTCGCGATGCGCCACCGCGTAATCACTGTCGGCATCGCGGTGCTCATGATCGGGCTCACGGTGATCGTCGGTCGTGCGTTGCCGAACGGCTTTCTCCCGTCAGACGACACGCGGCAACTGTTCGTCTTCACCGAAGGCGCGCAGGATGTGTCGTTCGCTGAAATGGTGAAACATCAGCAGGCGGCCGCGGCCATCGTGGCGGCCCATCCCGCGGTGGAGGCATTCATGTCTGCCCTCGGGGGCGGGCCCACGGTCTCAACCGTAAACCAGGGACGAATTTTCATGCGCTTGAAGCCCCGCGAAGAGCGCGCGTCGGCCGCGGATGTCGCGCAAGATCTCCGTCGGAAACTCGCCGTGATTCCCGGCCTGCGCTGCTACCCGCAAATCCTCCCGGCGATTCGCATCGGAGGCTCGCTGACGAAGGCGCTCTATCAGTTCACCCTGTTCGGAACTGATCTACAGGATCTCTACGCCGCCGCGCAAAACATGGAGAAAAAGATGCGCGGGATCGACGGCTTGCAGGACGTAAACTCAGACTTGCAAATCTCGAATCCGCAGCTGCGCGTCGCGATCAAACGTGACCAAGCGGCCGCCCTCGGGATTACCCCGCAGCAGATCGAAGAAGCCCTCTACAGCGCGTATGGGTCGCGCCAAGTGTCCACAATCTACACGCCGACGAACCAGTATTTCGTCATCATGGAGTTAGCGCCCGAATTTCAGCGCAACCCCGAGGCGCTTTCCCTGCTCTACCTGCGTAGCAAGAGCGGCAAAACTGTGCCGCTGGACGCGGTGGCCGAGCTGAAACGCGAAGTCGGCCCACTCACGGTCAACCACCTTGGGCAGGTGCCGGCGGTAACGATTTCATTCAATCTGCGGCCCGGCTTCTCCCTTGGTGAAGCGACGGCGGCGGTCACAGACCTTGCGCGCCAGGAACTGCCCGCGACCATCAGCCACGGCTTCCAAGGCGCGGCGCAGGCCTTCGCTTCCTCGATGCAAGGACTCACACTGCTGCTCATCATGGCGGTGCTCGTGATCTACATCGTGCTTGGCGTGCTCTACGAAGATTTCATTCACCCGCTGACGATTCTCTCAGGTCTGCCGGCGGCGAGTTTCGGTGCCCTGTTCACACTGTGGGCCTTCAACGAGGAGCTAAACATCATGGGCTACGTCGGTGTGATCTTGCTCGTCGGCATCGTGAAGAAAAACGCGATCATGATGGTAGACTTCGCCATTGCGAAGGAGCGTGAGCAGGGCGCGGCTTTCAACGCGGAAAAGGCCATTGTGGAAGCGTGCCTCGTGCGTTTTCGACCAATCATGATGACCACCTTTGCCGCCCTCGCGAGCGCCCTGCCCATCGCCTTGGGGCTCGGCGCGGGCGCAGACTCGCGCCGTCCACTCGGCCTCGCGGTGATGGGCGGCCTCATCGTCTCGCAATTTCTCACACTCTACATCACGCCGGTAATCTATGTCTACATGGACAGATTCACGTCCCGGTTGAGGAACAAACAAGGGGCGGACCACGGTGTCGGCAGGATCACTCCGGCGACCACGAAGTAGGCACGGCTGAGTGGAAACAAAAAGGCGCGCCGCCGATGCAACGCGCCCCCGGAAAGTCTGAAAAATCAGACGATAAAGACTGTCCCGACTCAGCCGACGTAAAGCTCGTCGGCCTTGAAGAAACGGAGGAGCTCCGCCTTCGCGTTGTCGACGCTGTCCGAAGCGTGGACGACGTTGGTCATCATATCGGTGCCGAAATCGCCGCGGATCGTGCCCTTCGCCGCTTTGCGAGAATCGGTCGGTCCGAGCAGATCGCGGACGCGTTGGACGACATTGTCGCCCTGCAGTGCCACCATGATCACGGGGCGGGACTTCATGAAGTCCTCGATCTCAGGGTAGAAAGGTTTGTCGGCGACATGCGCGTAGTGCTCGCGAAGCAACTCAGCCGAAAGGCGGGTCATTTTGCATCCGATGACGTCGAAGCCTGCGGATTCGAAACGCGCGAGGACCGAGCCCACGTGGCGTTTTTGCATGCAGTCAGGCTTAAAGATAACGAAGGTTTTCTCCATATGAAGGGACCAACGTAGGCCTCCCACGGCTTTTGAAAAGCCTAGAGTTTGAGGCCCCGGAACGGTTGCAAATTCCGCCGATCGCAAAAGTCTTTTGTGGTTTTCCAGCCCCCCGAAACCCGCGTTTGATCTCGGTTTGCGCTTCCCCGCCCCATCCCGCAGTTCCTCCCTCTCCGCCTCATGACCACCCGCTGCCTACCCTTTCTGCCTCGCTGCCTCCATCGCTCCATTGCCGCCGCGGTATTTTGCTTCACCACACCGTTCGTCGGGGCTCAAACCGCCCCTACCACCAAAACCACCGCTGTTTCCGCCGCCTCAGATAAATCCGACGAGACCATTTTGCTCTCGCCCTTCACGGTCGTCGAAGACGACAAGGGCTACCAGGCCTTCAACACCGCCGCCGGCACGCGCCTCAACTCGAAACTCGAGGACCTCGGCTCCTCCATCACGGTCGTCACCAAACAGCAGATGCAGGACACCGCCGTCCTCGATATCAACGACCTCTTCCGCTACGAGGCCAGCACCGAGGGCACGGATGATTTCACCCAGTTCACCCCGAACCGCACCGGTGGCGTCGGCGACAATATTCAGGGCGATCCGTCCCGCGCCAATCGCATCCGCGGGGTCGGTTCCGCCGGCACGAGCGGCAGCGGCGTCAATAACGCGTGGGGCAATTTCTCCAGCAACAGCAAGATCCCCTTCGATCTCTACAACGTCGGCGCCATCGAAATCTCCCGCGGCCCCAACTCCAATCTCTTCGGCCTCGGCGCCAGCGCCGGCACCGTGAATCTCGTCCCCGACGAAGCCAGCACCGCCAAACCCACCGCCAACGCGACGTTCCGCGCCGACAGTTTTGGCGGCCACCGTTCCAGCCTCAGCCTCAACCGTCCCCTCATCGCCGGGAAACTCGCGATGAAGGTCGCCGCCGTCGAGGAGTCGAAAGGCTTTGTCCGCCAGCCCTCCGCCGAGCGCATCCACCGCGAATACGTTTCGCTCTTCGCTCGTCCCTTCAAAAACACGTCCATCCGCGCCTCCGCCGAACGCTACAATAACTCCTACCGTCGGCCCAATTCTATCACGCCCCGCGACACCTCCGACGAATGGAAGGCGGGCGGCAGCCCCACTTGGGACCCGACCACGCAAATCGTCACTCTCAGCAACGGCACAAAATCAGGGCCCTTTGCCGCGAACGCCACGCAGGACGCCCTCCTCCCCAATGGCCTGCAAAGCGGCGGCAACATCAACGGCGGGCGCATCGCCATCGTCGAAAACAGCC
>CAMBVX010000309.1 GCA_945871085.1 Opitutus sp. GAS368 | reverse complement strand
AGCCAGCGCGCGGCCAAGCCGGAGGAGATCCGGCCTTCCCGGAACAAAGCGACGGCGGCGCGGAGTTTAACCTCGTCGCGAAACTCTTCCGCGCTGACGTGAAGCCCGAGGAGCAGTTCCTCCGGGCAATCGAGTTCGATGGTCGCTTGCATGGTTTAGATCGTCTCTGAAAACCGGTGTTGTGCAAGCCACCGTAGTTGCAGGAAAACCGTGCGGCGGATACGACGGGTCGGTTGATCGGGTCGCGTCTGCTGCGACCAGGGGACGGGGACAAAGGTGGTGCTTGGGAAGGGCAGACCGAGGTCGAAGAGCCAGTGTGGAGATCGCGGTTGGGCGGCGAACGAGCACGGGTGAATGTATGACGATAGGCCGTCTCGGTAAACTACAGGCTCCAGCCGTCGCGATAGGGAGTGTGGAGGAGGGCGTCGGCGGCGGGGTTGTTGGCGAACTGCAAATTGGCGGAATCCCACGTGAGGCGCTGGTTGGGCAGGCGCATCGCGAGGACGCCGAGCAGGACGGTCTCGGTGAGGGCACCGCCGTATTCGAAAGTCGAGCACGGCGGTGGGGAGCCGGGGCCGGCTTTGCAGGCGCGGAGCCAGTCGGCCTCGTGGCTGCCGACGACGCGGGGCAGGGTTTTCTCCGGGCGCACGAACTCCTTCATGCGGGTCTCGGGCAGGAGGCGGAGGCCGCCTGCACCGTGGGAGCCGTGGAGCAGGGTTCCCTTGTCTCCGATGATGAGCGCGCCGCTGCCGGGGAGTTTGCGGCCGGGCTCGAGGTCGACGGGCACGGGCGGCTGGAGACGGCCGTCATACCACGTGAGCGCGACGGGCGGGCGGGCGCCTCGGGCGGGAAACTTGTAGCGAACAATCGAGGCGCGCGGAAACGTCTGTGAGCTCACGTCTTTTTCCCAATGGGTCGTGGTGGCTTCGACGGTTGTGGGTGCGCCGAGGTCAAGGGCCCAGAATGCAGGGTCGATGATGTGGCAGCCCATGTCGCCGAGCGGGCCGGTGCCGAAGTCGAGCCACGCGCGCCACTTCAACGGGTGGTAGTCGGGATGATACGGGCGATGGGCGACAGGGCCGAGCCAAAGATCCCAGTTGAGCGTGGCGGGCACGGGTGGAGTGTCCTTTGACTGGGCCTGCACGGCGAAGTTGGACCACGGATCGCCGCCGACGGGCCGGTCGGTCCACGCGTGAACCTCGCGCACCTCGCCGATGACGCCGGCGGCGAGCCACTCTTTGAGGAGGCGGATGGATTCGGAGGAGTGCCCTTGGTTGCCCATCTGCGTCTGCACTTTGGCGCGACGCGCGGCGGCGGTAATCGTGCGCGCTTCGCGGACGGTGTGCGTGAGGGGTTTTTGGCAATACACGTGTTTTCCGGCGGCCAGTGTCGCGAGCGTGATCACGGCGTGCGTGTGGTCGGGTGTGGCAATGATGACGGCGTCGATGTCCTTTTGTTTTTCCAACATCACGCGGTAGTCCACGTAGGTTTTCGCCGACGGGTAACGGGCGAACGTGGGCGCGGCGTAGTCGGCGTCGACGTCGCAGAGCGCGACGATGTTTTCGCCGGCGCAGGCTTTGAGGTTGGCGACACCCTGGCCTTTGGCGCCGACGCCAATGGCGGCGAGGTTAAGTTTGTTGCTTGGGGCCTCGGCGCCGAAAAGGTGGCCGCGGAAAAATTGAAAGCCGAACGAGGCGGTGGCGGAGGCGGCGAGAAAACGGCGGCGGGTGGGGAGGATTTTTTTCATAGGGGAGTGGGGAAACGAGGTGGAAAATGACGCGCGACCCTACGATGCAGCGGACCGACGCGGGTGCGGCAAGAGGGAAGCTGGCGGAGCCGGTTTGTTGGCAGGCTGGGACGCCGGCGCGGAACTTCGAGCTACAATAGGGAAGCGCCTGATTCTTTGGCCGGGCCGATGACGGTGGGGAGGTGGTCGAATTCGAGTTTGGCGACGAGCACGGTATTGGCGTGTGCGTTGACGGGGAGTTTGGTGAGGCGGAGGTAGCGGCCTTGGTCGCCGTGTTCGCTGGGCACGAGATCGAGCGAGCAGGGGAGGGCGGTGCCGGTGTTGAGCAGCGTGGCGCGGCGCGGGAGGAGGGCGATGGGCTTCAGCTTCACGGCGTCGCCCTTGGGGTCGGCATGGAGGATGACGTAGAGGTCGTGGCCGCGGCGCGAGAGGAGGACGTCGCGGTTGGCGGTGAGGTGCGAGGCGGGCGTGGTGCCTTCGAGCGACTCGCGGACGGCGCGATACCAGGCGCCGGTGCGCTTGAGGAAACCGAGCGCTTCGGCGGGCAGCGTGCCGTCGGGAAGCGGGCCGACGTTGAGGAGGTAGTTGGCGTCGCGGGCGAGGTAGCGGGCGATGCTGCGGAAGATGTGGCGATCGGAGTAGTAATCCTCGGCGTTGCGCCAGCCCCAGCTCTCCATGCCGATGGACTGGCAGGCCTCGGTGCGTTTGGAAAACGAGAGCGAGAGGGAGCCCTCTTTGGTGTAGTCGCGCTCGGGCGTGCCGAAGTCGCCTTCGTCGAAGCCGCGGTCGTTGATGACGGCCTTGGGTTGGAGTTGACGGATGAGGTTGTTGATCGAGCGGTCGATGTGTTGGTCGACGTTCATGTCCCACCAGAAACCGTGGATCTCGCCGTAGTTCGTGCAGAGCTCGCGCACCTGGGCTTTGAGGAAATCGAGGTATTTCGGGAGGCTGGGGTCGTCGCCGGCCTGCGGGGGCAGTTCGTGGTGGCGGCCCTGATTCGGGTAGTTGGGGTGGTGCCAGTCGGCGATGGAGTAGTAGAGGCAGAGGGGGAATTTGCGGCGGTGGCAGGCGTCGGCGAGCTGGCGCACGATGTCTTTACCGTAGGGCGAATTGACCGAGTGATATTTTGTGTGCTTCGACTCGAAAAGACAGAAGCCGTCGTGGTGTTTTGTCGTGAGACAGATGTAGCTCATGCCGGCGGCTTCGGCGGCGTCGATCCATGCATCGGCGTTGAATTTCGCGGGGTTCCAGCGCTGCTGGAGTTTCCCGTAGTCGGCGCGGGGGATGCGGCGGCGCCACTGGTCCTGCTCGTGCCAGCCCTCGATGGCATAGAGGCCCCAGTGCACGAACAGCCCGAAGCGTTTTTGAAACCACCAGTCGCGGGCGTCACCGAAACGCGGAGACAGCGGGGGTGGCTGATTGGGATTGGGTGCGGCCGAGGCTTTGGCGGCGGGCGACGCAGCTGCGGGCGACGGAGGTTTTTTCGCGTCGGCGGCGAGCAGGCGTGGGGCGAACGGAGCGGCAGCGGCGAGTGTGCCGGTCGTAGTGAGGAAGGTACGACGATTCATGGGGTAGGCGGGGGCTCAGAGCGCCTTGATGCGGGCGTTGCGGAATTTGTAGGTCTGGCCTTTTTCGCCGTGGTGCTGGAGGCCGATGGGACCGCTGGCGTCCATGGAATCTTTGATGTCGGTGGTGACGACGCCGTTGATCTCGATTTTGAGGCGCGGGCCCTGGCAGGTGATGCGGTAGGTGTTCCAGCTGTCGCGCTCGAAGGCTTCGCCGGCGCGGTCGCGGAAGGCTTTTTCGCTGGCGGCGTCGCCCTTGATCGGGCTCGCGAACCACATGCGACGACCCTCGTCGTAGAGGCCGCCGGACCATTTGCGGACGGGATCGCCGTCGACCTCGGCCTGGTAGCCGAAGACTTTGTTCGGCTGGACATGGGCGCGGAACATGACGCCGCTGTTCGCTTGGCCGGGCGGCAGGAAAATATCCACCTCGAAGACGAAGTCGGTGTAGGATTTTTCGGTGACGAGGAAGAACTTCTTCTCGGCGGTGAGGTGGACTTCTTTGCCGACGACTTTGGTTTCGCCCCACGTGTAGGGGTTGCGCCAGCCGTTGAGGGTTTTGCCGTCGAAGAGCGGGGTCCACCCGTCGGCGGAGGCGGCGGAGGTGACGGCGCAGAGGGCGAGGGAGGCGAGGAGGGGGAGGAGATTTTTCATGGTCGGGAGGAGGAGTGAAACGGGAAAAGAAAATTACGGCGTGGTCTTGGGGGCGGGGGCGGGAGCTTCGGGAATCACGGTGGCGCCGGTGATCTTGAAGGCAAAGGCGTAGCGGCATGGGGCTTCGTCGGGGCCGAAGTCGGGCAGTGTGATCGTGAGCGTGGTGCCGGAGGAGGACGTCTTCAGTGCGCCCGGAACACCGAGTATCGTGACGGTGGCACCGGCGGGGACGTTGACCTCGCGGAGGACGAGTTGCTTGCCGGGCCAGCCGACGGCGATGGCGTAAAGGGCGTCGGGTTTCTTGGTGAAGAATACCTGTTTCACGGCCTGACCGTTCTTCGGCTGCTGGCCGACTTGGTCGAGCAGGTTATATTTCACTTTGTATTCACCGTAATCCTGCTTCGGGCGCGTGCCCGCGGTCCATTGCGCGGAGCGACCGGCGAAACGCGTGCCGTAGATGGCCTCGCCGTTGACCTTGAGCCAGTCGCCGATCTCGAGGAGGCGCTGCTCCATGAGTGGAGGGATGGTGCCGTCGGCGGCGGGCCCGATATCGAGGAGGAGATTGCCGCCGCGGCTGACGAGGTCGATGAGCACGAGGACGAACTCGCGGGTGGTCTTGTAGTCGTCGTAGCGCTCGGCGCGGTTGAGGCCGTAGGAGTGGGCCATGCCGCGGCTTTCCTCCCACGGGTGGGTGCCGTCTTTGAGGCCGGCGGCGTATTCGGTGGTCCAGTAACCGCCGTGTTTGTGGCGGCTGTCTTTGCCCCAACGGTCGTTGATCACGACTTCGTTTTTCGAGGGGGATTCGTTGAAGAGCCACGCGAGGAGTTCCTCGCTCCTCCAGTCTTTCGAGGGCATGTCCCACTCGCCGTCGGCGAAGATGATCGCGGGGGCGTAGCGGGAGACGACGTCCTTGAATTGCGGGAACATGTGCTCGGTGACGTAGCGCGGGCGGTCCTTGAGCCAGAGCGGATTGAACCATTCGTAGAGTGAATAATAGAAACCGAACTTGAGGCCGGCGGCGCGGGTGGCGGTGGCGAGTTCGCCCATGAGGTCGCGGCGCGGGCCGATCTCGAGGGCATTCCACGGGCGGCCCCACGTGCGGCTCGCTTCTGCGCTGGGCCAGAGGGCGTAGCCATCGTGGTGCTTCGAGGTGGGGACGACGTATTTCACGCCGGCGCGGGCGAACAGGTCGGCCCATTGTTTGGCGTCGTAGAGTTCGGCGGTGAACTTCGGGGCGAAGTCCATGTAGTTGAAATTGGTGCCGTAGTTTTTCGCGTGGAAATCGCGCCAGACCGCCTCCTTTGGTTTGTCGCTGATGATGCGGCGCCAATACCACTCGGAGTATTCGCCCTGAGCGCCCCACGCGGGCACGGAGTAAACACCCCAATGGATGAACACGCCGAACTTGGCATCGAGAAACCACGCGGGGGTGGGGCGGGCGTCGAGGGAAGCCCAGTTGGCGGCGAATTTCTTCGGCTGGGCGGCGGCGCGGGCGGTGGGCGCGAACGCCGTGAGGGCGAGCGCGAGGGAGGCGAGGGCGTGGTGGGAGAAGGCGAGGAAGGCGACGGAGGTTTTCATTAAAATAGTGGGAAACGGCCATGTAGCGACGCGTGGCTGAGATTTACGGAGAGGTTAGCGAAATCGACTGCGCTTGGCTGCGCGGATCTTGCGCGAAATAGGGGCGTGTTTTGTGGCGGATGTCGGCTCGACCTTGGGGGGAGCGGGCGCATGCTCGCGGAAATTGCCCCATGAAAACCTCCGTTTCCACCCGTCGCTCGTTTCTCAAATCCAGTCTCGCCGGCGTGTTCGCTGCGGGAGTCGCGCCGCAATTTGTCCCGGCGCGGTTGCTCGGAGCCAACGCGCCTTCGAATAAGATCACGCTGGGCTGCGTCGGGCTCGGGGCGCACGGCATCGGCGTTAATTTGAAATCGTTTCTGCAGCAGGACGATTGCCGCATCGTGGCGGTGTGCGATGTGTGGGGGCGTCGACGCGAGGAGGCGCGCAAGCTCGTCGAGGAGAAATATGGCGGGCCGGGCTGCGCGATGATCGCGGATTTTCGCGCGCTGTTGGCGCGGCCGGATATCGATGTCGCGGTGATTTCGACGCCGGACCATTGGCACGTGACGATGGCGCAGCTGGCGCTCGCGGCAGGCAAGAAGGTGTTTTGTGAAAAGCCCACGCTCACCATCGAGGAAGGACGGCGGCTCGCGAACGATGTCGCTGCCCGGAAGGCGATGTTTGCCGTGGGACTCGAAGACCGCGCGGTGATCTACTACCACAAGCTCGCGGAAGCGGTGCGCAACGGGGCGATTGGAAAACTCGAGCGCATCAAGGTGAGTTTGCAGATCAAGCCGGTGTTCGCGCGCGAGGAGCCGGTGAAAGTACCGGCGGATCTCGATTACGAAATGTGGCTCGGACCGGCGCCGCATCGGCCCTACACGCCGAAGCTCACGGATGCGCAAGTGTGGCGGCAGATCCGTGATTTCTCGGGCGGCTCGCTCACGGACTGGGGTGCGCATCTCGTCGATACGGCGCAGGTGGCGAATTTTGCGGAGAACTCCAGCCCGGTCGCGGTGCGCGGCAAGGGTGTGGTTCCGCCGGACTCCGTGAACACGGTGCCGCGGACCTACGATATCACCTATACCTATGCGAACGGCGTGGAGCTTGACGTAACGGCGGGCGAGGTCTCGCTCCGCTTCGAAGGTAGCAACGGCTGGGTGGGCAACAAGGGCTGGTCGGGGCCGCTCGCGGCGAGCGACATGAACGTGTTTCGCAAGACCTACGATCCGCAGACCAACAAGCTCTGGCCGCGCCCCGAGCGTGAGCAGCGCGATTTCCTCGATGCGATCCGACAAGGCCGTGCGCCGATGTATACGGCGGAGGCGTTGCACCGCCTGTGCACGACGCTGCACCTCGGGGCGATTGCGATGGAGCTGGGGCGCCCGCTCAAGTGGGACCCGGTGAAGGAGCAGTTCGACGATGCGGCGGCGAATGCGCTGCGTTCGCGGTCCATGCGCGACGACTGGAAGAAGTTGGCGCGGAGCTGAGCCGTGGCGAGTGCCCGGCGCTGATCGCTTCATCGGACCGAGATATTTGTGGTTACTCGCTGGTTTCAGTGGGTAAACCGAAGCGATAGCCATGCTCCGGTTCCCCTACGATCATGGGAGGATATTGAGTAGGTCATACCAAGCGCCCAAATGATTCAGACTTTGATTTGCCGGGTAGCCGCGAGCGCCAGCGAGTGGTGATCCGTCCACTCGCTGGCGCTCGCAGCTACCAGCAGTCAAAAACTCAAATGACGTTGGTATCAGGTCGGTGGAGCGGCAGACGTCTCTGCCTGCCGGTCTGGCAGACGGGTCGACGAGCCCCACCGGCATGGAGGTCTGTGGCTAACCGGGCCAAATCGGCCACCCAGCGGAAACAGCGGGCAATTCCTTTTGTCCGGGTGGCATTAGGTTCCGTGCGCGATGCGGTGAAAGCTAGGCGCGAGCCCGGCTCAGACGGATTTGGCGGCGGCGGCAGTCCGCTGCCAGCGGCGATAGCCGAGGAGGGCGAGGGCAGCGGCCATGAACATCGCGCCGTAGGTGGCGGGTTCGGGAGCGGGTGTGATCTCGTGTTTGCTGCCGTTGTTGTAGTCGAGCCACGCGGTCTGGTTGCTGCTGAAGCCGGAGAAGGTGATGGAATTTTCGGCGCCGTCACCACGGGTGTTGATCCCACTTGGCACCGCCGGTCCGCCGGCAAGCGAAAGCCAGTTTTGGGCGAAGAAGAAGTCCACGTTGTTCACCCAATTGTTGATGGTGAGGGAGCCGAATTGGCCAATCTTGATGTTGGTGGCGTTGAGGAAGGTCGCGGTGCTATTGCCGAAATCGAGGATCGTGGTGCCCGTGATTTCGAGGGTGCCGACGGTGAATTTCACGCCGGGGAGGAAGAGGGTGCCGCTCTTGAGTTCGAAGGTGCCGGCGAATTCGATATTGGAATTGAAGGTGAGCGAGCCGGTGCCGGCATCGAGGATGACGCGGCCCGAGCCGACGGAGGATACTTTGCTGATGGTCACGCCGGGGATGTCTGGATCCGCAACGAGGGCACCGGTGGCGTCGGTGAGGGTGCCGCTGAAGGTGCTGACCGAGTTGGCCCCAAAGATATTGAGGAGGCCAGCGCGCGTCTCGATGTTGCCGGTGCCGGCGATGGCGCCAATCGTCTCGGTGAGGCCGTTGAGGTCGAACTTGCCGTCGGAGTTCACGGTGACGGTGGCGGCGTCGGGGATCTGATTGTTCTGGCTTAACGTGAGTTTAGCGGTGTTGGCGGCGTTGATGTTGTCGCCGACCGTGACGGCCAAACCGGCACCGGTGGCGCTGAAGCCGTCGGTCTTATTGAGGAAGACGGTGCCGTCGCTGACTTGGAAGCCGCCGGTGAAGGT
>CAMBVX010000308.1 GCA_945871085.1 Opitutus sp. GAS368 | reverse complement strand
TGCACCGTGAGTTTCTACGAAGGCGAGGACACCTCCATTCCAGGCATCAAGCCGGGCAACCACATCGTCCACGTTGGCGACGACCTTTCTCAGGCCCGGTTGCCCAATCCGCTCAGGGATGGCCGCATGCCGGTAAACATCACCGCCGCGCGCAATATCCGTCGCGCGCTCGGCGGAGATTTTTGGCTGCGGGGCGCGATCTCCGGGCCTTTTTCGCTCGCAATATCACTCGTCGGTGCAGAGGCGCTGTTCGTCGCCTGCCTCGACCAACCGGACTGGGTTCGCAGCGTGCTCCATTACTCCGGCCGCATCATAAAGGAATTTTCTAAGGCTTACATCGACGCTGGCGCCGAGCTGATCGTCTTCGACTCGCAAGCCTCGCCCGAGCTGCTCTCGCCGTCGATGTATGAGGAGTTTGTTTTGCCGGTGACGCTGGAACTAGTCCAGTGGGCCGCGACGCAGGGCGTGCGCGATTTGCCCCTGATCATCGGTGGCAACACGACGCCTATCGCCGGCCTGCTCGCCCAGACCGAGGCGAACAATCTTTTGTGCGATTTCACCGCCGACTTCGACGAATGGGCTGCCGTCGCCCGCGAAAACCGTCGCGCCCTGCGCCGCAACATTTCGCCGCGACTCATCGAGACCGGCACGCCCGATCAAATCTACGAGGTCGCCGCGCGCGAGCTGCGCCGGGGCCGCGATCTGCCTGGTTTCATCATGGGCACCGCCGTGATTCCCTTCGGATCTCCCACCGAAAACGTCCTCGCCATCAAACGCGCCTGCCTTGACGCCGCAAAGCTCTGAACGCGCCCGCACTTTTCTCCATGCCCGACTACGCCCAGATCAATCAATTTCTCTACGAAGGTAACGCAAAGGAAGTGGAGCGCCTCGTGCGCGACGCGCTCGCCGAAGGCCGGCCGGTGGACGAGGTCCTCAACTGCGGGCTAATCGCCGGCATGTCGGTCGTCGGCGAAGACTTCAAATACAACATCCTCTATGTTCCCGAGGTGCTCGTCGCCGCCCGAGCGATGAAAGCCGGCATGGCGATCCTCAAGCCGCTGATGATCGCGGACGCCGCCAACAATCCGCCGCGTGGCATCGTCATCATGGGCACGGTGAAGGGCGACTTGCACGACATCGGCAAAAACCTCGTGTGCATGATGGCCGAGGGCGCGGGCTTCAAGGTCGTGGACATCGGCGTGGATCAGCCGGTCGAAAAATTCATCGAAGTGTGCCGCGAGCACAACGCGCAGATCGTCGGCATGTCCGCCCTGCTCACCACCACCATGCCCTACATGAAGATCGTCATCGACGCCTTCCAGCAGCAGCCGGATCTAGCCCATGTAAAAATTGCCGTCGGCGGTGCGCCGGTGAACAAGATGTTTTCCGACGAGATCGGTGCCGACGGCTACGGCCCTGATGCGCCGTCGAGCGTCGAGATGTTTCTGCGCTTCATGGGCCTCGCCGCCTAAGCTTTTCCAATATGACTCTGCGCGAAAAACTCGAAGGCACGCGCGACTTCGTGCTCGGCGTCGAACTCGTCTCGACGCGCGGCACCGTGGCCGAGACCCGCGCCGCGAAAACCGTGGCGTTCGCCGACGAACTTGCCGCGTGCGATCGTGTCGATTGGGTTTCTATCACTGACAACGCCGGCGGCAATCCGCAGCTGGCCCCCGCCGCGCTCGGCGCGCACATCCGCTCAGCCGGCCGCGAGGTGGTCGTCCACCTCTCGTGCAAGGATTTTAACCGCAACGCCCTCGAGTCCGAGGCGTGGCATCTGGCGAGCCAGGGTCTGCACAATCTCCTCGTGCTTACCGGCGACAATTCCGGCCCCGGCATCCGCGGCGGGGCGAAGCCGGTCTTCGACATCGATTCCGTGGGCCTGCTTACGCTGCTCGCCGAAATGAACGCCGGCATCGACGTGGCGCGCCCCGGTGCGATGAAGCCCGCGCACCTCGCGGCGACGGAATTTTTTCCCGGCTGCGTAGTCACGAATTTCAAGCTGCGCGAAAACGAAGTCGTGCCCCAGCTCCTCAAGCTGGAAATGAAACTCCAGTGCGGCGCGCGCTGGATCATCAACCAAATCGGCTACGATTCGCGCAAGATCCACGAACTGATCGGGTGGCTCGCCGCGCGCGGCTGGGGCCACGTGCCGCTCATCGGCAACGTCTACGTGCTGAATCCCCGTGTTGCCCGGCTCTTCCGCGATCAGAAAATACCCGGCGTCGTGCTCTCCGAGGAACTCGCGGCACTCTGCGCGCGCCACGAATCCTCCCCGGATCGCGGGAAAGCGTTTTTTCTCGAACTCGCCGCGAAGCAGTTGGCAATCTTCCGCGGACTCGGCTATCGCGGCGGCTATCTCGGCGGTGTCCACGCCATCGCCGATGTCGAGCGTGTGCTGGCGATCGAGCGCGGCTTCGCGACCGACGACTGGCGACAGTTCGCCCGGGAGATTCGGTATTCCCGGCCCGGCGAATTTTTTCTCTACGAGGAGGACCCGGCCACAGGACTCGCTAACACCGCCCGCGGAGCCTCCGCTGGCACCGCTTCGCCCAAGCCTATTTCCTACAGTTATCGGTTTTCGAAATTTGTTCACGGCCTGATGTTCGAGGAGGGAAGGATGCTCTGGGACGCCGGCAAAAAGATCACAGCCACCGCCCGCGATCCGTTGCAAGGACCGGCATGGCTCCGCTTCGCCGAGCACGCGGGCAAGACTGCGCTGTTTGGTTGCAAGGATTGCGGCGACTGCTCGCTGCCCGACATCGCGTTCCTCTGTCCCGAGTCCGCCTGCGCAAAAAATCAACGCAACGGTCCTTGCGGCGGCACGCGCGATGGACGCTGCGAGGTGGCCGACTTCGAGTGCATCTGGTCGCGCGCCTACGACCGCCTGAAGCGCGAAGGCCGCGCCGAGGCGCTGCTCGCGCACGCGCCGGTCCTGCAGGATCAGAGCCTGCGCGGCACGTCGAGTTGGGCCAACACGTGGCACCACCGCGACCACCTCTCGAAGCGCACCGCCGTTCCCGCCGCGCAGCCCCCCATCCCGATCACCGGCCGGCCGTTCGTTTCGTCGTCGCCCGCGTCAACCGCACCGTTTTCATGAACTCCACTCCGCGCATTCGCGTCATCGGTGAACTCATCAACAACGCCTACGCCCGCGCCCGCAAAGCGTGGGAGGCGCGCGACGTCGCCGGCTTCCAGCATCTCGCCACACTGCAGGCTGACGCCGGAGCCGAGTTCGTGAATCTCAACATCGACGGCACGCAGCGGATTTCCGTCCGTGTGCCGGAAATGTTGGAGTTTCTGCCGAAGCTCATTCCGGCCATCCAAGCGGCGACCGTTGTCCCGCTCAGTTTCGACAACCCCAACATCGAATACCACAAGGTCGCCCTCCGCGCCTTCGACCGCGCCAAGTCGCGCGGCAAGCCGCTCTTCAACTCGCTCGCCGCGTCGCGGCAGCAACTGCCCGCGATGGTCGAACTGATCCGCGAGCACGACATGCGCTGCATCGTCATGGCCTCGGAATGTTTTCGGCCCGACGGCAGCACCGGCCAGAGTCTCGACCCGCGCCAAAGCTACGAGGCCGTAAAACATTTCGCCGATCTGCTCGTGTCGAAAGCCGGCCGTTCGCTCGACGACATCATCGTGGATCCTGGCCTCGCGCCAGTGGGCGCCGACACCTACGGCCTCGTCAACATCGGCCTCGATACCATGCGGCTCTGCACCGCCGACCCGCAGCTGCGTGGCATCCATTTTTCCGTCGGTCTCTCCAACTTTGCCTGGGGCACACCCAAGGCAATCAAGGCCCGCCTCGAACGTGCCTATCTCACGCTCGGTGCCCGCGTCGGACTCGACTATGCACTCGCCAACGTCGAGGCCAACTCCACGCCGCTCCCCGAGGACGATCCGCTCGTGTCCCAACTGGAGGAGGCGCTCAAGGAAGGCCGAGTGCTCAATGGTGAGTCGGTTGAGGAAGCCGGTTTCCGCCAAGCCGCGAAAATCATGGAGCTGTGCGCTGATTACATCGACGTATGAGTGCGCTCGCCGAGATTCCCAACGCGCTCGCGCCGCACTCCGGTCCCGTCTGGCTGCGCGTCGGCCGGCTTTTTTCCGGCCGCGACGCCACCGTTCTCCGCGACGCGCATCTGGTGTATGACGACACGCGCATTCTCCACGCTGGTCTTGCTGCACCCTCTGCCGACTACCTGCGAACCGGCCAGAGGGCGCCCGATCATCATCTTCCTGAGCATATCGCGCTACCCGGTCTCATCGACGCCCACACGCATCTTTTCATCGAGGGCGGCGAGGAAAACCCGGAAAAACGCGCCGACACGCTCAAGCTCCCCGCCGCTGAACTTCACGCTAAGGCGAGCGCGCGACTCGCGCGTCTGGTCGCTCTCGGCGTGGTCGCCGTGCGCGAAGCCGGTGACAAGGCCGGCGTCGGGCTCGCGCTCCAAGCCCGCTGGCGCTCCGCCGCGCGCGGCGTGATGCCTTACGTCGATGCCCCCGGCGCGGCGATCAACCACCAAGGCCGCTACGGTTCGTTCATGGCGCGCCCGACCGAGGAGCAGGGTTCACCCGAGGCAACGGTTGCCGAGCGCATCGCCGCCGGCGCGCACCGGATCAAACTGATCGCAACGGGCATCATCAATTTCGAGAAGGGCATGGTCACAGCGAAGCCGCAGATGCCCGCGCCCGAGCTCACGCAGTTCGCCGAGGCCGCGCGCTCGCGCGGCAAGCAAACGATGGTTCATTGCTCGGGCAACGACGGTGTCGCGAACTGCATCGCCGCGCGCGTCGATACGATCGAGCACGGCTATTTTATCGACGACAACCAGCTCGCGCAGCTCCGCGATCTCGACCTCGCGTGGGTGCCGACGTTCGCCCCGGTGCAATATCAGGTCGATCACGCCGCCGCACTCGGCTGGAGCGATTTGATCCGCGACAACCTTCGCCGCATCCTCGACGGCCATGCGCGCAGCCTCGCGCGCGCCGCGCAGCTCGGTGTCCGTCTCGTCGCCGGCAGCGACGCGGGCTCGCATGGGGTCGCACACGGCTGGGGGTTTTTGCGGGAACTCGAACTCATGCAGCAAGCGGGCCTCTCCGCCATGCAAGTGCTCCACAGCGCCACGGGCGCCAGCGCCGCGCGGCTCGGTTATGCGGAAAACTTCGGTACGCTTACCGTAGGAGTGAAGCCACGCTTTCTGCTCACTGAGCACGATGTGATCGCCTCCGTCGAAAATCTGCGCCGACCCAAGGCCGTGATTTTCGACGGATCCGTCCATCTTGGCGGCGATGATCCTGCCGTGCCCGGTCTCTGATCGCTCGCGTTGCCCATGTCCGTCACGCTTTTCATCAATTCGCAGGTCGCGCCCGTCGCGGCGGGAACGTCGCTCTTCGATGCGGCCGAGAGTCTCGGCGTCAACGTCCCGTCGTCGTGCCGCAAGCAGGGCAAGTGCCGCGAGTGCCTGATGGAAGTGTTCGAAG
Organism: Opitutus sp. GAS368; assembly: GCA_945871085.1. Taxonomy (GTDB): domain Bacteria; phylum Verrucomicrobiota; class Verrucomicrobiia; order Opitutales; family Opitutaceae; genus GAS368. The sequence continues at coordinate 2,901 of CAMBVX010000308.1, read as the reverse complement.
GCCGCGAGTGCCTCACGCCGCCCGCCGCCCCGGAGCAGCACCTCAAGGGCGCGTTCCGCCTGTCGTGTTGCGCGCGCGTTGCCGCCGACACTGGCACGATCCGCGCCCACACAATGCGCCGCGCCACGATGCACGTGGAGGACAGCACGATGAACCTGCCGCCGCAGGCCCGCCTCGACCGGCCCGATCCCGCCGTTACGCGCGACGGCGATCGCGTGCTGCTCGACGGTCACGAAATTGCGCGCGCCGCCGGTCCGTTGCTCGGCATCGCATTGGACCTCGGCACGACGACGATCGTAATTCGCGCACTCGATTTGGAAACGGGGCGCATCGTCGCGACGGCGTCCTTCGAAAATCCCCAGCGCTTCGGTGGCACCGACGTGATGGCGCGAATCCAATACGACACCGAGCATCCCGGCCGCCTGCTCCAGCGCACGCTCCTCGGCTATCTCTCTCGCGCCATCGCGCAACTGCCGATCAATCCGCTTCGGATCTTTGAGATCGTCGTCGTCGGGAACTCGACCATGCGCGACCTTTTTCTCGGGCTCGACGTGCGGAGCATTGGCCAGAAACCCTACTGGTCCGAAACCGAAACGGCTTATCGGACGGGCCGCACCGCGACGACGGCCGTCACGATCCAGGCGCGGGAGCTGCGGCTGCCGTGTCACCCCGCGGCCCGGCTCTACGCGTTGCCGCTCGTCGGCGGACACGTCGGAGGCGATGCCGCCGCGTGCCTTCTCGCCGTCGCACCGCAGCTCGGCGACGAACTCGTCGCGATCATGGACATCGGCACCAACACCGAGCTGTTCATGGGCAACCGCCACAAACTGCTCGCCGCCTCCTGTCCCGCCGGCCCCGCGTTCGAGGGACGTGCGATCAGTTGCGGGATGCCCGGCCTCGACGGAGCCATCGAAAAAATCTGGCTTCACGACGGCGACGTTCCGCCGTCGGTTCGGGTGATCGGCGGCGGCCGGCCCGAGGGAGTTTGCGGTTCCGGGTTGATCGACTTGCTCGGCGAACTTCGCCGCACCGATCGCATGAACGAGTTTGGTCGCTTCGAGGACGGCTCGTCGGAATTCACGATTCACGCCGAAGCGGGCCTCGTTTTCCGCGAGAGCGACATCAACGAACTCGCGCAGGCCAAGGGCGCCAACGTCGCCGGGCTGCTCACCGTCGCGAAGGCTTATGGCATCACGCTTGACCGGCTCGACCGCTTTTATCTCGCGGGCGGATTTGGCCGGCACCTTGACCTCGCTGCGTCGCGCCGCATCGGGCTCATCCCCGATCTGCCCATAGCGAAAATCGCGCAGGTCGGCAACGCCGCGATCGAGGGGGCCTGTCTCGCGCTGTTGTCAGTCTCGCGCCGACGCGCACTCGAGGAACTCGTGAAAACCATCCGTCACGTCGAACTCGAAACCGATCCGGAATTCTTCGATCACTTCGTGCAAGGCTGCCAGTTCCGGCCCATCGGTGCGGCTAAGGAGGTCGCGTCGTGAGTGTTTTGTGGCAGCAGGTGAACCACCACCCGGTCGTTGGCGAACGCGACTTCAAGCGTTTCCTTCGCTACCCGGTGGCGCGCGCGCTGGAGGGGCCGCTGGAGGAAAACGCCGCTTGGGCGCGGGCGTGGTTTGCCGGCCACGCGCGACCGTGGTCCGCCGCGATTCGTGCTGGTGATGGCGTGCGCGCGTCGGCCGCCGCGTGGTTTCGGGACTACGAGGACTTGGCGGTCGTGGCGGTGAGCGCTGGCCTCGAACCTGAGTTGGAAGCCGCGGCGCGCTGGGAGGCCGACGAGCCGGACCGCTACTTTTTTCTCGAATGCTACGCGGCCGCGGCTGTGGAGGCGCTGCTGGCCGAAGCCCGCCGGCACCTCGGCGCGGATGCGCACTACTGCCCGGGTTATCCCGGCTGGCCCATTCACGAAAACGCGGTGTTGCTCACGGCTGTGCGCGCGGCCGGCGCGTTGCCGGGTTCGCTGTCCATGCTTCCGTCGGGGATGCTCGTTCCGAAAAAATCCCAGCTCGCCGTTTGCGCACTGCGGACAACTCCGGTGCTCGCTCCATGAACCCGAGCGCGAGCACGCACAACGTTTCGGCTTACTCGTTTCCCGAGCGCGCGCTGCGCCGTTGGGCGCGGGAGAATCTCACGCTCACGCCGTGCGCCGCCGGCGGCGTCGAGGCTGTCTTTCGCTTCGAGGGTAGCACGTGCGGCAACGTCGCGTTTCATCTGCTCTACCGCGTGGCGCTCGCGGCCGAATCCGCCGACCGGCGGATCGAGGCCCTGCACTGCGAGGCCGCGCCCTTTGACGAGGGGCACGCCCGCATGTGCTGCTGGCAGGAAAACGCTGCCGCCATCGCCGCGACGATGCGCCGGGAAGCGCCGCTCCTCGGCGAGCCGCTCGGCGCGGTGCTCGCGTGGCGTGCGGCGAAATCCCCCGCCGGCTGCCTCTGCAGCGAACCCAGTCGCCATCACAAATGGCAGGCGGTGCTGGAGACGCTGCACTTCGCGCTCCGCTCCGCCGGGGACACCGCGATTACTTTGCCATGAAAATCGAAATCGCTACTGAAAACACCACCGCCTCAGAAATGTTGCGCCCCGAAAAAAACGACCGCTCGGGCGTCGGGGTGCATTACGTCGACGCGTACTTGAAACCTCTGAAGGCCGGTGTCGTGCTGCCCGATGGCGTGAAATTTTCCGCCAAGCGCCGCGGCCTCAAAATCACCCTCGCACTTGGTGCTCAGAAGGGCGAAGGCCTGCTGCGCCGCCTGTCGGTCAGTAAGGACCCTGTGGTCATGCTCCGCGCCGCGCTGGACGAGGCGGGGGCGAAGATTCGCGTCCGCCTCTGCGCAGAGGACGGCAAACTTCTTCTCGAAACCTCCGATTCTTCCTCCTCATGAAGAATCC
>CAMBVX010000307.1 GCA_945871085.1 Opitutus sp. GAS368 | reverse complement strand
TGCCGGCGGGGACGCCGGCGCTCCCAAGGGCGCTCATACTTCAACCGCCTCCGGGGAGGGGAAAAGTTGCTGCATCAGGCCTTGCTGGTGGATCGTGAGGGCTCCGAGCGTTCGGGTTTGCGCAGCGATGAGGTCGTCGAGGCGGGTGGCCTCGAAGCCGATGGTAGCGCTGGACCGGGAAGAAACGGAGGTTTCAGCGCGGACCATGGGGTACAAAAGCTGACCAATCATGCGAGCAGCGTCGCGCTCGGTTCCCTGCTGCGCAATGACCGTTTCCGCCGGTTGCGCACAGGCCGGGCCGCGCGCGGACCACGCGCTTCCGGCGGTGCCGCGACGCCCACGCCCTAGACCGCCGCGTTTTCCTGGTTCGCCCGGGCGGACTACAGGCGGATGCCTCGCGCCTACGGCCATGCGCCCCGCACCGACCCGGCCCACTCCCGACTTTTCCGACCCCGCGGAGACTTGCTCGACGACTCGCGGTCACCCACGGTTTTTTCCCGTCGACCTCACCACCCAACAAACCCGTATCAACTGGCACTGATCTGCCCGCAACGCTTCCGCCAACCCCTCATGCTCCTCCCCCGCCCTCTTCGCTCCCTCTCTCTTTCCCTCCTTCTCTCCCTCTCCGCCGTCGCCGCGACCGTCTCCGTCGGGTCCGCACAGACCACCGCAAACGCCACCGGATCGATCACCGGCCGGGTCTTGGCCGCTGGCACCGATAGTTTCCTGGAACGCGTCCGCGTCACCGTCGAAGGCACCTCGCTCGAAACCTTCACCGATGCCGCGGGCGCCTACCGCATCGAGAGCGTCCCCGTCGGCACGGCGCGGGTGAAACTCTTCTACACCGGCATGACGCCGCTCACGACAGCCGTCACGGTGGTGCCTGCTCAAACCATCCAGCACGACGTGACGATGACGGCCGCAGGCCAAACGGATGCGAAAAGCGGTCCGGTTAAACTCGAACAATTCGTCGTCACCACCTCGAAGGAAATGGAGGCCTCCGCCATCGCGATCAACGAGCAGCGTTTCGCCTCCAACCTGAAGACCGTCGTGTCGACGGACGAATTCGGCACCGTCGCCGAGGGGCACGTGGGCGAATTCCTGAAATTCCTGCCCGGCGTCACCATGGACTATGCCGGCGGCAACGCCCGCGAGATCTCCATCAACGGCGCGCCCGCCGACAACGTCCCCGTGACACTCGACGGCTTCAGCCTCGCCACCGCGATCAGCGGCATTTCCCGCGCCTCCGCCGTCGACATGGTCTCCATCAACGGCATCTCGCGCGTCGAGGTTTCCTTCTCGCCGACGCCCGACACCTCCGGCGCGGCCCTCGCCGGCTCGGTGAACATGATTCCCCGCAGCGCGTTCGAGCGCTCGCGGCCCGTCTTCAACGGCAGCGTCTACATGATGATGCGCGACCATCGCAAGGAACTCCACGCCACGCCCGGTCCGCGCGAGGATCGCCGGAGCAAGGCTCCTCCGGGCTTCGACTTCTCGTGGGTGGTGCCGGTGAACAAACGGTTCGGTTTCACTCTGTCGGGTGGCCGCACCACCCAATTCGCCGGCCAGGATCAGGTCACCAATACGTGGCGCGGCGGCGGGACCGTCACCAATGGCACCCCATTTGCGCACACCACGCCGGACCAACCCTACCTGTCCACCTTCGCTGTACGCGGTGGCCTCAAGGAAACCACCCGCCACTCCCTCTCCGCCACACTCGATTTCAAATTCGCGCGCTCCGACACGCTGTCACTCTCGGTCCAGGCGTCGCGCTTCGAGGAGGATTATCTGAGCCAGACACTCACGTTCAATGTGGGCGGCGTGCTGCCCGGAAATTTCACACCGTTCTCGACTCGCGGCACCACGGCCTTGGGCGACCTCGTCAGCGGCAACGCCGGCGGCTACCGCAAGAATCAGACCTACCTGCCCACGCTGCGCTGGCGGCACGACGGACCGGTGTGGAAAGCCGAGGCCGGCGCCGGCTATTCTCGCGCCCGCTACCACGGCGGTGACCTCGAGCGCGGCTACTTTGCCAACACCAGCGCCCGGCGCACCGGCGTGACGGTGGCCTTCGACGATATTTTCTACCTGCGGCCCAACCGCATCACCGTGACCGATGGCGCGACCGGCACCCCGCTCGATCCGTACAGCCTCAACAACTACGCGGTGACCGGCGCCGGCAGCGGCCAGCCCGAAAACAACGACCAGCAGCGCACCCTTTTCGCCAACGTGCAGCGCGACGTCCTGTGGCGCGTGCCCGTCACCCTGAAGGCCGGGCTCGACCGCCGCGAGGGCGTGCGTGATCTCCGCGCGGACGACAACCGCACCTACAGTTTCGTCGGCCGCGATGGCCGCGCCAGCACGACTCCGCTCGGCACCGATGACGCGGCAGCGCCGTTCTGGGCGCCCGAGTTGTCCGAGCGCGCCCACCCCTACGGCTTCCCGCGTATCCAATGGGTCGGCACCAGCCGTCTGCTCGATTACTATCGCGCCAACCCCACCCATCTCACGTTCGACGAAAACGCCCGCTACCGCGCCTCCGTCACCAACTCCAAACACACCGAGGAGGCCGTGTCGTCCGCGTTTCTGCGCGGTGACGTCGCGTTGTTCGAGCGCCGCCTCAAACTCGTCGGTGGCCTCCGTGCCGAGCAGACCAACATCGAGGCCGAAGGCGCGCTCACCGATGCCACGCGCAACTATCAGCGCGATACCAGTGGCCGAGTCCTCCGCGCCGCTAACGGCACGCCGCTGCTCATTTTCCCGACGACGAATACCCTCGCCGTCTCTCAACTCACGTTCTTGCAACGCGGCACCCACGTCGAAAAGGAATACCTCCGCCTCTTCCCCAGCCTCAACGTCTCCTTCAACCTCCGCGAAAATCTCATCGTCCGCGCCGCGCGCTATTTTTCCGTCGGCCGGCCCGACCTGAACCAATACGCCGGCGGCCTCACGCTCCCCGATCCCGACAGCGACGCGTCGAATCCGGCCAACCGTATCGTCGTCAACAACGCCGGCATCAAGGCGTGGAGCGCGGAGACCACCAACGCGCGCTTCGAATACTATTTTGCCGGCGTCGGTCAATTTTCCGTCGGCGGATTTCGCCGCGACATCAAAAATTTCTTCGGCGGCACCGTCTTCAACGCGACCCCCGAGTTTCTCGCCCTCTACGGCCTCGATCCCGCGCTCTACGACAAATTCGACGTCACGACCCAGTATAATCTCCCCGGCAAAGTCCGCCTCACTGGTGTCGACTTCAGCTACAAACAGGCGCTCACCGGTCTGCCGTCGTGGGCGCGCGGCGTGCAGGTCTTCGCCAACGCCAGTGCGCAACGCGTCACCGGCGACACCACCGCGACCGCCAACTTCGCCGGCTACATTCCGCGCAGCGGCAGTTGGGGCGTGAGCCTCACGCGCCCGGGCTACAACCTCCGCATCAATTGGAATTATCGCGGCCGCCAGCGGCGCGGCATCGTCGCCTCCGGCGCGAGCATCGAGCCCGGCACGTACAATTGGGGCTCCAAGCGGCTCTATATGGACGTATCCGGAGAATACTCACTCACGCGCCGCCTCGCGCTCTTTACCAATCTGCGCAACCTCAACGACGCCACCGAGGACACCGAAATCTCCGGACCCAGCACGCCCCCGCACGCGCAATTCCGCTCGCGCCTCGACTTCGGCTCGCTCTGGACCGTCGGCCTCAAAGGCACATTTTGAGCCGCCTCTTCCCCACCTCCGGACCACAAATCCGCTCCTCTCCTCCGATGAATCCCCTCCGCTCCGTTCTCTCCGTCGCTCTGGCTCTCCTTCTCCCGCTCTCCGCCGCTGCCGCTGCGGCCGCCGCTACCGGCTCCATCACCGGCCGCGTCCAGAATACCGATACCGGCCAGTATGTGAACAACGCCCGCGTCTCCCTCCGCGGCACCGGGCTCTCGACGCTCTCTGATGAGACGGGCATGTTCCGCCTTTCCACCGTGCCCGCCGGCGAGGTCATCCTCGAAATTTTCTACACTGGCCTCGATCCTTTCCGGCTGCCGCTGACCCTCGCCCCCGGCCAGAACCTCGAGCGCGACTTTGAGCTCAGCCACGCCACTCGCCACGCGCGCGCGGGCGAGGTCGTGAAACTCGACTCGTTCGTCACCTCCGCCTCGCGCGAGATGGACGGCGCGGCCATCGCCATTAACGAACAGCGCTTCGCCCCCAACATGGTCACCGTCGTTGCGGCGGACGAGTTTGGCCTCGTGCCCGACGGAAACGTCGGTGAATTCCTCAAACTTCTTCCCGGGATCACCATGTCCTACCGTGGTGGCGACCCCCGCGAAGTCTCCATCGACGGTGTCTCCTCCGATAACGTCCCCGTAACCGTCGCCGGCATGAGTCTCGCCACCCCGGAGGTCTCCGGCACCGGTCGCAACGTCGAACTCAATTCCGTTTCGATCAACAGCATGTCCCGGGTGGAAGTCGTCTTCTCCCCCACGCCTGAGTCTCCCGGCTCCGCCCTTGCCGGCTCCGTGAACATGGTTCCCCGCAGCGCCTTCGAACGCTCCAGACCGCTCTTCTCGGCGACCACTTACGTGATCATGCGCGATGACGCCCGCGATTTTAACCGGACCCCCGGCCCCCGCGCGCAAGCCACCCGCAAAGTTCAACCGGGCTTCGAGTTCTCCTGGGTTATGCCCGTGAACCGCAACTTCGGCTTTACCCTCACCGCCGGAGCCTCCTCCCAGTATTCCTCCGAGCCCATCATGCAGAACACGTGGCGGGGCAGCGGTGCGGCGACCAACGGAACCACTCTCCCCGACACCACTCCGGATCGTCCCTACCTGAGCGACTATCTTTACCGCGACAGCACCGTCGGCCGTGACCGCACGTCGTTCGGCGCCACGGTGGACTACCGCCTCGGCCGAGCGGACCGCCTGTCGTTTTCTTTCCAATACGGCACGTTTCACTCGTTCTACAACCAACGCAATTTCACCTATTCCGTCGGCGCCGTGGGAGCTGCCAATTTTTCGCCAACCTTCACCCGCGGCAACCTCGGCGCCGGTGAAATCCGCCAAGCCGAAAGCCCTCGTGACCGTTTGAGCCGCACGATTATGCCGAGCCTGATTTACCGCCACGACGGCCCTATCTGGAAAGCCGAGGCCGGCCTGGGCTTTTCCCTCGCGACGAATCGTTTTCGCGACATCGACCAAGGCTACTTCGCCAGCCTCCTCGCCCGCCGCACTGGCGTGACGGTCTCCTTCGAGGACAACACCGATCTGCGCCCCGGCCGCGTCACCGTCACCGACGGCGCGACCGGCGCTCCGGTCGACCCGAGCAACCTGTCCAACTACGCGCTCACCACCGCGGGCAGTAGCCTCGGCAAATCCGTCAGTCGGCACCGCACCGCGTTCGTTAATGCTCGTCGCGATTTTAACTGGCGCTGGCCGGTCGGCCTCAAGGCCGGCCTCGATGCGCGCCAAAGCCTGTCCGACTACCGCACCAACAACACCTCCCTCACTTACGTCGGAGCCGATGGCCGTCCCAGCACGACCCCCACCGGCACCAGTGACGACACGGCGGGCGGCGTCGTCGATCAAGGCATAGCCCAACGCTTCGGGCCCTACGGATTTCCCAAGATGCAATGGGTTAGCCCCGAGGCCCTCTACGCGCTTTACACGGCGAAACCCACTTACTTCACCGCCGATCAAAACGCCCAGTATCGCTCCCTCATCAGCAACTCCAAGCATTCCGAAGAACTCGTCTCCTCCGCCTATCTCCGCGTCGATCTCCGGCTCGTCGGTAACCGGCTCAAACTCTCGGGCGGTGCCCGCGCCGAGCAAACCAACATCAAAGCCGAAGGCCCGCTCACCGACCCGACGCGCAATTTTCAACGCGACGCTACCGGCAACGCCATCCGCGGCGCCAACGGCCTTCCCCTCACGCTCGCCAGCGATGCGCTGACGATCTCGAAACTCACGTTTATCGACCGCGGGCTCAACGCCCGGAAAGAATACCTCCGCCTCCTCCCGAGCGTAAACGGCAGCTACAATATTCGAGAAAACCTGATTGCCCGCGCCGCGTATTACGAATCCCTCGGCCGTCCCAACTTCAACCAATACTCCGGCGGCATCACGCTGCCCGACCTCGAATCCCCTCCAAGCAACACGAACCGCATCACCGTCAATAACGTCAACATCAAGGCCTGGCAGGCCAAGAGCGTGAAGCTCGCCCTTGAGTATTACTTCACGCGCGTCGGTCAGGTTTCCGTTACCGTCTTCCGCCGGGATTTCGAAAACTTCTTCGGCAGCACCGTCTTCGACGCCACCCCCGAATTCCTGGGCAACTACGGCCTCGATCCCACGGACTACGACCCCTATCAGGTCGCCACCCAGCATAACCTCTCCACCCGTGTGCGGATCGAAGGCGCCAATCTGAATTACCGCCAATCCCTCACGTTTCTCCCCCATTGGGCTCGCGGCGTCCAATTTTTCGCCAATGGCAGCACTCAACGCGCCAGCGGCGATGGCTCGGGTAATTTCACCGGCTACGTCCCCCGCAGCGGCAATTGGGGCTTCAGTCTCACTCGCCCTAGCTACAGCGTGCGACTGAACTGGAACTATATTGGCCGCCAACGCCGAGCCGCCGTCACCGGACGCAGTATCGAGGCTGGCACCTATAACTGGGGCGCCAAAAAATCCTACATCGACGTCAGCGGCGAACGCGTCATCTGGCGCACCGTGTCCGTGTTCGCCAATCTCCGAAATATCAACGCCCCCTCCGACGACACAGAAATCGCCGGCCCCAATACTCCCGTGGCGAATAAGCTGCGCCAACGCCAAGACTTCGGCTCCCTCTGGACCGTCGGCCTCAAAGGCACGTTCTGATTTTTCCCTCGCCCCCCGATCCTTCGTACCAACCGTCTCGTCTTGTTCATCTCCACCACCCCATGAAACGCCTCCTCCTCCTCGCCTCTCTGCTGGCCTGCTCAGCATTCATCCACGCCGCCGCTCCCGCGAAACCCATCGCCGGCACCCAGCCGAACATTCTTTTCATCCTGACCGATGATCAGGGCTACGGCGACATTTCCGCCCACGGAAACCCGATTCTGAAAACGCCCTCCCTGGATCGCCTCCGCGCCGAGGGCGTGCGTTTCACGGATTTTCACGTCAGCCCCACGTGCTCCCCGACGCGCAGCGCCCTCTTAACCGGCCGCCATGAATTTAAGAACGGCATCACCCACACGATTCTCGAACGCGAGCGCATGACGCTCGCCGCCACCACGCTGCCGCAGGTGCTGCAGTCGGCCGGTTACACCACGGGGATTTTTGGCAAATGGCATCTCGGCGACGAAGCGGAGTATCAGCCCAACCGCCGCGGCTTCGACGAGGTCTACATCCACGGCGGCGGCGGCATCGGCCAGATTTATCCCGGCTCTTGCGGCGATGCTCCCGGCAACACGTATTTTAATCCCACTCTGCTCCACAACGGAAAGTTCGAGAAAACCTCGGGCTACTGCACCGACCTCTTCTACGCCCAGGCCACGCAATGGATCGACGCCCAGCGCCGCGCGAAGAAACCCTTCTTCGCCTACATCCCATCGAACACCCCCCACGGCCCCTATATCGCCCGGCCCGAGGACCGCGCGCTCTACGAGGGCAAGGGCCTCGAGCCCGCGACCGAAAACTTCTTCGGCATGATCCACAATATCGACCAAAACATCGGTCGGCTCCTCGCCAAACTCGACGAGTGGGGCATCGCCCAAAACACCCTCGTCATCTTCATGAACGACAACGGCGGCACCGCCGGCGTGAAGGTGTTCAACGCCGACATGCGCGGGCAAAAGGGCACCGCTTGGCTCGGCGGCACGCGCGCGAGTTCCTTCTGGCGCTGGCCGGGCACGCTCTCCCCCGCCGACTGCGGCGTGCTCGCCGCCCACATCGATTTTTTCCCCACGCTCGCCGCAATCGCCGGCGCCAAGATTCCCGCCGCCGTCGCGCAGGCCCAGATCGAAGGCCGCAGCCTCGTGCCGCTGCTCCAAAATCCCGCCGCAAAATTGCCCGACCGCTACCAGTTCACCCATTTTGGCCGTTGGCCGAAGCTCGGCGATCCCAACGAGGCGAAGTTCAAAGTCGCCGCCGTGCGCAACACGCGCTGGGCGATGGTCAGCGAGAACGGCGGCCGCACGCCGAATTGGCAGCTCTTCGACCTCAGCGTCGACTACGGCCAAAAAAACGACGTCATCGCGCAGCACCCTGCGGTGGTGAAGGAACTCAGCGCCGCGTTTGACCAGTGGTGGTCCGAGTGCCTGCCGCTGATGGTGAACGAAAAAGCGATGGGGCCCGCGATCAATCCCTTCCAGCAAATTTACTACCGCCAGTTCGGTGGCAGCCCGACGTCCGCCGACCTCGCGAAGATGGATCCCAA
>CAMBVX010000306.1 GCA_945871085.1 Opitutus sp. GAS368 | reverse complement strand
TCCGTCGCGGCCGGCGAACGCATCGCCCTCACCGGACCCTCCGGCAGCGGCAAGACCACGCTCCTCAATTGTCTCGGCGGCGTCGATCGCCCCGACACCGGCACGATCGCCCTCCACGGCGAGCGCATTGACGCGCTCCCGAGCGACGGGCTCGCCCGCCTGCGCCGCGAACGCGTCGGCACCGTGTTTCAGTTTTTCCATCTGCTCGCCACGCTCACCGCCGCCGAAAACGTCGAGCTCCCGCTCCAGCTCACCCGCGTCCCCGCACCCGAGCGCGCCGCGCGCGTCGCCGCCGCCCTCACCCGGGTGGGACTCACCGCGCGCGCCGCCGCCTTGCCCGCCCAACTCTCCGGCGGCGAACAGCAACGCGTCGCCATCGCCCGCGCCCTCGTCCACCGCCCCGCGCTCATCCTCGCCGATGAACCCACCGGTAATCTCGATTCCGCCAACGGCGAAAACATCCTCCGCCTCCTCCGCGAGCTCACCGACGAGACGCAGACGGCCCTCGTGCTCGTCACTCATAGCGAGGAGGCCGCCGCGATCTGCCACCGCCGGATCCACCTCCGCGACGGCCGCGTCGTCGCCTGAGTTCCGCGATGCTCACGCTCGAAACGCTTCTCCTGCGCCGGTTCGCGCTCCGCCACTGGCGGCTCGCTCCGCGGCAATCCCTCCTCCTCGTCGGCATCCTCGCACTCGGTGTCGCCGTCTTCGTCGCCGTGCGCCTCGCCAACCGCGCCGCGGTCGCGAGCTTTACCCATTTTACGGATACGATCACCGGCCAGAGCGATTGGATCATCCAACCCGCCGCCGGCACCTTGCCCGAGAGCGTTCTCCCAGAATTGCGCGCCGCCCTCGGCCCCATGCCCGTGCAAATTTTTCCCGTCGTCGAATCCACCGCCGCCCGGGTGCGCCGCACCGCTGAGTCCGCCAACTTCGGCCGCACGACCTTCACGCTGCTCGGCGTCGATCTCATCGCCGTCGCCAATCTCGCGCGTTCGCAGAAGGCCAACGCCTCCTACTTCGGAAGCAAAAACCAAAGCCCCGACGCCACGTCCGATTTCTGGTCCGCCTTCCGCACCGGCCCGCAAGTCTGGCTCAGCTCCACCCTCGCCACTTCCCTCGGCTCAGCGCGCACGCTCGATCTCGTCATCAACGAACAGGTCCACGCCCTCTCCATTGCCGGCGTGATCCCGACCGCGCCCGACGCGCCGCGCGTTCCCGCCAATCTCATCCTCCTCGATCTCCCGCAGCTCCAGCGCCTCACCGGCAAACTCGGTCGCCTCGACCGCGTCGAGTTCCTCGTCGAACCCGGCCCGCGCGCCGACGAACGCCGCGAGGAGCTCCGCGCCCTCCTCGAAAAACTCGGCACCACCGGCGACGGCGAGCGTTGGACCGTCACTTCGCCCGGTGCGCGCCGCGAGACCGCCGCGACCATGACGCGCGCCTTCCGCCTCAACCTCACCGTCCTCTCCCTCATCGCGCTCCTCGTCGGCCTGTATCTGATTTTCCAAGCGCTCGACGGTGCCGTCGTCCGCCGCCGCAGTGAAATTGCCATCCTGCGCTCGCTCGGCGTCGAGGAGCGCACCATCCGCCGCGCGTGGCTCGCCGAAGCCGCCGTGCTCGGCCTCGTCGGCGGCGCCCTCGGTCTGTTGCTCGGTTGGGCCGGCGCCCAATTTTCCGTGCGCGCCGTCGGCCAAACCGTCAACGCCCTCTACTACGCCACCACCGTCGAGTCCGCCGGGCTCGACGCCGGCGAAATCGCCCTCGGTCTCCTCCTCGGTCTCGTCGCGAGTCTCCTCGCCGGCTGGTGGCCCGCCCGCGAAGCCGCGCGCACGCCCCCCGCCCAAGTCCTCGTGCGCTCCGCCGTCGCCGCCCCCGGCCACGTCGCGCTCCGCAGTGCGTGGCTCGGCGTCGCGCTCATCGCGGTCGGCATCGTGTGTGCGCTTTTGCCACCGGTGCGCTTCGCCGGCGGCGGCCGTTTTCCCCTCGCGGGCTACCTCGCGGCGTTCCTGTGGATTTTCGGCGGCGGTGTGCTCTGCGGCTTTCTCCTGCCCGCCATCGCGCGCGTGACCCGCCGCGCCCGTGAATCTTCCGCGGTCGCCCGCGTCGCGCTCAGCCATCTTGCCGCGCCGTCCGGTCGCCACCGTCTCGCCGTCGCCGCGCTCCTTTGCGCCATCGGCATGACTGCCGGCATGGCGATTCTCGTCGCCAGTTTTGAAACCACCGTGCGCGGCTGGGTCCAACGTTCGCTCCAAGCCGATCTCTACATTTCCAGCAACGGCGCGCAGAGCGCCTCCTCGCAAAACCGCATCTCGCCGCCCGTCTGGCGCGCCCTCGCTAACGATCCCGCCGTCGCCGAGGCCAGCGTGCTTTCAGCGTATCCTATCGAGCTGGACAGAACACCCACTATCCTCACCGGAGCCGACCTCCGCGTCGTGCGCGCCCGCTCCGATTTACCGTGGGTGCAGGCCCCCCTCGACGCCGCCGTCTTCGACGCCACGCGCAACGCCACCCTCGCCCTCGCCAGCGAAAGTTTCTGTGAGCGCTTCCGAAAAAAACGCGGCGACACCGTCCGCGTCCCCACGCCCGCCGGCCCGCAAACGCTCACGCTCGCCGGCGTCTACGCCGACTACGGCAACGAGCGCGGCTCTCTCCTCGTCGAACGCGCTCGCCTCGTCGCCTGGTTCGGCGACGACTACGCCGCCAACGTCTCACTCTTTCTGCTCCCTGGTACCGACGCCGAGCGCCTCCGCACCGGGTTGCTCGCGCGCCACCCCGGCCTGGCCATCTACACCAACGCCACCCTCCGCTCCGAAATTCTTCGCATTTTCCGCCAAACGTTTTCCATCACCTACGCCCTCGAAGTTATCGGCGTGGCCGTCGCCGTGATCGGTCTCGCCCTCACGCTCATCAGCGTGCTCCTCGATCGCCGCGAAGAACTCACCACCCTGCGCGCCCTGGGTTTTTCGCGCCGCGAGATCGCCCGCGCCACCGCCGTCGAGGGCACCGCCCTCGCCGCGTCGGCCGTCGCTGGCGGCCTGCTCCTCAGCCTCGCCCTCGGCTGGCTCCTCATTCACGTGATCAACAAACAATCCTTCGGTTGGACGCTCGGCTTTTCGCTGCCCTGGGCCCAGCTCGCCGCCCTCGCCCTCACCGTCGTCTCGACCGGTGCCGCGGTGAGCTACGCCGTCGGTCGCTGGGGAGCCGATCTGCCCGCCGACCGCGAGGAGTAGACCACCCGCCATGCGCCTTTTCTTCGCCCTGCTCCTCGGCACCTTCAGCGCGCTCGGACTCTTCGCCCCCCTCCGCGCCCAAATCCCGCGCACGACGCCCGAAGGTTTCGCCGTCCCGCAACCCGGCCACCGCTTCACCTTCCCCCGCGACCACGGCAATCACCCCGACTTCAAGATCGAGTGGTGGTATGTTACCGGCCACCTTTACGCCGACGCCGGGCGCCGCTTCGGTTTTCAAGCAACGTTCTTCCGCTCCGCCGGTCCGCGCGGCAGCGCCGAGGTCTCCGCGACCTTCGGCACCGGCCATATTTTCCTCGCGCACATGGCGCTCCTCGACACGCACACCGGAAAATTCCTCCACCAGGAAAAACTCAACCGTGAAGGCTGGGACGCCGCTTCCGCCCCCGCCACCCTCGACGTGCGCAACGGCCCGTGGTCCCTCCGCCTCGCCGATCCCGCCGACACTTCATCCACGCCGCGTCTCCTCCTCACCGGCAGCATCCGCGCGGAAGCTGCGTTCACCCTCACGCTCACGCCCGCGAAACCGCTCGTGATCTTCGGCGAAGACGGCGTCTCCCGCAAAGGGGCCGATCCCACCGCCGCCAGTTACTACCTCACGTTCTCCCGCCTCCGCGCCGACGGCGAACTCACCCTCTTTTCCAACTCGAACGCCTCCGCCCTCGCCGCCTCCGATTCCCCCGCCGAAAAACTCCGCGTCACCGGTGAAGCGTGGATGGACCACGAGATCAGCAGCCAACTCAGTGGCGGCCAAGTTGGCTGGGATTGGCTCAGCGTGCACTTCACCGACGGCCGTGAACTCATGCTTTACCAACTCCGCCGCGCCGACGGCACCGCTGATCCCGCCTCCACGCTCACGTGGGTCGATGCGGCCGGAAAAACCCAGCGCGCCCCGTTCACCCTCGAGGTTCTGGATCGCTGGAAAAGCCCCGTCACCGGCGCCTCATATCCGTCGCGTCTTCGTCTCACGACCACCGATCCCGTCACGCGCGCGCCCGTGCGCCTCCTCATCGAGCCGCTCGCGAAAAACCAAGAGCTCACCGGTGCCCTCGGCGGCATTCCGTATTGGGAAGGTGCCTGCCGCATCCGCGACGACTCCGGCCGCGAACTCGGCTCCGGTTTCCTCGAACTCACCGGCTATGCCCGAGCGCTCAAGCTTTGATCGAGAAGTTCCCTGCTTTTCTGCTTCCCGCGCTCCGGTCCGCCCGGCAACCTCCGCACCCGTGAGCGACGGCGACATCACCCTCCTTCTCCAGCAAGTCGGACACGGCGAAAAACTCGCGCCCGCGCAACTGCTGGCTGCCGTCTACGACGAACTCCGCCGTCTCGCCGCTGCGAAAATGGCCCACGAGTCCGCCGGTCAAACGCTCCAACCCACCGCTCTCGTCCATGAAGTTTGGTTACGCCTCGGTGGCGACCAGCAGCCCAACTGGGCCAATCGCGCTCATTTTTTCGCCGCCGCCGCCGAGTCGATGCGCCGCATCCTTATCGAAAACGCCCGCCGCAAACGCGCCGTCCGCCACGGCGGCGAATTCGCCAAAGTCAGCGCCAATGAAACCGGCTTCGACCTCGCCGCTCCCGTCGAGAGCGACGAGGAACTGCTGCTGATTAACGAGGCGATCGACGGCCTCACCGCCCACGACGCCCGCAAGGCCGAGCTCGTGAAACAAAAATATTTCGCCGGCCTCACCTTGGAAGAAGCCGCCGACGTCCTCGGCATTTCGCACCGCACCGCGAAGCGCGATTGGGCCTATGCCCGCGCCTGGCTCTTCAACGAAGTGAAACGCCTCCGCGGCTGAACGCCTCCGCTCTCCGGCCCCCCACGCTGCCCCGACTTTCGATGGCCCTTCGTCCGCGTTTTTTTCGCATTGAGCGCATGACCCCGCTCCCCGCTCTGTGAATCGCGACGACGAAATCTTCGGCGAAGCCATCGACCTGCCCGTCGCCGACCGCGCAGCCTTCCTCGATCGCGCCTGCGCCGGCGACGCCGCCTTGCGCGCGCGGGTCGCTGCGCTCCTCTCGGGGCACGAGGCTGCGGACGACTTCCTCCAAGACGCTCCGGTCGAACGCCCGGCCGCCCTCCCCGAGGAAAAGCCCGGCGACGTGCTCGGCCGCTACACTTTGCTGAAAAAAATCGGCGAGGGCGGCTGCGGCGTCGTCTACCTCGCTGAACAAAACGCGCCCGTCCGCCGCCGCGTCGCCCTCAAAATCATCAAGCTCGGCATGGACACGCGGGAGGTCATCACTCGCTTCGAAGGCGAGCGCCAAGCGCTCGCGATGATGGACCATCCCGACATCGCGCGCGTCTTCGACGCCGGTTCGACCGACACCGGCCGCCCGTTTTTCGTGATGGAGTTCGTCGACGGCGTGCCGATCACAAAATTCTGCGACGACCACGGCCTCACGATGCCGGCGCGCCTGTGGCTCTTCGCCCGCGTCTGCCTCGCGCTGCAACACGCCCACCAAAAAGGCATCATCCATCGCGACCTAAAACCGTCGAACATCCTCGTCGCACTCCACGAAGGCGAACCCGCACCCAAGGTGATCGACTTCGGCATTGCGAAGGCCACCTTCGGCCGCCTCACCGAGGCCACGCTCGTCACCGGCTTCGATCAGTTCATCGGCACCCCCGCCTACATGAGCCCCGAACAGGCCGAGTTGCGCGACCTCGATATCGACACCCGCAGCGACGTTTACTCGCTCGGCGTCCTCCTCTACGAACTGCTCACCGGCCGCCCGCCTTACGATCCGCAATCGCTCGTCCGCGCTGGCCTCGCCGAGATTCGCCGCATCATCCGCGAGGTCGATCCACCGCGTCCCTCGACCCGCGTCGCCACGCTCGCCGGGGCCGATCGTGACACGGTCGCGCGCCTCCGCGGGGCCGCCCCGACCAAACTTAGTTCCGCACTCAGCGGTGATCTCGACTGGATCGTCATGCGCTGTCTCGAGAAAGACCGCGACCGCCGCTACAACACCGCCAGTGAACTGGCCGACGATGTCCGCCGCCATCTACGTTTCGAGCCAGTCATCGCTCGCCCGCCGAGTGCCGGCTATCGCGCCCAAAAATTTCTCGCCCGCCACCGCCTCGCCTGCGCCAGCGCGGCCGCCGTCGCCGCCGCGCTGATCATCGGCACGGTCGTGAGTGTACGGCAGGCCGTGCTCGCCACCCGCGCCGGCCGGGCCGAAACCGTCGCCCGCGCCGACGCCCAACGTCGCCAGGAACAGGCCGAAGACGTGCTCGCTTTTATGCTCGGTGATTTCCGCGACGACCTGAAAAAAGTCGGCCAGCTCGCACTCCTCGAAAAGGTCGGCCACAAGGCCCAAACCTACTTCGACGTGGCCGACCCCCGTGACCTCACCGATGCCGCCCTCCTGCGTCAGGCGAAGGCGCTTTCCCAAATCGGGGAGGTCCGGCTCCTCCAAAAAGACGTGCGCTTCGCCGAGGCGGAACTCGTCTTCGTCGCCGCCCACGCGCGCGCCACCGTGCTCACCGCGCGCCACCCCCGCGAGGGCGACATGCTGTTCGAACGTGCTCAGGCGGAATACTGGATCGGTCACACCCACCGCCGGCGCGGCGACCTCACCCGTGCCGCCGAATGGTATGGCCGTTACCGCGACAGTGCCGTGGCCCTCGTGGCGCTCGACCCCGCCAACCGCAAGTGGCGGCAGGAGCTGGTTTCCGGCCGCCACAATCTCGCCGTGCTCGACCTCGAACGCGACAATCTCGCGGACGCCCGCCTGGGGTTTCTCGCCGAACGCGACGCTCTCGGAGCGCTCGCGAACGAAAATCCCCAGAACGCCGCCTTCCTCTTCCAAATCACCGATATCGATTCCTATTTGGGCAGCATCGCCGAGCGCCGCGGTGAACTCGCCGAGGCGCTCGCCCGATTCGCCGCCCAAACGCTCGGGCTGGAGACTTTGGTGCAGCGTGAGCCCGACACCGCGCATTGGACGTTCAAGCTCGCCGACGGCCTGTCGTGGGAAGCGGAAATCCTCGCCATCACCGGTCGCCTCGATGAAGCCCTCGCCAAGAACTCGCGGGCGATCAGCCTCCTCGTGGCGCTCACCGCCCGGGACAGCACCAATCGCCGCTGGCTCCTCGTTTTGCTCAGCAACCGTTTCCGCGAAGCCCGGGTGGAAAACGCCCGCGGCGCCACCGGCCGCGCGGCCGAAATTCTCGCCGCCACCCGCCTTGGATTCGAGCAACTCCTCGCTACGGAGCCACAGGACCGCCTCCTCGCCGGCCGGCTGCTCAACCTCCACCGACTGGAAGCCGAGCTCGGTCTCGCCGGGGCCGCCGCTCGAGCCCTCGCCTTGGGCGACGCCTTGGAACGTGCGGCCCCACTGGACGACCGCGCCGCCGGCGACCTCGCGCAAGCCTGCGTGACGGCCGGACGTCTGGCCGCCGCCGCCGGACAAGCCAGCGTTGCCGCCGGACACCGTGCCCGCGCCTTCGAGCTGCTCCGGAACCGCCTCGGCGCTTCCCGCTACTGGCGCGTGCTTGATCCCGCCGTGCGCACCCTCGCCGCCTTGGAGCGCCGCGAAGAGAGCCGCGCGCTGATCGAAATCCTCCGGTCGAGCGGCTACGTGCCGCTCGAGCCGTGGCCCCGCTCCGTTTTTCCTGTCAGCAATCCAAATCCATAAACGTCAGAAATTCCATCCGACCATGCCCACCGCAGTCTCCTCTAATGCTCCCATCGCTCAGATCACGCTCACCGGTCCCACGGTGCCGCTCCTGCAGGTCAGCGACGGCTCCGGCAATTGCACCCCCGCCAATGTCGTTCTGCTGTCCTCACCCGCAGCGTCCTACGTGACCCAAAACGCTGAGGGAACGCTCGTCTTCACTGGACCGGGCTACATCAACTACATGTTTGCCGATCCCACCATTCGTATCGTCGGTATCGTGTTCAACTCCGACGGCGCCAAGGGCAGCGGTTCCCGCGGAGACAAAAACCTCCCGATGGCGGACTTCTCCTTTGTTCCATGGGCATCGCTGCCGCTTCCGAGTGGCGGATTTTATCAGGGCTCAGGAATCCAAGTCTGCGATGCCTTCGTGGACAGCGGCGCATCCGGCGAATACAAATGGAAATACTACGTGCTGTTTCAGGACGGCGCCGGCGTCCTCGGAGCCATCGACCCTTCGGACGAAAACGATAGCGGAAACTAACCGCC
>CAMBVX010000305.1 GCA_945871085.1 Opitutus sp. GAS368 | reverse complement strand
GGCTCCCCATTGCCGAAGTCCGTTACCGCCACATTTCCCCCGTTCAATCCGAGGGCGCCGTGCCGCTCACGCAGACGCGCGCGCAACGTCCGGCCGAGATCTACCGGCTCGAAGCCTTCGCCAGCACCGATCCCGCTCTCGCTCCCCACGGTGTGACCTTCGTCAAATTCGAACTCGCCCAAGGCACCGTCGGCACCATCACCGTCACCCTCGACGACCGCACACCCGTCACCTTCGCCGACGGCAAACTCACCAACGAAAAAGGTGAACTGCTCGCCGTGTTCGACGCCGCGTGGAAATGGGAACGCCAGCGCGCCACCGCGAAACTCACCTCCACGAAGGGCGCCACCTTTGCCCTCGCCACCAAACCGCTCCCCGCCTCCGTCACGCTCGTCCCCGACTACGCCGCGCAGCGCGCGATCTGCGTCGCCACGTGGCGCCCACTCCTCGCGGCCGGCATGCACGTCGTCACCCCCGAGCCGCTCGTCAACGACGCGTGGCGCCATCTCATCGCGCAAAACTTCGAACTGATCTCCGGCGACCGCATGCACTACAGCGCCGGCAACCAATACAATCAGCTCTACGAAGCCGAGGGCAGCGACGCCGCACTCGCGCTGATGACGTGGGGCTTCGCGCGCGACACCCGCCGCCTGCTCGAACCACTGCTCGATTTCACCCGCAAGGGGCTCGAGCAACATCAGGCCGGTTTCAAACTGAACGACATCTCCCGCTACTACTGGCAGACGCGCGACGCCGACACCGTGCGCGCCCTGCGCCCGCGCTGGGAAAAAGCCGCGCGCCTCCTCGTCGAGACCCGCACCGGACCGCACGGTCTCTTCCCGCCCGAGCGCTACGCCGGCGACATCAGCACCCCCGCCCAATCCGTGAACGTCAACGCCAACGCCTGGCGCGCCCTCCGCGATCTCAGCGCCGTGCTCGCCGAAATCGGTGAACCCGCCGAAGCCGCCCACTACGCCGCCGTCGCCCGCGAAATCCGCCCGACCGTCCTCGCCGCGATCGCGCAAAGCGTCCGCCGCGAAACCACCCCGCCCTTCGTGCCCATCGCCCTGCACAGCAACGAGCCCGCCCACGATCCCATCATCCGCAGCCGCATCGGCAGCTACTGGAATATCATCATCGGCTACACCATCGGCAGCGGCCTCTTCCCGCCCGGCAGCGCAGAAGAAACGTGGATACCCCGTTTCCAAGAACAACACGGCGGAATTTTTATGGGCATGGTCCGCTCCGGCGGCGACGAGTTCAATTTCTGGACCGGCTCCGAGCGCGTGAATCCTCTCTACGGCACCCGCTACACCCTCGACACGCTGCGCCGCGACGACCCGGAGCGCGCCCTCGTGAGTTTCTACGGGATGCTCGCGCAGGGCTTCACGCGTAACACCTTCATCAGCGGCGAAGGCGCGTCGCTCACGCCCGTCGATGCCGACGGCCGGATATTTTATTGCCCGCCCAACAGCGCCGCCAACGCCCATTTTCTCTCGATGCTCCGCGCCATGCTTGTGCAAGACCCCGACCTCGACGACGACGGCCGCCCCGAGACGCTCCGCCTCTGCTTCGCCACGCCGAAGCGCTGGCTCGCCGACGGCCAATCGATCACCGTCGAGCGCGCCCCCACCGCCTTCGGCGAAGTCTCCGTCAAACTCACATCACACCTCGCCGCCGGCGAAATCCTCGCCGAAGTTTCCCTCCCCGCCCGCCACGTCCCGACCCGCACTTTCCTCCGCGCCCGCGTCCCCGCCGGCTGGCGCGTCACGAAATGCCTCACCCCCACCGGCGAACTCCCCACCGACCCCCAAGGCACTATCGACCTATCCGCGCTGCGCGGAAGCGTCGCACTCCGCTTCCAAGTCGCACGTATCGCGGCGCCGTAACCAGGATCCAACCACCCAAAACAAGCGCCGTATCAACGCTCGTCCTAAAATCGGTTGCCGATATTACTCGCGCATGATCCAGACTATCGAAGCCATCGTCGACGAGCACGGGACCGTGCGTCTACTGGAACCTGTGCAGCTCGACCGCAGCCATCGGGCCTTGGTCACGATCTTGGCCGACAAGCCTTCTGCCGCGCATGAGACGACTCTCCTGAGCGAACCGTCGCTGGCTAAGGATTCGAACCGAGCCGAGGAGGACACCGCATGGGCACACCTCCAACGGGCTCGGTAGTCCTCGTCCCCTTTCCGTTTCAGACTTGTCGCAATCCAAGCTCCGGCCAGCGGTGGTGATTGCCGCCGCAGAACGCGGCGATTGGATTCTCCGTCAGACCACAAGTAATCCGTATTCCGATACTCGCGCCGTCAGACTTACGGACAATGATTTCGAGCACGGCGGCCTGCAACTGAACAGCTACGCTCGACCGGCCAAACTCTTCACCGCGCACGAAAGCCTGTTTGTGTCTGAGGTCGGCGTGCTCCGGACCGCGTCACTCCTGCGAATCACCGAAGAAGTCGTGTCGGTCATTCAGCGAAGAAACTAATACCAACGTCCTTTGAAGTCTGGACTTTTCGGTAGCCGCGAGCGCCAGCGAGTGGACGGATCACCGCTCGCTGGCGCTCGCGGCTACCCGGCAAATCAAAGTCTGAATCTTTTGGGCGATTGATATAACGCTGTGCAGCGACGCGGCGAATGAGGGAGACAACTGCGCCACCTCGGGGCCGCATCTCGCTCAGCCAAATGTTTTCATCCCAATTTGTCATCGCGAGCCCGAGGCACGAAGGCGCGGCGATCCAGCTCGTTGCATTGCTTCGTCGCTGCGCTTTTCGCAATGACAACGTCGATAACGAGGTCGGCCACGGTCCCTCGCGCCCACGTCTGTGTTCTGCCCCCCGTCCTCCGCCTGGGCGACGACCCAGCGCCGAGGCACCACCTTTAGGCGGTGGGCCGACGCGTCCCTGCGCCCGAATTTTCCGCCCACTCCGCCCAAGTTGCGCGTCTGCGCTCATCTGCGTCCCCGCTTGCACCCCTTTCCGCCCGCCCTACTGTGCCCCGCTCGCATGCTCTACTCGCCCGCCAAGCCGCCGCTCACCGGTGAAACCATCGACACTCTCTCCGCACGTCTGCGCGAGGCCGGCGAGCCCGCTTTCCGTGCAAAACAGATCCTCGACTGGCTCTACAAAAAACGCGTCCGCACCTGGGACGAAATGTCCAATCTCTCCAAGCCGCTCCGTACGTGGCTCGCCGAAACCTTCGAGCTCATGCCCGTCGCGCTCGTGTTCAACAAACAGTCCGAAGACGTCACCGACAAACTCCTCCTCGAGCTCGGCGATAAATCCCTCATCGAAACCGTTATCATCCGCGCCCCCCAAGAGGGCGTTGGCCCCGAACATTCGCGCAAAACGATCTGCATCTCCACGCAGGTTGGCTGCGCCATGGGCTGCGTCTTCTGTGCGAGCGGTCTCGCCGGTCTCAAACGCGACCTCAGCGCCGGTGAAATCGTCGCGCAGCTTCTCCAAGTTTGCTACCGCGAGGACGCCCGCACCCCCCGCGCCCGTCTGGAGCTCGCCTCCTTCGACAACATCGTGGTCATGGGCATGGGCGAACCGCTCGCCAACTACGACGCCACGCTCCTCGCCCTCACCATCGTCAACGCCGAATGGGGCCTCGGCGTCGGCGCCCGCCGCATCACGCTTTCGACCAGCGGCCTCGTCCCAAAAATCCTGCGGCTCGCCGACGAGCCTCTCGGCTTCCGTCTCGCCATCTCCCTCCACGGCGCCACTGACGAAGTCCGGGAGAAAATCATGCCCGTGAACAAGGCCTACCCGCTCGCGAAACTCATTCCCGCCATCGAGCAGTTCACCGCGAAACACGGTCGCATGGTCACCCTCGAGTTCATTCTCATCGAAGACGTCAACGACTCCATCGACCAAGCCGGTGAGCTCCGCGACATCGCTCGCGACCTCCACGCCCACGTCAATCTCATCCCTTACAACACCGTCGCCGGCCTCCCCTGGAAACGCCCCTCGAATAATCGCCAAGAACGCTTCGCCGACGTCCTCCGCGCCGCCCGCGTGCCCGTCACCCTCCGCCGCGAAAAGGGCCACGACATCGACGCCGCCTGCGGCCAACTCCGCCTCAAAACGGAAAAAGAACGCGAGCAGGTCACCACCGCATGACGCCACCGCGTCCGCCAGATAGCCCGCTGGTGGGCGATTCCGCGTCCTCGTCATCGTCGACACCTTCGAACCCCGCACCCCCAGCCGGCACCCCGACCACGACGGTTCTCCCCATCATCATCGCCGTCAGCAGCGCCCACCTGCTCAACGACACGATCCAGTCGCTCCTTCCCGCGCTGTATCCCGTCCTCAAGGATGAGCTTCACCTCACCTTTGCACAGGTCGGCCTCATCACGCTCGCCTTCCAACTCACGGCCTCGCTCTTGCAACCGTTCGTCGGCCTCTACGCCGACCGCCACCCGCAACCGTTCTCACTCGCGGCCGGCATGGTGTTCACACTCGGCGGAGTGGTCTTACTCTCCGTCGCGCACACCTTCGCGCTGGTGCTGATCGCCGCCGCGCTCATCGGCTTCGGCTCGTCCATCTTCCACCCCGAAGCCTCGCGGGTCGCCCGTCTTGCCTCGGGCGGACATCACGGTTTCGCCCAATCGCTTTTCCAAGTCGGCGGCAACGCCGGCAGCGCCCTCGGCCCGCTCCTCGCCGCCCTCGTCATCGCCCATCGCTCCCAAGCGCACGTCGCGTACTTTTCGCTGCTCCCGCTCATCGGCTTCATCTTGCTCACCCGCGTTGGCTGCTGGTATCGCGACCGCCTGGCTCACCTCCAACGCCACCCCGCCGCCCCTCGCCCCAGCACCGCCTCGCCGCTCTCACCCGGCCGCATGGCCGCGACCATCGCGATTCTCATCGCGCTGATTTTCTCCAAATACTTCTACCTCGCCTGCCTCGGGAGCTATTACACGTTCTACCTCATCGAGACATTTCAAGTCTCGGTCCAAAACGCCCAACTCCTCCTCTTTCTCTTTCTCGCCGCCGTCGCCGCGGGCACGATTATCGGCGGTCCGGTCGGCGACCGCATCGGACGCAAAACCGTCATTTGGGTCTCCATCCTCGGCGCCGCGCCCTTCGCCCTGCTGTTGCCCTACGCGAACCTCTTTTGGTGCGCCGCGCTCACCGTCGTCATCGGCGCGGTCCTCGCTTCGGCGTTTTCCGCCATTCTCGTTTACGCGCAGGAACTCCTGCCCAATCGCGTCGGACTCGTCTCCGGTCTCTTCTTCGGTTTTGCCTTCGGCCTGGGTGGAATCGGCTCCGCCGCCCTCGGACACCTTGCCGATCACACGAGTATCCCCTTCGTTTTCCAACTGTGCTCCTACCTCCTGCTCCTCGGCCTGCTGACCGCCTTCTTACCTGAGGTCAGCCACCCTCGTTCCGCCTAAACTCTGCCGTTTGTTCTCGCCACGTTCGCCCCGCCACCCCGTCTTCTCGTCTCCCCCTTGTGCAAAATTTCCGCTTGAAGCCTGTCTAACTCTCCTTTTTTTCCCGAATTCCGTTTTTTCAGAACGACGGAACTTTCCCGTTCGCCCTTTTTCCCAACCCGCTCCACTCCCTCTTTTCCCCATGATTGAAGTCAAAGGTCTCGTCAAAACCTACGGTCCCAAACGCGCCGTCGATGGCGTCTCTTTCCGCGTCAACCGCGGTGACATCCTTGGCTTCCTCGGCCCCAACGGTGCCGGCAAGTCCACCACGATGAAGATGATCACCGGCTTCCTTCGCCCGGATTCCGGCACCGCCACCGTCGATGGCATCGATGTCACCGTCGATCCCGTCGCCGTAAAACGAAAGCTCGGCTATCTTCCCGAGAGCGCCCCCGCCTACCCCGAGATGACCGTCGAGGAATTCCTCGGCTTCATCGCCGAGGTCCGCGGCTTCCGCTCCGCCACCGCCAAGCGCGCCCAAGTCGACCGCGCCATCGGCCTCACCCATCTCGCCCCTGTCCGCAAGCAGACCATTGAAACCCTCTCAAAGGGTTTTAAACAGCGCGTCGGCTTCGCCCAAGCCCTCCTCCATGACCCCGGCGTCCTCGTCCTCGACGAACCCACCGACGGCCTCGACCCGAATCAGAAGAACGAGGTCCGCTCGCTCATCAAAGCGATGGCCGTCGAGAAAGCCGTGATCCTGTCGACCCACATCTTGGAGGAAGTGGACGCCATCTGCAATCGGGTGATTATCATCTCCCAAGGCAAGGTCGTCGCCGACGAGACCCCCGCTTCGCTGCACGCGCGCAAGCCCGGCGCTCGCCTCGACGAAATCTTCCGCACCCTCACGGCCTCGGACGTTTAATCCGCCTCCCTTGTAGGAGCTTGCTTGCAGGCGATTCGGCCCTGCCCATCGCGAGCGAGCTCGCTCCTACCGCCACTCCTTTTCCCTTTTTCCCATGACCCAGATTTCCCCCATCTTCAAACGCGAGTTCTTCGGCTACTTCCGCTCGCCCGTCGCCTACGTTTTCCTCGTCGTCTTCTCCGTCGCCAGTATCGGCCTCGCCTTCTTCGTCGGCGGCTTCTTTAAAGCCAACCAAGCGACGATGCAGAGCTACTTCACGTTTTATCCGTGGCTGTTCCTTTTCCTTATTCCCGCCGCCGGCATGCGCCTCTGGTCCGAGGAAAAGCGCACCGGCACCGTCGAACTCCTCTTCACCCTCCCCATCACGACGCTGGAGGCTGTCCTCGGAAAATTCCTCGCCGCCTGGGCCTTCCTCACCCTCGCGATTCTCCTCAGCCTTCCCCTCGCCGGCACCGTCGCCTACCTCGGCTCACCCGACTGGGGCGTCATCGCCAGCACCTATTTTGGCGGCGTCCTCATGGCCGGTAGTTACCTCGGCGTTTGCTCACTGACATCTGCGCTCACGAAAAACCAAGTCATCAGTTTCGTCATCAGCGTCGTCGCCTGCCTTGGCCTCCTCTTTTTGGGGTGGAGCGTCTTCTCCGAGGTGCTCGGTTCGATCTTCCCCGTCTGGCTCGTCGATCTCCTCTCAAACTTCAGCTTCATCACCCACTTCGACGCGTTCACCAAGGGCATCATCGATCCCAAGGACGTCGTGTTCTTCCTCTCCCTGATGGGCTTCACCCTTTTCCTCAACGTCGTCGCCCTCGAACGCTGATCCGTCCTCTCCGTTCCCCCATTTCCCAATTTTTCGCCTTTTCGATTTTCCGATGAAACTCAGCGCCAAAGCCCTCGCCATCGTCCTCCTGTTTGTCGGCCTCGTGCTCGTCAACTACCTCGCGTCGTCGCTCCCCGCGCGTCTCGATTTGACCGCCGACTCCATCTACTCCCTCTCCGCCGGCACCAAGACCATGCTCGGCAAGATCGAGGAGCCCGTCGTCATCGACCTCTACTTCTCCAAGGACGCCTCCGGCCTCCCCATCCAATACAAGAACTACGCCACCCGCGTGCAGGAGATGCTCCGCCAATACGTCCGCGCCGGACGCGGCAAGCTCACCCTCAACGTCATCACGCCGCGCGCCGACACCCCGGACGAAGAGAAAGCCACCGCCGCCGGTCTCACTCCGCAAGTTTCCCAACAGGGCGGCGAGCAATTCTTCTTCGGCCTCGTCGTCACCCAAGCTGACCAACAGAAAAACATCCCTGCCTTCGCCCCGCAGCGCGAACAGTTCCTCGAATACGATCTCTCGAAACTTGTCTACAGCGTCCAGCAGATCAACAAGCCCAAGCTCGGTCTCCTCACGAGCCTCCCGCTCCAGGGCACCAGCCCGCAGGAAATGCAAATGATGATGATGATGCGCCGTCAGCCGCAGCCGTCACAGATGGTGATCAGCGAACTCGAACAGTCCTTCACCATCGTCAAAATCGAGGACTCGGCGACCGAACTTCCCGCCGGTCTCGAAGCCCTCGCCGTCATTCATCCGCAAAACGTCTCGAACAAACTCCAGTTCGCCATCGACCAATTCATCCTCGGCGGCAAACCCGTCTTCCTCGCGGTCGATCCGGCGTCACAACACTTCAAGCGCCAGGCCAACCCGCAGCAACAGATGATGGGCCAGCCCACACCCAGCGTCTCCAGCGATCTCCCGGTCCTCCTCAGCGCCTACGGCATCGCCTACAACCCGCAGAATATCGTCGGCGACAACGACAACCCTCTCCCCGTCGGCGGCCAGGGCAATCAAGTCGTCCGCATGCCCACGTGGCTGAGCCTGCGCAAAGAAAATTTCAGCGCGACCGCCCTGCCCACCGCCCAACTCAAAACCGCTTGGTTCATCGAATCCGGCAGCCTCTCCGCCAAACCCGGGAGCACCCTCACGTTCAAACCTCTGATCGAAACCTCGGCCGCCGGCGGCGAAATCCCCGCCATGATGCTGCAGTTCGCCCAGCCCGACGATATCGCGAAACAAATCACGCCCTCCGGCAAGAAGACCATCGCCGCCCTCGTCACCGGCAAGTTCAAGACCGC
>CAMBVX010000304.1 GCA_945871085.1 Opitutus sp. GAS368 | reverse complement strand
GGTGGCGGGGCATTTGCTGGTGCGGAATCCGCGTGTGATGGCGCTGTTTGCGGGCGATCCGTTTGCCGATCGTCCGGCAACGATGGTGCGGATGCGGGGCTACCGGCTCGCGTTTACCGATTGGAAGACGCGCCGGGAGACCGGGCGCTATTGGCGGCGGGAGGCGGCGGGCGATTATTTGCCGATGCTGCTGGTCGACGGGCAGGGTCAGATCGCGGAGGCGAGTTTGGCGGCGGGGGACGCGGCGTTGCGGAACCGGGATTTCGCGGAGGCGTTCCGGATTTTCGAGGCGCAGTATGAAGCGGGTTTTGTGGCCGCGGGTTTTAGGCTGGCGGACATGCACGCGCGGGGCGCGGGCGGGCGGGCGAATCCGGCGAAGGCCTTCGCGCTCTATTCGGCGCTGGCCAACGAAGGCGAAGTGGGCGCCGAGCACTATTTGGGGATTTGCCACGAATACGGCATCGGGGTGCCGGTCGATTTTGCGAAGGCGGCGGGTTGGTATCAGCGCGCGGCGGACCACGACTACCTGCCGGCGGTTTTCAGTCTGGGGATGTTGCACGCGAATGACCGGATCGGGCCGCGCGACGATGTGAAAGGGCTGGCGTTTTTACTCACGGCGGCGGAACGGGCGACCGGCGAGGATCCGGCGTCGCGGTATGTGCGGGACAACCAGCCGGCGCCGGCGAAGCGGCTGCTGGAGCGGATGACGGCGGCGGATATTGCCAAGGCGAAGGCGCGCGTGGCCGAGCGGCGGCGGGATAGCCGAGCGGCGCCGGGGGAGAATTGAGGGACAGAGAGGGCGGAGACAGGACGCCTACCTGGGGGGATTTTTTTGCGCGGCGATTTCGGCGAGGATGAGTTGGGTGCGTTCGGCCGCGGCGCGGACGCCGGCGGGGCCGACGCGGCGGGCGGCGATGGCCTGATTCTTCAGCGCTTCCGGGTCCCCGGAGACGGCGGCGAGGTTGAACCAGGCGAGGGCTTCGATTTCGTTGCGCGGAACAACGGAGCCCTTGGCGTGAAGCAGACCGAGATTGGTTTGGGCGACGACGTTGCCCTGATCGGCGGAGCGGCGGAGCCACTGCGCGGCGGCGGCGCCGTCCTGAGGCACACCGTCGCCGTCGGCGAACAGTTGGCCGAGGTCGTTTTGGGCGCGGGCGTTGCCGTGGTTGGCCAGCAGGCGAAGTTCCTCTAGCGGCGAGGCGGCTTCGGAGATTTCGCCGCGGGCGTTGATCGCCATGGTCGGTTGATAGTAGCCGAGGGATTCCTTGTGCCAGAAATGGCCAGTGGCGCGGTGAGTCGCGAGGTCGGTGAACGTGAGCCGATACGCGGGCGTGCGGAGCAGCGTGGGCGGCCGGTCGCGAAACGGATCGCGGGCGAAGAGGGCGGTCACGGTCGCGTCCCGTCGGAGCAAGTGGGCGGCGACGAGGCCGTAGAGCGGGGAGGGCGCGTTGCGGTTGGCCTCGACCTGCAGCGTGGCTTCGAAGCGCGGATACCACGGGGCGATAAACGGGCAAACGCGATCCACGCGCTGGGGCTGGTAGCGGTAGTCGTAGGTGCGCCAGGTGAGACCGGCGTCGTTGGAACCCTCGAATTCGACGGCGCGGCGGCCGGGGAGGAGGCCGGCGTAGAGCGTGTAGGGATTCGCACTGTGGAAACCGGCGAAAAGCGTGTCGGCGGGACGGAGGAGGGAAAACGGGAGTCCGTCCACGGGGAGCCCGCAACTCGTGGCAAAAAAATAGAGCGTGAGCGAGAAGTGCAGCCAGAGGGCGCCGCGGAGGGCCCGAAGTTTCCACGGATTGATCGGAGGCGGAAGGTGCGGCGTCGCGGTGCGGTTGAGAAACGAAGGCAGGGCCCGCAGGCGGAGGCGCGTGGCGGCCGCGGTGAGCATCTGGTCGTCGAGGAGCAGGAGGCCGAGGGCGATGGAGCCGGTGTTGAGCCAGCCGAAATTATTGGTGAGCTGGATGCCGGTTTGGAAGACGACCCAGGTTCCGAAAGCGAGCCAGCGGCCGCGGCGCCCGCCGAAGACGGCGAGGAGTGGGGCGACGATTTCGGCGGCGAAGGTGAGGGCGATTTCGCCGACGTGGTAAGCGTGCGGGAGTTGGTGGTCGAGGTAGCCGAGGATCGTGGGAAACGGGCTCGTTTCATAAAGCACGTCCATCGCGGTGAGGTTCAGCCAGTGAGGATCGCCGGCGATGAGTTTCACGATGCCGGATTCGAACATCACGCGGAAGAGCAGCCAGCGCATCATGAAGACGGCGATGGGCCGCGGTGGCGAGGCGGCGCCAAGACCCGGCCGGACGCCAGTGGGGGCGAAGGGCAGACTGAGGAGCGCGG
This sequence comes from Opitutus sp. GAS368, assembly GCA_945871085.1. Taxonomy (GTDB): domain Bacteria; phylum Verrucomicrobiota; class Verrucomicrobiia; order Opitutales; family Opitutaceae; genus GAS368. Next base: position 6,101 of record CAMBVX010000304.1, on the reverse strand, counting down.
CCTCGAGCATAAATTGGTCGAGCTGCGTGCCGGAAAAACCGCGCCAGGTGGCGACAAACGAGAGCAGGCACAGCCAGCAGGCGGACAGGGCGAGGCGGGGCCAGAGGTTGAACGTGAGCGCGAGGGCGGCGGCGAGGCCGGCGGCGGCGACGGTGGTGATCAGGCTGGCGCTGCCGCCGAGCCAGAAGAGACTCGGGGCGCGGAGAAATGCGATGAGTGCGTTGGGATGGGTTTCCCGCAGCTCGGTGAAAAACCCGGCGACCGGAGTGAGGCCGGACGGGCCGACGAGGACTTGGGCGACGTCGAGAATGCCGACGAAGATGAGGATGAAGACGAGTCCGATCGCGCGAAGGAGGAGCCAGCGCGGCCACAGATACGTGGCGTCGCCGCCGAGACCGGAGAAATCCTGCAACTGCCGCCAGGCGGTGCGGTGCATGGGGCGGTGGTGGTGAGCGGCCGGAGCGGACTATTTCGCAGGCGTAATTTTGCCGAGGGACCGCGCGGCAGAGCCGACGCCGTAGAGCAGGAGGAGGGCGCCGAGGGGAACCAGCACGACGCCGAGGCCGGGATCGCCGTCATGAATCACGAGCCCGCCCAGGAAAAATCCGACCGGCATGACGATGCTGCCCCAGAGGAGCGCGAGGGAGGCGGCGTTGGTCAGTTCGAAACCTTTGACGGTCCGCAGCGTAAGGCCGGCGGCGATGTTCACGAGGGCGAGCAGCGTGCCGTGCGAGTGGGCGAGGGTGAACATGAGGCGGCGGATCTCGCTGCTGACGTCGAGATACCAACCGAGTTTGAAGCCGTGGAGCGTTTCGAGGACGAGGCCGAGCGAGAGAAAGACGAAGAGAGACCGCCAGCCAAAGCGGAGATGTCGGTCGGAGGTGTGCATGAGTGGAGATAAAATGAAATGGAGTGGAGCGAAGAGTGATGGATCGCCGCGTCGCTGCGCTCCTCGCGATGACAAGCGGGAGCAACGTGAGCGGAGTTACTCGGCGAGAAGGATTTTTCGTTTGCTGCGCTGGTCGAGCAGACGGTCGAACACGTCCTGCTGGAACATACCGTTGGGTTGGAGAATGGTCTGGGCGGGGAAGCGGCCGTCGGGTTTGCGCACGGTGAACCACCATTTTTGGTAGGCTTGGGCGAGGGCCTCTTTCTGTTTCGCATCGTCGGTCGTGTAGTCGAATTCATGGCCGGCGAAACCGGGCAGGGTCTGGAGCGATTTCCAGGCGGCGTAGCGCACGGCGGCGTAGGGGTCGTTGAGTTCGAAGGTGAGGAACGGATAAAACCACTCGTGGCCGGAGGCTTTTTGCGCGGGGCCCCAGCCCATGCTCCACACGATCAGCGCGCGCTGGCCCGCATCGCCTTTGAGCAGCCACTGGGCGGCGGCGGACAGCGTGCGGTCGTCGGGGTCGAGCTTGGGCGCGGGCTGGTGATACCACTCGGTCAACTTGGCGGCGGTCCAGGCGAGGGGCTGGTCGAGGTGACAGAGGTTGCAGGCGTTGGGCCGGCCGTGGTCGAGGCTCTCGCGCACGGTGGGAGAGGAAATCTGATGACTGCGGAGCGAGCGCATCAAACCGTAGGCGGAGTGCGGCATGTGGCAGTTGTAGCAACTGCTGCCGGAAGAGTCGGCGGCGTGGTGCGTGTGCGCCGTGAGTTTGGCGGCCATGCCCTGGTGGCATTGCAGGCAGGCTTGGTTGGACTCGGCCATGCCGGGTTTCATCTGGCGCTCTTCCTTCCACGCGGTGAGCGAGGCTTGGTCTGTCTTGGCGGGATGCATCTCGTGGCACGACATGCAGGAAAACTTTCCGCCCTTGTAACAGGGCGACGCCATGGTGCCGTTCATCTCGCGACCGGTGACGCGGATCATGCCGTCGGGCCAAAAACTGTCGCCAAAGAAATGCGGATACAGCTGGAGGAGTTCGGCGCGCTCCACGGGATGATCGGTGCTGTTGGGCTGGGCGACCCAGCGGGCGTCGAGTTCCTTCATGCCGGGCCGGAAGTTGCTGCCCTCGCGCGCGAGCGCCTTGGTGCGCTCAAGGTCTTTGTAGGCGGAGATGCTGTGGCATTGGCCGCAGGCGAGGGTGGCGGTCGGGCCGTCCATGCGGGCGGGATTGGCGAGGGTGGGGTCGGGTTTGTCCGACCAATGGAGCGCGAAGCGGCGGAGGGGATTGCGGTTTTGGGCGATGTGTTCGCGTCCGCCGGCGTGGCAGGCTTCGCAGGAGATGCCGAATTCGCTGACCTGGGAATCGTAGCGGCCGTTTTCGCCGGGGCGGGAGCGGCCGTTGGTGGCGTGGCAGGTGATGCAGCCGGTGTTCCAATCGCCTTTGTCGTAGACCTGCTTGTTGCCGGGCGGGACGAGGAACGTCTGCTCCATCGGGGCCCATTTTTTTTCGGCGATCACGTAGGCGAACGGGAACTGGCCCATGGTCCGGCCTTCGCCGGTTTCGGTCCAGTAGATCTGGAGGTGATGCGAGCCGGTGAGCAGCACGATGGCCTGCGGTTTGCCGTAAGCGGAGGCGGGGGCGCCTTTGGGTTTGGTGCGGACGACGTGTGACTGGTCTTGGCGGTCGACACGGTAGTCGAGGGCCCCGTAGGTGAGTTCGAGCCCGTCCATTTTGCCGGCGAAATTTTCCGGGGCCGCCGTCTGGGTCATCGTGCGGTGGAAGGAGGCGTGCCAACTGGCGTAGTTGCCCGGGTGACACGAGCGGCAGGAGTCGGAGGAAACGTAGTCGGCTTTGAGGGCTTCGAGGGGGCGGTTGACCGGCGGGACGGCGAGCCAATGGGAGTAGACGGCGGAGCCCGTCGTCAGGATGAGACCGCCGAGGAGGAGGAGCACGCCGGCGCGCGCAGTCCATGAGTCAGGGAGCAGGCGAAACCGCGGCTGGGTCTCGGTTGGGGGCGGGGTTTCCACGGAAAGAAAGAAACGGGTGGGGCGGCGGAGTGAAAAGCATTTTTCTTCGGGGCGAAAAAATGACCGAAAAAAAGGGCGGCGACCGGAGGTCGCCGCCCTGAGAGATCACGCTGACGCCGGCTCGGGCGCGTAGCGGACTTTAGAATTTCACCGTGTTGGTGATGAACAGCTGGCGACCCGGGGAGGCGATGGTGCCGCCCTCAAAGTAGGTCTTGTCGAGCAAGTTTTGCGCGTTGATCGCGGTGTGGAACCGGTAGCCCTTCACTTCCCAAGGTAGGGTCACGCCTGCGCCAAAGATGAGATAGTCACCCGATTGGAAACCATTGGTGAGCGGATTCCAGTCGACGGAACGGGAGAGGACCATCTGGGAGGAGTAGCGGCTGTTGAACGAGGCCGACGCACCGCGCGCCAAGCCCATGACGCCTTCGGTGAAGGTGTATTTCAAAACCGTGTTGAGGCGGAATTCCGGAACGTTCTCCAAACGGGCGCCGTAGTAGATGTCGCTGCCGACCTTGGCCTGGGGCGTCGAGGCGTTGTAGAGGGCGGAGCCGGGCTTATTGACGGTGGGGGCGTTGTCGGTCTTCGCCGTCCACATCCACGCGCCCGTGACGAGGGCCTGGAAGTTGCGCGTCGGGGTCCAGATCACGTCGGCGTCAGCGCCTTCGATGATATCCTTTTGGCCGACGGTGCGCCAGCGGAGGAGGCGGGCGCCGACCAAGTTCGCACCGTAGCCGGGAGGGCTGTTGGTGGCGGGAGGCGTGCCGAAGTATTTGTAATTGTTTACTCCGTTGAGGTCATCGGTGGCCTGACGCGTGCCGTCATCGACGCGACGGTTGACGCGGAACATGTGGAAGACCGAGGCGGTGGCGACGAGCTTGTTGTCCCAGAGGCTGGTCTTGACGCCGAACTCGAGGTTTTGACCGGTCTCGGGCTTGATGAGCGTGTCGGCCCCGTTGTCGTGTAATGCGGCGGTGAGGTCGGCCACGCTATTGATCGTCTTCCCGTTGTAGACGAAAGGCTGATTGCCGAGGAAGGACTTGGCGCCGGCGTAGATGAACGGCACGTTGAGCTTCGAGTAGCCGCCGGCGTTCGTCGCGCCGTTGCGGTTGTAGATTTTGCTGATCGAGGCGTAGACGTTGATGTTCTTCTTCACTTCGAACGAGAGGCCGCCCATCCAGGACGTGCCGGCGATGCGCGAGAAGTTGCCGTCGATGTCACCCGCATACCCCGGGTCGAAACCGTAGGCGGTGGGTGGGTATTTTGCCTGGTCGGCCCACGCGTAGGGCGGAGGCGAGAACCACGGGAAGTTATTGGTCAGGTATTGGCCGCTGTCGCGGTGCATCTCGCGGCGAACGCCGCCCATGACGGTGAGGCGGTCATCCATCAGCTGGCCCTGATAGTTGATATAGCCGGCTTGGTCTTGGGAGTAATAGCCGTCGAGCGCCGTGCGGTCGATGACGGTGAGGGGCTTGATGTCGGGTTGGATTTCGAAGCCGGGGTCGAACTCCGTGTAGACCTGTTGAACATTCTTGAGCGCGCCGAAGCGGTCGCGGAGGACTTGATTGACCGGAATGTTGGTCTGGAAGCCGACCGGAACGAGGAGAACGCCGGTGGCGGAGACATTGGTCAACGGATTGGCCGCGCCGGGAATGTTGCCGTAGAAAGGGAACGCGGCGCCGCCGGCGTTGGCGTTATACTGCTGCATATTTTCGCGGAAGAGACCACCGACGAGCACCTTGTTCTTCATGCCGAACATGTCCTTCTTGAAGATCAAATCGAACTGGTGCTCGGTGACTTTTTTGTAGTAGCCCGCCGTGCCGCTGGCGATGGTGTTGAAACGACGACCGTCGGCGTAGGGATTGACGGCGCCTTCGACGGAATCGTAGCGACCGTCGTCCTTCGTGAGCACGTAGCGGGTGTCGAGCCAGCTGACGGGAGAGAACTCCACGGTGGCGTCCACGGTGTTGGTCAAGTCGTGCGTGTTGGCGCCGCGGGCGTTGAAGCTAAACGCCTTGTCGTGGATACGTTTGTTGTTCGCGTCCTGGTAGTAGGCACCCTTGATGATTTTGGTGTAGGTCGGCGTGGTGAAATTGCCGGTCGCGATCCGCATGTCATTACCCCAAGTGCCGGCGGCGCCGGGATTGAAGATGCGGTTCCGGTAGGCGGTCACGGGGTCGGCATTGGCGCTGAGGCCGGCGGCGGCAATGAGGGCCGGGGTCGGTGACGCGTAAGCTTGGAACCAGCCGTCTGGATAGATCCAGTCTTGGTTGCGGCTGAAGGCGAATTTTTGGTCAACGTATTCAGCACGGAGGGTGATGCTCAGCTTGCCGTTGTCGAAGGGCACAATCTTGATCGCGCCGGTGATGTTGTTGTTCTTGATGTAGTCCCAACGGCGTTCGCCGGAGCTGTTTTCCCAAGAACCGATGACGCGCAGGGCGGTGTTCTTCGAGAGCTGCTGATTGGTATCGAGGACGACCTTGTTTTTCTGGTCGGAGCCGCTGATGTGCGTAATCGTGGTCGGGATCTGAGCGAACTGCGGATCCTTCAGCACATAGTTGATGACGCCGCCGGGGGCTCCCTGGCCGAAGAAGAGGGCCGCAGGACCTTTGACGATCTCGACGCGCTCGGTGTTATCGAGATTGAACGAGGTGTAGCGCTGCGTGCCGTTGCGCAGCATCGAGTTGACCTGGAAACCGCGGAGGGTGAACTGACCCACCGGGGTGGCGCCGTTGGCAGGGCGCTGCATGACGAAGTTATTGTCGCCCGAACCCGAAGAGGTGAAGCGGAGGACGTCCGTGATACTCTGGGTGTTCGTGTCGGCAATGAGCTCGGCGCTCAGGATCGAGATCGCGAGCGGGGTGCGCTGGATTTCGGTACCGATGCGCGTCGCCGTGATAGAGTTGGTTTTCAGGTAGCCGAAGTCCTTGTCGGTTTTGACTTGGAACGGCGAGAGCGCGACGACGCCTTCATCGGTCTTGAGCGACGCGGCGGCCTTGGCTGCTGGCGCTTTGGCGGTCGTCGGCGCAGCAGCCGGGGCCGCGGGGGCGGCTTTGCCCTCGATTTCGGCGAGGCGTTTGCGCAGGGCGGCGTTTTCGTCCTGCAGGCGACGCATCGAGTCGGCCGTGGGGGCTTGAGCGAAGCCGGTGCTGGCGGCGATGGACGCCGCGAGGCAGAGGCTCACGAGTTTCTT
>CAMBVX010000303.1 GCA_945871085.1 Opitutus sp. GAS368 | reverse complement strand
TCACCTATGTGCGGACGGCGTTGTGGCTGCCGCGCGACCTAGCCGAACTGCTCCGCCGCTGTGGGACAGCCGCGGGGGACTATCGCGCGCTCGACCGGCCGCTCCAGCCGTGCCTGCCCGGTCTGGCGCACCCGCTCATGGGACAGCCGACGTGAGTCGTATCCACTAAAAACCACCGAAGAACCGAAAATCACCGATTGCAGTTGGGCTCAACGAGCCAGCCTGATCCTGCCTTCCCAGAGGTAGTCGCTTCCGCGTGCACTCACGCTGTGGGACGGCACTGAAGATTTTACCAGATTGTGGGGAGCGCCTTTTTCCGGGTTCGTAGTCCGGCCTTCAGGCGGAAGGATTGACGGATTGCGCCTGAACGCGGAACTCCGAACTCAAAGTCGCTTCGCGATCAGGCACAATTTTCAGGTTGTAGAGAAAAGAGAGTAACGAGAACGGACTCCCGCCATCACGGCCCTCCCCTCGTCAAACCGTGCAGGCGATTTTCCCGCACACGGCTTACCGCGTCCCCGTTCTTTCGGATTGGTTTCAGCGGAGTTCATCGTTTCCAGGCCGCGGGTGAGCGGCCAGTTCCCTAGCGTGTATCGGCCTGCCAGTCGGTCGTCGGTGAAGAAGCGGAACAGCCCGTGGGTGCGGCTATACTTTCGCCACAACCACCCGCCGCTTGGTTTCGCGTGCGCACTTCCAGCACCGTTCGCACTTTGTCGCAAAACGTCGCCTGACTTTTCGCGCTAGGCTCCACGTGCGGATACCACCGTTGGCTCTGCAGGCCTTCCCGCCATGCGACAGAAACATCGAGGAACTCAATGCCTTCCTTCCGTGTATCCACTAACCGGGTTTTCCCTGCGTTGAGCTTTAACTTTCGTGCCTCCAGCCACCGTGGCAGGCGCGTTTGCCGCCCCGCCCCTTGACCCGGTTTTCACAGGATCAAGCGGTCGTCCGCCTAGCGCACCAGCGTCGGCTTTTGTTCGCACTGCTCATTCACCGCCTGATCGAGATCGTTGAGGGAGAGGTTCGCCAAGAGCGGCGACGAAGCGCAGCGCAGCAGGGCCGCGCAGCTGCGCGGGGCCCAGGGCCCGACCGCAGGGGCCAAATGACCACCCGGTCATTGACCGTGGGGATGCCCAGCGTACGACGCTTGGTCTGGGCCTGATCCCTCCAGATATCGACGCGCCGGAGCGGACTCGAGCGGTAGGTCTTCGTTCGCAATTCCTCCGCCAGCGCGTGCAGCCACGCTGCCCGTGCCGTCGGATTTTTGGCCAATGCCTCCACGGTGAACCCGTCCACTCCCGGCGCGCCGGCGTTCTCGATCACCTGATCGAGCGCAGCGGAAAGGACGTCCTGCCGATCCAGCTCACCGTCCAAACTAAAGAACCGCCAATGCGGCTCCGCTTTCGCTTTCCGATCTAGCATCCGTTGAAGCTTCCGAACTTTGGGAGACGTTCTTATCCAGCGCTCAGCACCCCGGCCAACATCCAGTCCTTCGCCACGCTGCGGTGCAGGGGGACAAGTGCCGTCCTTTCGCTCCCCGGCGGTTTTATTGTCCGCCAGATCACCACGACTAGGTAAGTCTCCAACTCCTACCCCGGTCCGACCGGCCTCACGCCGTGTTGCCGCGCTTGTGCCGGAGGTTGGGAGTTTCTCCGTCACGAGTTGCTTCGTGACGAAATCGAAGAAGGTCACGTTCTGCACGTCACCGCCCTGGGGGATGCGCCCGGTGAAGACGCCGGTGACGGGCAGATCACTCGCCGAATTCGCGTTTATCACCGAGGGCCCGAGGTAGTGGACGAGCCCGGGGCTGCGACGGTAGACGCTGGCGATGCACTCTTGGAAAACGGTGGTGTTGAGATCACGCGTGCTGCTTTCCCACGCCGATTGAAAGGACTCGGCGCGGGCAGCGATGGCCTGCGTATTGTAGAGGCCGGAGAACGTGTGGTTGCCGAGCGGCAGGCCGAAGAGCGTTTTGCGGCGGTCATCGAAATCGAGTTGGTCGAATGCCGTCGCGCGAAACGACTCTCCCTCGCGGCGGGTGTTGCGGTCCTGGATGCCGAGCTGCGGTATGTAGAGACGGCCGAGGTCGGGGTTGGGCTGGTCGTTGCTGAGGTAGCGCGAGACATCGATGGAGATATCCGAGAGCCCATTGGCGGAGCCGTTCTGACCCTGGGAAAACGGCAGCACGCGGTTCGAGCGGGTGGTGTGTTTGTCCACGGCCAGCTCCAGGCCGCCGCGTCCATTGAACAACTCCCGCGTGACGGCCGCATTTAGTGCGGTGAAGTTCTGCTCGATGCGGTTGGTCGCACCGGAGATCAGCCGACTGCGGTAGTCGAAGACCTCGCGATTCTGGAGGACGGGCGTCGTAAAGCCGGGAATGAGGTTAAACGACGACGTGGTTGAGATGGCGTCGATGGCCGGGCGATTGTTGGGGTTCGTCGCGTAGCGGATGCGACCCATGACGCCGGCAATTCCACTGAGCGCGGGAATATCGCTGTTGAGGTATCCCGGCTCCCGCTGGCCGGGAGTGTCCAACACGAGCGGAATTTGAATGAACCACGGCACGAAATAATCCGCGCCGTTGTTCTGCGGAATACCGCCGAATTTCCCCGGTTGTCGACGGTGACGAGCGGCGCCCAGATTTAGCCGGGCCTGCCTGTGAGCACAGTGGGGTTCAGGTCGATGCCGGGAATGCGATCGAGCGCAGCGTCGGGTGGCTGGAAGAAAATGCCGTAGGCATTGGTCGGAGGGATGACGTTGACGGGCGTGGACTGACTGTCGCCGGCTTCGCCGGCAACACGCACGGAAGTCTTCCCGCGGATGATCGATTTCTGGCCGTCGCGCAGCACGGCTTCGACGGTGCCATACGCAGAACGAAAAAATCCGACCAGCCCGGCTCCGCTCTACCGACTGCGCAAAGCAATCGCCTGATCCGCCCGTGTAGAGTGGACGTTGGAGCCCGACTCCAACAACCGCACGATTCCCCCGGGGTCATCCGCTCAAAAAATGCCGCTGATTACGAGGTGTCCCACGTCCGCATCTGCCAGCGTGATCTGCACGCGATTCTCCCGATTAAATTGCGCGAACGCGTCCGCCAGCGTCGTGCGAGAGAACTCCACGCGGTGGCCGCGCTACACAAGCGCCCTGCCAATTTCAGCCGCTAGCAGCGGCACCCGCGAAACATCGCTCGGCATCTCAGCTTTTCCGCAGGCCGAAACGAACAGCGGGACGGAAACTCCCGTCTCCGAAACGACGTCGCCACCGGTTCGCTCTACCGCAATCCTTCCTTCGGTGACCAGCACACCCACTACGGCAGCACCGTGGCGCACCGCAAACGCGGTTCCCACCGCCCGCACCGAGACCGCGCCGGCACCCACGACAAACGGCCGCGCGGGATTCTTCGGCACGGCGAACAGCGCCTCACCGCGCACCAACCGCACCGCGCGAACTCCCGGTGTAAATTCCACGACGAACTCGGTACCCGCGTTGAGCTCCACCCGGGTGCCATCGGGCAATTTCTGAACATCCGGTCGCCGCACGACCGTCGAGCCCGCTGTCGGTTCACGCATCGAGAATCGCCCCCTCCCCACTCCCACTGCACCGATAACAAGGCCGCACCCGGGACCGCGAGGCGTCGGCGACCATGGCGGGTAGCACGCGCGGAGAGCTGACGCGTGGCTTCCTCCGCCCGAGCAACCTGACCAGGAAAACTCAGGGTCGCCCACGCCGTCTCGAACTCGACCAACGCCACACGATGCCGCGCATCCGCCGCGAGCCAGGCGGCAAATTGTTCGGCGTCGGCCGATGCAAATCCGCCGTTACGGCGCACCAGCCACTCGGCTGCAGCGCCCTCGATTCCCTCATCCGTCACCGCCTCCATTGTACCCTTCCCGCTCTTCGCGCCTCCCCCCGTTCGCGCAAGTACGCGCACACGGCTTCACCCCGCGCGCCAGTTGCACGTAGACCGTGCTCTCAGCCAGACCGAAGCGCGCGGCAATTTCCGCCCCCGACAGATGCTCCCACGCCGCCAGCACGCAAATCTCATGGCACGGCAATCACTGTCCTCGTTTCCAGTTGCACCGAGCGCTCACCGGCGAAGCGGTCGGGGTCGCCTTGGGGCGCTCACCGCCAGCAGGAGAGGCAAACGATGCGACCGGCGACAGCTTCGACCGGGACACCTGCGGGCTATGGATTCGGCACAAACGGTGCGCGAAAGGAACGTTCGACCATGTCGTTGGGATCGGTGGACACGGGCTGGTCGCGCCAGAGCCAGCGCATCATTTCAGGAAAGATCGCGCCGCCCTGTTTTTGGCCGTGATTGTTGATGCCCCAAGCATAGTTGAGCTCGTAGCCCTTCGCCGCGAGGGCGCGCATCAGACGGACATTTTGAAAAAACCAGTCGCGGTTCGGATTTGTGGTACTGCGGTTGTCGTTGCGCCCGTCCTGCAGAAAAATCCGCAGCGGCTTTTTCTCCGCCGCGGCCACCAGCTCGGGAAAAATGTGGCCGCCGCGGATGTCGGTGTAGCTACCCGTGATCGAGATGACCTTGCGGAAATCATTCGGTCGAAACCATGCCGTGCTGAACGCGGCGATCGCGCCCGAACTCGATCCCATGATGCCGTGCAGCTCCGGATCAGGCGAGAGGTTGTAGTCCTTTTTTAGCGCGGGCATCAGCTCCTCGACGATCACGCGGGCGTAGGCGTCGGTGGGCGGATTGTATTCCGGACCGCGGTTGGTCGTCTGGTCACCCCAGTCGCGCGGCGTGGGTTCGGGCTGATCGGGGCGGCGTCCCGGATTGATGAACACGCCGAGCATCACGGGGATTTCGCGCCGGTAGATCAACGTGTCGAGGACGCGGTGGCCCTGCACGCTACCAGGCTCCGCCATCATGGCCTGCCCGTCGTTGAAAATCATGAGGGCCGTCGGTTGCGCCGGATCATATTGGGCCGGGACGTAAACGATGTAGGTGTGCTGCGTGCCGGGAAAAACCTGCGACGGAATGATGCGCGGCTCGGAGAATTTCCCCTGTGGCACGCCTTCCATCGGTATCGAGTCGGGCCCGAGTTTGTAAAGCGCGTCCATCTTTGGGTTCACCGGCGGGCGGGTGCCCTTGCCGCGCGCGGCGGGCGGAGCAGGTGCAGGCGTGGGAGCAGCTGGCTGGGCAAACGCCGGCGAAAACGCGAGCGCGAGAGCGATCCGAAAACAAGCGGAGGAAATTTTCATGGGTATCAGTGAACGGGGAGCGAACGTCGGTGCAGTTACGAACAAAGGGGAAATGCAGTCTGTTGTCGGATGAAATCGCATTTCTCGCGCGGGCGGAAGGCGCGCGATCAGGCGCGCATTTTTTTCCACGTCGCGAGGCAGCGCTCGGCGGTCTCGAACTCCGGGTAACGGCTGCCTTCCTGTTCCATCAGGTAAAATTCGACGCCGCCGACGGCTTCGACCGCGGCGAAAATTTCCTTCCACGGCGTGACACCTTCGCCGAAAAGCACGCGGTAACCTTTTTCTTCGGCGCGGGTGCCGGGCGCCCAGTCCTTGAGGTGCACGCTTTGGATCCGGCCGGGGTTGGCCTTGATCCACGCGACGGGATCGGCGCCGGCTTCGACGCAGGTGCCGACGTCGAATTGCAGGACAAATTCTTTCGGGGTGTTGGCGGCGAGGAGGTCCATGATACGCGTGTCACCCTCGACCTTGGCCCACTCACTGGCGTGGTTGTGGAAACCAGCCGAAAGCCCATGTGGGAGGAGCAGCGCGGTGGCCTTCGCGAGGTCGCCGGCGAGTCTTTTCCACGCCTCGGCGGTGTTGGTGCCGCGCGGGGCAGAGGACATCACGAGCGTCTTCGTGCCGAGAATTTGGTTAAGTTCGATCGCGTGAGCCATCGCCTCCTGTCCCGGAGTGAAGGACGCAAGGTGGTTGTGCGTCGAAAGACAACGGAGGCCGCAGTCGTCCATGATCGTTTTCACCTGCTTCGCGTAGGGAATCTTCCACGCAAAATAGGGCGCGTAGAACTCCACGACTTCGTAGCCGATCTTGGCGACGGTCTGGAGTGTCTTGGGCAGATCCTTCACGAGCTCGCCGCGGACGGCGTAGAGCTCGATGCCGATGGGATATTTTTTCTTCGCAGGCGCGGCACCGGCTCCCGGCGCAGTGGCGGCGATCGCGTTACCGGTGAGCGAGCCAAGCATGAGTGCGGTCGGGACAGCGGCCGTGGCGGCGAGAAAATTACGACGCGAGAGAGCTGACGTGGGGGGAATAGACATAAAAGAAAAGGATGGAAAAACGGAGGCCGCAGGACGGTCGGGCGTCAAGACGGACGAAGCGGGCAGATTGGTTTTCGGCGGAGCGTGCGCGATTAATTTTTACCCAGGAATCCACCCGCGCGCAGCCATTTCACCATCAACTCCGGCCAGTCGCCGAGCAGCGGATCGCCGAGGGACATCGCGGTGCCGTGGGGGCCGACTTGATTAAAGTGGGCTTCGACCGGGACCCCTGCTTTGCGCAGGGCATTGAGGATCGAGACTTGAACGCGGAGGTGGCCGGCGTCTTCGATGGTGTTGAACAAAAACGTCGGCGCGGCGGCGGCGGGATTCTGAAGGTCGCGGCCACCGTAGATGAGCGCGTTGAAGTTGGCCCGGGTCGAGACGCGGTCGAGCGGATCGGGCGCGGCGGGATCGCCGTCGAGCACGCTGTTGTAGAAAGCGTCGCCCTGGAGTTCGCCGCCGGCGGAGAACCCGATGGTGCCGATCCGCTCGGGTGAAATCTTGAACTCGGTGGCGCGGGCGCGGAGGAGGCGCATGGCGCGGTGCGCGTCCATCGTGGAGACCGCGCGGCGCGGATAGACCGGTCCGATGCGATAGCGGAGCACGAAGGCGGCGATACCGTGGCGGTTGAGAAATTTCGCGACCTGCACGCCCTCGTTGTCCATGCAGCGATTCGTGAAACCGCCACCGGGGATGATGAGGAGAGCGGCGCCGGTATTGTTATTCGCGGGCGCAGGGAAGGCGTAGATCGCCGGCTTGTCTTCGTCGGTGAAGACGCCGTGGGCGTCGGGCACGGCGTCAGGCGCGCCCTGCGGCCACAGGAGAATCGGTTCAGGAATTCCGGCCACGGGGCCGGGGCCCATGCGCTGGAGCTGCTCGACGTAGGCGACTTGGCCGGGATTTTTCGGACCGCCGATGATGCCGCCCAGAGGCGCGGTCACACTGGAGTCGGCCGCGAATGTCGTAACGGGAAAGAGAAAACCACCGAGGCACAGGTAACACAGAGTCTGAGCTTTGCGGAGAAGAGTGCGGTTCATTTGGAGAAGACTTCGATTTTCAGGGCGAGGTTGGCGTCGGCACCGGGTTTGATTTCGATCACGTAGTCCTGCGCGTCGGTGGTACGGGCTTTCGTGAATACGTGCTGGTCGTCGATCGTCGGTGCGAGCGAACGGTGGTGGCCGAAGTGCAGCTGCTCGGGCGTCGCGGCACTGCCGCGCGTCTGGACGAGGCCGCCACTGAAAGAGTTGCTGAGCCATCGATTCATATTTTGGCGGAGCTCGACTTTGTATCGACCCGCGACCGGTCCCTGGTCGGCGGGCACCGTGAACTCGCCGATGGGCATGTTGGCGGTGGAGTTAATGACCCGGCAGACAATGGGGCCGGCCCCGGCTAAACCGATGGGCGTGAGGACGAGGTAGCCGTGAGGGAGAACATGACCATCGAGGTAAACCATGCCCTTGAGCGCGAGGCGGGGTGCGTCCGTGAGCAGACCGCCGACGCGGACCCAGTTGAAAAACATTTCCCGCCATTCCTCGGTCGCGGGCGACTCGACGGCGGGAAAGAGGTGGATGTCCACAGGGGTGCGGATGGCGCGAAGCTTCGTCCAGAGGGCGACGGGGTCGGTCGCGCCCTCGGCGGTCTTGGCGGAGGAGGCGACGAGGAAAGTGGGCGGGAGTTTCGTCGCACCATCGGCGGGGAGACGTCCGCCGCCGATCAGACCGAGGAGAGCGGGACGGGTGTCGGGCGCGGAGTTGTAGGCGGCCTCGGCGGCGAGATCGGCCCCACGGCCGAGGCCGAGCACAGTGAGGCGCGTCGGGGAAATTTTGTAGTCGGCGGCGCGGGCGCGGAGCGTTCGCAGGGCGAGCGAAACGTCGGCGGTGGTCGCGGTTGGCGGCAGCGTGAAGGCGGCGAGGCCGCGGTCGCTGAGCCAGCGGGCGAGCGGGGTCGCGGCGGCGGGAGACACGATCACGACGGCGCCGCCGGTGTGGTTGGCAGCGGGGAGATGCGAGGTGAAGGCGGTGGCTTCGGCGGAGTGAAGAGCGGTGGCGGCGATTCCGAGGCCGAGCATGATCGAGCGGGAAACAAATTTGAGCATGGAAGTGAAGGGGAATTACGGCGGGCGTTTTGAATTCGATTCGTCGCGGCGAGCGCCAGCAAGCCAAGGGCGGGTCGGCTCGCTGGCGCTC
>CAMBVX010000302.1 GCA_945871085.1 Opitutus sp. GAS368 | reverse complement strand
ATCACCGTCCGTGAAGCGCAAAATGAGAAGCGCGAGCACTTGGGACCGGAGAAGGGGCGGAAGGACAGGGAGTGGAGGGCAGACGACGGACGCCGCGCGCGGCTGGTTGGCCACAAAAAACGCAACCCGGCACAAAAAATCGAACTCCGAACCCTCAGGAGTAGACCGCGGCTGAGTTCGCGGCTGCCGTCCGGAGTTGCGCCGGCGGTGGCGAGCCGTTTTTCTGCGGCGATCCCATGCCTGCTGAACGATCTCTTCTGCGTGTTGCGCACACCCTTGCAGCGTTCGGGGTGGTCATTGCGCGATTGCGATCACGACTGGTTGGTGGATTCGGCTGCAGCGCGCAGAGGGATCGGGGTCACAACTGTAGGACGACATTCTGAATCCAGCCCGTTGTCGTTGAAGGGCGGGTTGCAGGCGACGTTGTGGGCGCTGCTGGGCAATACCCCAAAATATACCTCTGCATCCTTCTTTCCCGCAAGCGAGCGGTGGCTATCAAAAAGCACCTGATCGTTTGCTCGGTGGGGGGCCGAGCATCGCCGCCGTTTTGGCTGCGTCGACAAGCAAGGCAGAGTGATAGGAACCAAAGCTGTGGCGCATCGCGTTGGAACGATTCTCACCCCATTCGGGAAATCCCGCCTTTTTCACAAAATCGGCCCAGCGAACCGGGTATTTGCCGGGAGCGCTGCTGGCACTCTGGGGCTCTCCGTTGAAGGGCGATGAGGCGACCCTGCACCCGATGCTTTTCGCGCCTAACCGCCTGCGCAATCCGCAGGCCACGGCGGCGGTCGACGCAGCCCGTGCGTCAGAAAAATGCGCCCAGCCAAATTCACCGTGTCTTTCGCACTCACCAAGTATTTCAGGGATAAATCAAAGCACGGTTTCGGTCGGATGCCTATGCTGAGGAATTCACCAGCCGCGCGCCATTCACGAGCCCGCGGTGTGATCCGCGGCTATGGCCGAACCATCGGGCGCTTCGCCTTCCACCTCGTCATTCATTGGTCCTGCCGGGCTGCCGCCGGCGGTCCGCACCTGTCGTTGGGTGGCGGCCCGCAGCTCCGAAATCTGCGTAGCCTGTGACTGGCAGGAGCCGAATCTCTGGCCGGAATGCAGCCACGCCGAATTTCAAATCCTCTGCGCCTTCAAATCGGCCCGATGGGACGTCACCGCGCGCGGCGCGCAAGGCCCGCTGCCGACGTGGACCGGGGGAGAGCACCAGATCCTCATTCTTCCTCCCGGCACGGCGCACTCGATCGCATGGCGACGCCGGGCCGGCCTGGCCGTGATCCACGCGTCCCCCATCTGGGCGCAGAGTGCGGTGGCGGCACTCCCGTCGGTCCCCGCACTCGATCCGTTTTCGGCCTACGCGCTCTGCGATCCCTTGATCGGCGGATTGTTGTCGGACCTGGCCGTGCGGTGCCAGTCGGCCGAGCCGCGGAACCGCGTTGAACTCCTCGCCCACGGGACATTGCTCGCCGCGCGCATCCTGCAAGCCAAGGCGAACGACCTGCGCAGGCCGTCGGGCGGTTCGGTGATCCTTGGACCGGAGACGAAGGCCCGGGTGTGCGGCTTCATCGCGAGCAACCTCGCGGAAAAAATCACGATTCCTGCGCTGGCGCGCGAAGCCCGGCTCAGCGTCAGCCATTTCACGGTGGTCTTCAAGGCGACGACGGGTTTGACGCCGGAGCAATACATCCTGCGGTCCCGACTCTGGTGGGCGCGCACCGAGATTGAAACCGGCACCCGCACGATCTGCGAAATTGCCTATGCGACTGGCTTTGCCGACCACAGCCATCTTACGGTCCAGTTCAAGCGCCTGTTCGGGGCACCCCCCAAGGCGTTTTATCCGGCGGTGCGGCAACTCTGACGCAAGATATTCGCGGATACTAAAAAGACCGCCGCGCCGGGAAAGGGTAGGATGCCGCGCCCAGTTTCAATGGGCGCAGCGATGCGCCGCATTTTCCAAAAAATCCGTCCGCTTCGCGCGCGATTGCCGTCCGGCCGGGGCAGTGGCCACAATCACAACCGCTCAGATTCGATGTATCATGACTCATCGCTCTCGCCTCGTGCAATTGTCGTTAGCTCTCCCGGCGGAGGACTACTCCGCCTTTTTAGCCGCGGTGCGTCGGCTCGTCCGCAAAATGGGCGTCCAGGCTCCCGATGTCGTCGCGCTGCTCGTCCACACGCTCCGGCGGCGGGATGCGGCGGGCTTGGTCGAGGATTATCTGGAAGCGATCGATTGGCCGGTCAAGCTGCGCTCCGGCTCTCGCGAGGTCCCGCGCTCAAAGCGAAAGCGCCGTGCCCGACGCTCGCTCTTCGCGGCCTCCCCGGCGATCGATCCGTCGAGAAACTGAAACCGTTCCGAGACCCGTGATTACTTTGGCTCCGTCTGAAAATCGTTCGCCTGCGTAAACGAAGTGAACGGCAATTTCCGCAACAGCGGTTGGCCCGTGCGCCGGGGATGCCGAATCACGGCCGTGCCCTCCAGCATGGCCTGGAGACTGACGGGCTTAAACCACGGTTCATCGATCATCTGCCAGTTGCGTGACGTGCGACCGCCGCTGACGCCGCCGCTGTATTTCTTCACTTCGCGCCCGCCCATTTTTTCCGAAACGATTTTGGCCCCTTTTTCGTCGGCAGCGCGAAAGTGAATCTGGGTTCGCAGATTGGCCATAAAGACGTCGGCCTTGCGCTCGGTTTCAAACGCCGCGTAGAGCGAGAGCGGGGTCTGGGTCGCGGAAATCAAACACACGCCCGCCTCGCGCAATTCGTCCACGGTGGCGTGGTCGGCGAAACCGTCCTCGGAAACGAGGGTGGTTTTCTGCCCCTCATCGAGGACGAGCACGATCAGGTTTCGACGGTGCAGTTCGTCCAGCTCGAGATCGAACCGCCGGAAGGCGTGCAGGAAAAACAACTGCTTCGCCATGAGATTTAAGTAGCGGCGTTCCGCCTGATAGGTCTGCGGAATCGACAGGCAGATGAGCCGGCCTTCATCGACCTCGGCGAACGAAAAGTTGGGTTCCACCGAACAGAATACCTCGGCGATGTCGGGAGCGGTGTAGGGGCGGAGAAAATTGGCGACCGTGGAGACGGTGCCGCTCCTTTGTTCCGGCGGCTGGCCGGCGAAGTCCTTGAAATATTGCAGTTCGATTTCCGACGCGCGGCTCGGCCGCTCCGCCAGGCGCGCGAGCACCTGCGCCAAATCCGTGGAAATACAAATCAGGTCGTGGACGTTGGACAGCGTGACCTCGAGGTTGGCGGCTGATAGCGCCTGCATCGCATGCGTGATCACATCGCGGGCGGACTCTTTGAAGAACGCCTGCCCGCCACGCTGCCCTGACGCCGTGGCGGTATCCACGATGAGTTTCGCATAGGTGCCCCACGGAACCTCGGGGTCGGACAGCAGATTGAGACGCAACGGCGCCTTCCACTCCTCGACCGGAATGTGTGACGGACGCACCCGGATCAAGCGCAGGCTCTCTTCCTGACCGAGACTTCGCGCCATCGTGGCCAGCGGTTTCCAAAGGGCCCCTTTTGAATCGATGGCGAGGATGCCGGTCGAGGGCAGGGTCGAGCGCAAGCCATGCACGATCGGCACCACGGCGCGCGCTGTCTTGCCCGTGCCCGTCGCGCCCGTGACGAAAAAATGGCAGCACGCTTCGTCGCGGGTCCAC
Organism: Opitutus sp. GAS368; assembly: GCA_945871085.1. Taxonomy (GTDB): domain Bacteria; phylum Verrucomicrobiota; class Verrucomicrobiia; order Opitutales; family Opitutaceae; genus GAS368. The sequence continues at coordinate 4,787 of CAMBVX010000302.1, read as the reverse complement.
GTGAGACCCCACAGCCGCAGGACGGATTTCCGGTCGGCGTCATCCGCTCGGGCCAGCGCGCCGAAGACAATCCACAGGCCGACGCCCAGCATGAGGACGGCCAGCCAATATCCGGTTGAGTCAGGCGCGAAGAAACGGCTTGCGGCCGCAAGCAGCGCGCACGTCGCGGCCAGCGCGTAGGGGTTGGGTTTCACGAGTGAAACAGGATCGCGGCGGAGACCAAGCCGAACGCCACGCCAATCAAGAGCGTGGAAAGCAGCTGCCGGCGTTGCGCCGTTTGAAAGGAGTGCGCCACGGGGGTCAGTGATTTTTCGAGCACGTGCAGTTGGGCGACGGCGGCTGCCACCGGCTGCTTGAGCTGGGCTTCAAGTTCCTGGGCCAGCATCGCGGGCTTTTTTGACAGCGTCTCTTGGACTTGTCCCAAGGCGGTGTTGACGCCCGCGATTTTCTCGGCCGTCGCCTTGAGTTCAGTGAGTCGGCCGTCGAGGGCGGCCTTCAACTCCGTGATCGCGTTCCCCAACGAATCCTCGGACTTCTTGACCCGCTGCCAGTGCCACGCGATCAGCAGATAGACGGGGTCGCTGGGATGGAGCCGGTAGTGGGCCGGCACCCATTTCAGCTCGTCGGGGAAATTCTCGGGGTTGAGGAGGTCTTCGGGTTTCATCCGATCAATAGCGCGCGGGCCTTCGTGAATTCCCCGACCATACGTTCGTGGAAACGGATGCAACGGGACCGGTCGAGTAGCGGAAGTGCATCCGAGGTGCGCCCGCGACCGATGGTGAGGTTCGCCTGCTGCAGCCGGTTGCGCGTGACCTCCGCCAAACAGGGCACATCGACCTCGATGGCCCCGAGTTCCTGGAGCCGCTTGCGGGAATTGCTCTGCCCGAAAAGCGTCAGGCTGTCGCTGTCGCGCAGATTGCGCACCACGAGCCAGCGCACACGCGTTGCGTAGGCATCAAGCAAATCCGCAATCTGCGAATTCGCGTCCTTGTCGTCCGTGGCAATCAGGACAAAGACGAGGGCGCAGTTGAGTTGCTGCTGCAGCTGTGGGAGCCGGGCTTCATCCAAATAGGCGATCACCTTGCTGCCGCCGGTGGCGCGATTGTCCACGAGCACCGTGTCGGCCTGCTGGGTGGCGTCCACCATGCGGTCCAGCGTGCAGAGTTTGTCGGCGGCGACGTCGGTGTCGATAAACTCGGCCTCGGGCACAAGCCGGTTGAACGTGGAATTCGCGTGGTCGAGGTCGAAACACTTGAGCCGGACCCGCTCGTCGGTGAGGTAGTCATAGATGAGGGCGGCGACAAAGCTCTTGCCGATGCCGCCCTTGTCTTGCGGCCAGAGAATAATGCGTTTGGTGGGTGCGTGCATGGTTGGTGAAATCAATAGTTGTCGCGGGCGATTTTCGGTCCGCGTTTGCCCGGTGTGGCCGTGACGGTTGTAGTAGGAAGTGGCGGTAGCACCGATGGCGGTGCGGTGGCGCGTGGCGCGGCACCGGTCGCCGCTTCCGCGGAGACGTGCCGCCGCATCCGTTCGATCTCGGCCTTGTCAAACGTGCGCCGGCAATAGACGCCGACCCCTGCGGGCGAAACTTTGAGCCCATGCCGCGTGAGCGTGGCCGCGATTTGCTCGTAGCTCATATACTTGGCTCGTTGGAGCAGGAGCACCTCGCGATAAGGCGCGAGCAGCCCCCGCGTGTGGGCGGTCGGGTCGTAGTGCCGGGCGTCGTCGAGCAGCCGGGCGAATAGTTCGGGCGTTTCCATCACAAGCCCGAGCATCGTTTATTTATGGGTTTGAGTAAAGCAAAAACGTATGGGTTTACCCAAGGCAAAGTGGCGATGAAGTCGTGGCGGAGGCGTGTGGTGGTGGCGATTCGCCGGCCTTGGACCTAACGGACGTTAGGGGTGGGGTGTCGAGCATTCCAGAGATGATAGGTTCAGACCTCACTGTCCGACCTCAAAACGGGCGGAATGACGAGCAGGTTCGATTCCCCGGGTTTTGGCGGAAAGATCCGCAGGCGGCGCGGCGCCCGAGGTTGATTATGGCGCCGAAGAGGAGTGAGTCAGCGGGCTGATGACCTTCGCCGAAACCGCGCCGCTGCAACTGATCCTGCCCACCGACAAACGCAATCCGTCGTTCAGCCTTTATCTCACGGCGGACGAACAGGCGATTCACGTTTATTACGGACTGGAACTGCTGGAAGTCGTGCCGGCCGACCGGGAGCATGTCGCGTACAAGCTGCTGGTGGCCCGGCTCTACAATGCGGGCCTGCGGGTCCGGATCCTAGCGGAGGTTTTCCAGCTCGATCCCAAAACGATGCGGGCCTGGGGGCACGCCTTGCGTTCGCACGATCCGGCGCTGCTCCAACGCATGGTGCTGGGGCCGGAGGCCGGCCGCAAGCGCACGGCCGTGATCGATGGCTATGTGCGGCAGCGCTGGCCGCAGTTGCTGGACGAGGGCTGTCGCAACTACCGGGAAAAACTGCAGCAGGAAATCGAGGGCCTCTTCAACATCCGGCTCTCCGGCGAAACGCTGCGGGTGTTGATGGCTCAGATCAAAACGGAGGGAACACCCACCCCAGACACCACCGCCCCGGCCGAATCGCCGGATGCACTGCCTGCCCAACCGCCACCTTCGCCGACGGTGGCGGCGCCAGATTTTGCTGCCACCGACGAAGGGCTGGCCGCGTTGACGTCCTCGCCGGTCGTGGCGCGGGCGGAACCGCCTACGGCGGACGAGCTCGTTCGCCCGACCGCGTTGAGGGAGACCACCTGCGCGGACGACGCGGAGCGCGCAGAGGAACTGCCGTCCCTGCGCGCCGCTGATTCCACGGGAGAGGACGCGAGCGCAGGCGGTGCCACGGCCACCCCGCCACCTCCGGCGTCGAGCAAGTCCACTCCCTCCTTTTGGGCCCCGGCACCCGGCGCCGCCATCCTCTGCGACCACGCGGGGCTGCTGCTCTTTGCCCGCGCCCTCGGGTCGCTGCCCGGGGTCGTGGCCCCGCGCGAACCGCTCCTGACGCAATGGCTGGGCAGCGTCCTGCTCGGTGCCGCCAACGTGGAGCAGACCAAGTATCTCAACTGGGACGATCTGAGTTTGCTGCTCGGTTCGGCGGTGCGTTTTCCCACTCCGCAACGTGAGGAACTCCAGCGCCTGGCCACGCCCGTCACCGTGGCGGCCGTGCTGCGCTGGAACTTTCTGCAAATCGGTCCGGCCGCCGTGGGCGCCGACTTCTATTTTGATCCCCACACCCAGCATTACACCGGGATGCAACCGGTGCTCAAAGGCTGGTGTGCCGCCATCCGCTGGGCCGACAAACTCGTCAACAGCGACTTCGTGCACACCGCGCAAGGCCACCCCATCTACTTCGAGTGCACCGATAATTACGCTGACTTGCGCGCCCGCTTCGCCCCGCTCATTGGGCGCCTGCGCGCCACCCTGCAATGGGCGCCGCAGCGCGTGCTCACCTTCGTCGTGGATCGCGGCATCTACAGCAACGAAGTCTTCGCCCAAGTCATCGCCGACCCCGCCGTGCATCTCATCACCTGGCAGAAAGGCTATGTGGCCGAACCCTGGGACGCCGCCGCCGTGAGCGGCGCCTTTGGCCTGGAAAAAGCGCGCAACCACGCGCAGGACGTGCGACTGTATCAGTTTTCCTACCACGATAGAATCTGGGCCGCCAATCCGGCGTTGCGCCAGATCGTGGTCCGCGCCACCAACCCCGCCGGCGAGACCGCCCAGCTCGCCCTCCTCACCGACGATCTCACGCGTCCCGCCGAGGCGATCGTGCGCCTCATGTTCAACCGCTGGGTGCAGGAGAACGATTTCAAATACCTCAACAAACACTTCGAGATTAATCAGCTCACCAGCTACCGCAGCGTGCCCTATGCGACGCTGCAGGCCGGGCTCACCGACCGCCTCGTGCCCAGTCATGCCTACGTGCAAAAAACCAAGACCGGCCAGGCGCTCCTCCGGCAAAAAGCCCGCCTGCTGCTCACCGCGGACCAGGCGCAGCGCACCGAAAACCAGCGCCAGCAACGCCTCGCCGAACTCCAAAAAACAATCGCCGGCCCGCCCCCGGAAACCCGCGTCGGGCCAACCGCCGAAGCGCCCGCCGAGGCCCCGCCCACCGCCGCGGCCAAGGCACTCCGCCAGGAACTCACCGGGCTGAAGCACGCCAGTAAACGTTTTGAAAAATACCGAGCCGAACGCGCGCTCAAGATCGACGCTCTGCACGAGAAATTAATCGCCAATCAAGTGGAGAAAGACGCCATGCAGCGGGAAGTTTCACGGATCGATCAACTCGTGGCGCAAGGCATGGTCCGCCTCGACACCGGCAATAAAACGCTGATGGACGCGATCAAGATCACCGCCCGCAATCTGTTTTACCGCTCTCTCTCTCCCTTCAAAGCCGCCTACAACAACTACCGCGACGATCACGACTACTTCCGGGAGCTGAGCCAAAGCGCCGGGGTCCTGCGTTGGACCGGTACGGAGATCGAGGTGCATCTGGTGCCCACGGTGAACTATGCCCCGAAACTGCGGAAGATCATCGACCGCGTGCTGCACGATCTGAACCAAAGCGATCTGACGCTCCCGGATGGCAGCGGCCGCAAATTGCGTCTGCGACTCACCCGCAAGGAACAGATCGAAGTGCGCGTGCGCGACTCCGACGAGAGTTAAAGAACCGGCGGCACCCCATCCCCACCTCTCGGCCCCTCAACGAAACTCACAGGGAAGTGAACCTGCTCGTGTGTTTACCAGGATCGAGGTCGTTTACTGAGGTCTGA